>NZ_KV819855.1:0-108368 GCF_001815235.1 Pseudomonas sp. HMSC065H01 | reverse complement strand
ATCCAGGCCCTCGACCTGCTCGGCCGCAAGGTCCTGCTGATGACCCAGGGCAAGGCCGTGCGCGACTTCACTAGGGGCGTGGCCCGGTTCGCCGTCGACCTGCTGAAGAACGAGCCGCGCATGCGCGGCCGCGCCCTGGTGCTGCTCAAGCTCTGCGCCCAATGGAACCTGCTGACCCTGCGCATTGCCCTCACCGCGCGCAAGCAACGCGATCTGGTGAGCACCGCCAGCCACGACTACCTGATGTTCTCCGGCTACGCCACGCTGGCCTATTCCTGGGCCCTCCAGGAAGCCGCTGCGCGCCGGCGACTGCGCCAGGGCGGCAGCGAGTCGGCGGACTTCTACAAGGCCAAGATCGCCACCAGCGAGTTCTACTTCGCCCGCCTGCTTCCGCGCGCCAAGGGCCACGCGGCGGCAATGGCGAAGCCGACGGGTTCGATCATGGACCTGAAGAGCGAGCACTTCGCCTTCGACTGAGGCGACCACCCGCAGCGCGCGCCAGCGGAGCCTCAGTCTCCGCTGGCGCCAGCCGGGGTCAGCAACAACGCACGAACGTCGTCGAGCATCGAGTCCCATTCCTCCTGGCCAATGTCCATCAGGCGGAAGTAGCGCAACATGAAAGCGCCCTCCACCGCCAGGAACGCCAGGCGCGCACGGCGTCCCTCAGGTGCGGACAGGTCCAGGCCTTCCAACCGGCTGCGATACCACTGGTTGCTGCCCTCCAGGTGCTCGGGCGTCTGGATCAGCGCCGCCATCAGCGCCGCCGCCTTGCTGCTGGACAGCTCGTCCGAACGCTGGGTCGCCTCGGCATGTGCGCGAACCCGCGTCAGTGGCGTCGGCTGCTTCCCTGCCACCGCTTCGAACAGGCTGTCGTAGGCCTTGCCCCAGCGCTCGAAGATCGCGTCGATCAGCGCATCCTTGGTACCGAAGCAGTACTGCACGCCGCCCTTGGTAATGCCCATTTCCTTCGCCACCGCATCGATGGTCAGGCCGGCCGCGCCTTCGCGGCCGATCACCGCCTCGGCGGCATCGAGCAACTGGTCACGGTCGATCGTTCGTCGGCGTCCCATGGCTACCTCTTGAGTTTAAATCCATACGTATGTATTTATATTTTCACGCGCCCGCCCGTGGCGCGCAATTCCCGTTATCCACGGCGAGCGATGAACCGTTCGCCACAGAGGTTATCCCATGTTCCGGCAGAACCGCTGGCTGGTCCTGGCCATCGTCTCCAGCGCCCTGTTCCTCATCATCATCGACATGACCGTGCTCTACACGGCCCTGCCGCGCCTGACCCACGACCTCGGCGCGACGGCCGCGGAGAAACTCTGGATCGTCAACGCCTATCCGCTGGTGGTCGCCGGCCTGCTGCCCGGCGCCGGCTTGCTCAGCGACCGCCTTGGCCACAAGCGGCTGTTCCTCGCCGGCCTGCCGCTGTTCGGCCTGGCCTCGCTGTGCGCCGCCTTCGCCCCCAGCGCCGCGGCGCTGATCGCCGCCCGCGCCGGGTTGGCGGTGGGCGCGGCACTGATGATGCCGGCGACCCTGTCGATCGTCCGCCATGTCTTCCAGGACGAACGCGAACGCGCCCTGGCCATCGGCATCTGGGCCTCCGTCGCCTCTGCCGGCGCGGCGCTGGGGCCGGTGGTCGGCGGCGTGCTGCTGGAGTTCTTCTGGTGGGGCTCGGTGTTCCTCATCAACGTCCCGGTGGTGGTCGTCGCTTTGTTGCTGGCGCTGCCGGCCATCCCGGCCTGCGGCGGCCAGTCGCGGCGCCCATGGGACGCCCTCGGCTCGCTGCAGGTGATGTTCGGCCTGGTCGGGGTGGTGTATGCGATCAAGGAACTCAGCACACGCGCCCCGGACTTCGGGCTGGCCGTCCTCGCCGCGCTCGGCGGCATGCTCTGCCTGTACCTGTTCGTCCGCCGCCAGCGCCGCGCCCGCGAACCGATGATCGACTTCGCGCTGTTCCGCAACCGGCGCTTCGCCCGCGGCGTCGCGGTGGCCCTGGTGGCGACCATGGCGCTGGTCGGCATGGAACTGGTGTTCAGCCAGCACCTGCAACTGGTGCAGGGCCTGACGCCGCTGAAGGCCGGCCTGTTCGTCCTGCCGATCCCGCTGGCCTCGCTGGTGGTCGGGCCGCTGGCCGGCTGGCTGGTGCCGCGCTGGGGCGAGAACCGGGTGATGTGCGCCTCCCTGCTGCTCGGCAGCGCCGGATTGCTCGGCCTGGCCCTGTCCTACCAGTCCGCCACCGGAGCGCAACTGGCCAGCCTGGTGCTGCTCGGCGTCGGCTTCGGCGGCGCGATGACCGCCGCCTCCACCGCGGTGATGCTCAACGTGGACGAACAGAGTTCCGGAATGGCGGCCGCCATCGAAGACGTGTCCTACGAACTGGGCGGGGTGATCGGCGTGACCCTGCTCGGCAGCCTGATGAGTTTCGTCTACGGGATGTCGCTGAGGCTGCCCTCGGCCGAGCTGCCGGCGCGGGTCCGCGACAGCCTCGACGACGCCCTGTTGGTCGCCGAGGGCCTGACGCCGGAGGTCGCGTCGCGGCTCGTCGAGCTTGCCCGGCAGGCTTTCGACCAGGCCTTCGTCGCCGTGCTACTGGCCGCCGCCGCGCTGCTCTTCCTCAGCGCCATGGCGGTCCTGCGCCAGCCGCGTCCGGCTACAGAGCCAGCGCCACCAGCACCGCACACTCGGTAAGTTCGACCAGCGCGCCGGCGGTGTCCCCGGTGGCGCCGCCGAGGCGCGCGAGGAAACGGCTGCGCAGCCAGGCGAAGAGCATCAGCGTCACCAGCAACGCCAGCAGGCCGGCCAGGCCGAACGCCAGGGCCAGGCCGAAACTCACCCCCAGCACCCACGGCAGGCTGCGCCCCGGCAGGTGCTCGGCGATGGCCTGGCCGAGGCCGCCGGGGCGCGCGTAGGGCGTGGTCAGGAACAGCAGCGGCAGGCTGCTGCGCGCCAGCCACGGGGCCAGCGGCAACAACCCGGCCTCGCCCTGGCCGAGCAGCGCCGCCAGGGCGGAGAACTTCAACAACAGGACCAGTACCAGGACAACCACCGCCACCGGGCCGCTGCGCGGGTCCTTCATGATCGCCAGGGTCCGCTCGCGGTCGCCCAGCCCGCCGACCCAGGCGTCCGCCATGTCGGCCAGGCCGTCCAGGTGCAGCGCGCCGCTCAGCGCCACCCACAGGCTCAGCAGCAAGGCTGCCTGCAACAGCGGCGGCGTACCGTCGAGCGACCGCGCCGCGGCGTACAGCACGACGCCGATCAGCACCCCGACCAGTGGATAGCAGAGCACCGCGCGGCCGAACTGTTCCGGCGTCGGCATCGCCGACAGGCGCACCGGCAGGCGGGTGAGGAACTGCAAGGCGACCAGCAGTGAGCGCAAGGCTTCGCGCATGACTATTCCCCTTCCCGGCATTCGTGCCAGCGATCATCGCCCTCTCCGGCGCGCAGGCCGAACAGTGCGCCATGACCGACGTCCACCTGCAGCAAGTGCTCGCGCGGCAGGCCACGGGCGCGAGCGAGCAACAGACGGATGACGCCGCCATGGGTAACCAGCAGCACACGACGGCCGGCATGACGCTGGCGCAGGCGTCGCTGGGCGGCCAGCACCCGCGCCTCGAACTCGGACAGCGGCTCGCCGCCCGGCGGGGTAAAGGCGTAGGGATCGGCCCAGAAGCGGCCGAGCGCCTCGCTGTGGCCGTCCATCAGGGCGGCCGCCGAGCGCCCCTCCCAAGCGCCGAAATGCAGTTCGCGCAGATCGTTTTCCAGTTCCAGCTCGATCCCCTGGCGCTGCGCCAGTTCCTCGGCGAAGGCGCGGCAACGTTGCAATGGCGAGCTGACCAGCAGGTCCCAGCGTCCGCCTTCCACCGCCGTGCGCATCTGCGCCCAGCCACGCGCGGTCAAGGCGTCGTCGAGGCTGCCGCGGAAACCGCCGCCGGACTCGGTTTCGCCATGCCGCAGGAGGTCCAGGCGCAGGCTCATGCCGGGCGGTCCGAGACCGCCGCTTCGGCGAAGGTCGCCATCCCCGCGTGCAGCGCGCAGGCCTGGCGCAGCAGCGGCACCGCCAGCGCCGCGCCGCTGCCCTCGCCCAGGCGCAGGCCGAGGTCGAGCAGCGGTTGCGCCGCCAGGGCTTCGAGCACATGGCGATGGCCCGGCTCGGCACCGCTGTGGGCGAACAGCAGCCAGTCGCGGCAGGCCGGGTTCAGGCGCACCGCGCAGAGCGCCGCGACGCTGCAGATGTAGCCGTCGACCAGGGCGACCATGCCTTTCTGCGCGCAGGCCAGGTAGGCGCCGGCCAGCGCGGCGATCTCCAGGCCACCGAGACGGCGGAGGGTTTCGAAGGGGTCGGCGCGATGGGCGCCGTGCAGGGCCAGGGCACGCTCGATCACCGCGGCCTTGTGCGCCACGCCGCTGGCGTCCAGCCCGGTTCCCGGCCCGACCAGCGCGCTCGCCGGCGCATCCAGCAGCGCGCAGGCCATGGCCGCCGCCGCGGTGGTATTGCCGATGCCCATCTCGCCGCCGATGAACAGCTGGCTGCCGGCCTGCTCGGCGCGGCGCACGCTTTCGTGCCCAGCCTCGAGCGCCAGCAGGCACTGTTCGGCGCCCATCGCCGGGGCCTCGACGAAGTTCGCGGTGCCCGCCGCCAGGCGCAGGTGACGCACGCCGGGCAAGGCTTCCAGGGGGAACGCGGTGCCCAGGTCGACCACCTCCAGGCCGGCGCCGAGTTCGCGCGCCAGCACGCTGATCGCCGCGCCGCCGCGGACGAAGTTGCGCAGCATCTCGCCGGTGACCGCCTGCGGATAGGCCGAGATGCCCTCGGCGACTACCCCGTGGTCGCCGGCGAAGACCGTCACCCAGATCCTCTCCAGGCTCGGTCGTTCGCGCCCCTGCAACGCCGCCAGGTCGATCGCCACTTGCTCCAGGCGGCCCAGCGAGCCGCGCGGCTTGGTCAACCGGTCCTGGCGTTCGGCCGCGCGCCGGCGCATCTGCGGGTCCGCCTCGCGGCAGGTGTCGCGCCACCATTGCAGACTCATAGCGGTTCTCCTTTCAACGGCATGGGCAGGCCGGCGACGGTGAAGGTCACCCGTTCGCAGCGTTCGGCGATGGCCTGGTGCAGCCAGCCGGCCTCGTCGACGTAGCGCCGGCTGAGTTCGCCCAGCGGCACCACGCCGAGCCCGGTTTCGTTGCTGACCAGGATGATCCGTCCCGGCAGCTCGCCGAGACATTCCAGCAGCGCCTCGCGCTCGCCGTCGAGACGCTGGGGATCGTCGCAGAGCAGCAGGTTGGTCAGCCACAGGGTCAGGCAGTCGACCAGCAGGCAGCGTCCGGCCTCGGCCTCGCTGCGCAGCGTCGCCGCCAGCGCCAGAGGCTCCTCCAGGGTTCGCCAGTGGGCCGGGCGGCGCGCGCGGTGCTCGGCGATGCGCCGGCCCATTTCGCCGTCGCCGGCCTGGGCGGTGGCGATGTAGCTCACCGCCAGCCCGCTCTCGGCGGCCAGGCGCTCGGCCAGGCGGCTCTTGCCGGAACGGGCGCCGCCAAGGATCAGGTCACGCATGGGGTTCTCCGCAGAGGGCGAGCAATCGCCCGGTATCCAGGTGGCGCTCGACCAGGTCGGCGAGCCGCTCGATGTCGCGTTCGCGCAAGGCCTGGTAGTCCACCGCCTGGACCTCGCGCAGGCCGGCCCAGCGCAGCAGCGCCGAACAGGCCGCGGTGGATTCGAACAGGCCGTGCAGGTAGGTGCCCATGACGTTCCCGTCGACGCTGCGGGCACCATCCGCGCGGCCATCGTCGAGCACCACCGCCGGCCGCGCCAGGGCTTCGCCACGGGTGACTCCGGCATGGATCTCGTAGCCCGACAGCGGCGCATCCTCCAGGCTCAGGCGGCCCTGTACGTTGCGCAATTGCTTGTCCGCCTCCAGGGTCGTTTCCAACGCCAGCAGGCCGAGGCCAGCGCTGCTGCCGGCCGCGCCTTCCAGGCCGAGCGGATCGTGCAGGCGCTCGCCGAGCATCTGCAGGCCGCCGCAGATCCCCAGCAGGCGACCGCCGTAGCGCAGGTGACGGAGGATCGCCTCGTCCCAGCCACGCTCGCGCAGCGCCGCGAGGTCGGCGCGCACGCTCTTCGAGCCGGGCAGGACGATCAGGTCCGCCGACGGCAGCGCCTGGCCGGGGCCGACGAAGCTCAACTCGACCTGGGGGTGCAGGCGCAGCGGATCGAAATCGGTGTGGTTGCTGATCCTCGGCAGCACCGGCACCACCACCTTCAGGCGCGGCCCGACCTTGGCCGCCTGGCGCGTGTCGATGGCGTCCTCCGCCTCCAGGTGCAGGTCGCTGACATAGGGCAGCACGCCGAGCACCGGCTTGCCGGTGCGCGCCTCCAGCCAGTCGAGGCCAGGTTGCAGCAGGGCGATGTCGCCGCGGAAACGATTGATGACGAAGCCCCTGACCCGCTCCCGCTCCGAGTCGGAGAGCAGTTCCAGGGTGCCGACCAGGTGGGCGAAGACCCCGCCGCGGTCGATATCGGCGACCAGGATCACCGGACAGTCCACCGCTTCGGCGAAGCCCATGTTGGCGATGTCGTTGGCGCGCAGGTTGATCTCCGCCGGCGAGCCGGCGCCCTCCACCATCACCACCCGGTAGGCGGCGGCGAGCCGCCCATGGGAAGCCAGCACCGCTTCCATCGCCACGCGCTTGTAGTCGTGGTAGGCGGCGGCGTCCATGCTGGTCACCGCGCGGCCATGGATGATCACCTGGGCGCCGATGTCGGTGTTCGGCTTGAGCAGCACCGGGTTCATGTCGGTGTGCGGCGCCAGCCGACAGGCCTGGGCCTGGACCGCCTGGGCGCGGCCGATCTCGCCGCCGTCGGCGGTGACCGCGCTGTTCAGCGCCATGTTCTGCGGCTTGAACGGCACCACCGCGACGCCGCGCCGGGCCAGCCAGCGGCACAGCGCGGTCACCAGGGTGCTCTTGCCGGCGTCCGAGGTGGTGCCCTGGACCATCAGGGTCCGTCCGCGATCACTCATGAGCAGGCTCCTTGAAGCCGAGCAGCGCGGCATCCAGCCGGGCCCAGGCGGCCTCGTCGGCGGGCAGGCCGAGGCGCAGGCTGGCCGGCTGCTCGAATTGGCGGGTGAGGATGCCGCGCCGCGCCAGGTAGTCGTGCAACGCCGCGCAGCGTGGATCGACCAGGCGCTGGAACAGCGCGCTGCCGCCCGCCGGCGGCCAGCCGTGGCGGCGCAGCAGTTCCTCCAGGCGCTGGCTGGCGGCCAGCAGGCGCTCGCGCTGCTGGCGCTGTTGCTGGCGGTCGCGCAAGGCACTCTGGGCCACATGGCGCACCGGGCCATTGACCGTCCACGGACCGAGCTGCTCGGCCAGCGCCTGCAACAGCGGCCGTTCGCCGAGGGCGAAGCCGAGCCGCGCGCCGGCCAGGCCGAAGAACTTGCCGAACGAGCGCAGCACGATCAATCCGGGCCGGTTGCTGCAGGCCGCCAGGCTCGACTGCGGGGTGCAGTCCATGAACGCCTCGTCGACCAGCAGCCAGCCGCCGCGACGTTGCAGGCGGGCATGCCAGGCCAGTAGCTCGGCGGGCTCGAAGACCCGCCCGGTGGGGTTGTTCGGGTTGACCACCAGCAGCACGTCGAGGCTGTCGAGATAGGGCTCGACCTCGGCCTCGCCGATCTCCCGCACCAGGTGCCCGGCCTGGCGCCAGGCGTGGGCGTGCTCGGCGTAGCACGGCGACAGGACGCCGACCCGCCCGCCCCGCCGCATCCTCGGCAGGGCCTGGATCGCCGCCTGGCTGCCAGCCAGCGGCAATACCCGTTCGGCGCCGTAGTAGAGGCAGGCGGCGGCTTCCAGGCCGTCGTCGCTCTCCGGCAGGCGGGTCCAGGCCTGCTCGGGGATCGCCGGCAGCGAAAACGGCCAGGGCGCGATGCCGGTGGACAGGTCCAGCCAGTCCGCCAGCGGAATGTCGTAACGGCGCGCCGCCTCGCGCAACCGCCCTCCGTGTTCAAGCATGCAGCCACCCCATGGCCCAGAGTCCGGCCAGCACCAGCAGCCAGAGCAGCACGCCCTGGCGCACCAGCGCCAGGGCCCGATAGATGTCGCGGCCCTGCGGCTGCGGGCCGCTGCCGAGGAGCGGTCGCTGGTGCAGCTCGCCGTGGTAGATCGCCGCGCCGCCCAGGGAAACCCCCAGCGCACCGGCGCCGGCGGCCATCACCGGGCCGGCGTTGGGGCTGTCCCATTGCGGCGCCTGCTCGCGCCAGCAGCGCAGGGCCTGGCGGGTGTCGCCGAGCAGCGCGTAGGTCAGCGCCACCAGCCGCGCCGGCAGGTAGTTGAGGATGTCGTCGATCTTCGCCGCGGCCCAGCCGAAGCGCTCGAAGCGCGCGTTGCGGTAGCCCCACATCGCGTCCAGGGTATTGCTCAGGCGATACAGCACCACCCCCGGCGCGCCGGCCACGGCGAACCAGAACAGGGCGGCGTAGACCGCGTCGCTGCCGTTCTCCAGTACCGACTCGGTGGCCGCGCGGGCGACCCCGGCCTGGTCCAGTTCGCGGGTATCGCGGCTGACCAGGTAGCCGACACGTCGCCGCGCCTCGTCCAGGTCGCCGGCGCGCAAGGCCAGCGCCACCGGTTCGGCGTGCTCGCCGAGGCTACGCAGGCCGAGCGCGGCGTACAGCGCCAGGGCCTGGACCAGCCAGCCGAGGTAGGGAAGTTCAGCGAGCGCCCAGGCCAGCAGGGTCAGCGGCAGTACCGCGAGGACCCAGGCGGTCACCCCGTGGCTGCGCCAGCCGACCCCGGGATCGCCCTCGCCGGCCAGGCGCGAGCGGTTGAAACGGCGCTCCAGGCGATCGGCCAGGCGGCCGAAGGCGACCAGCGGGTGCCAGCCCTGCGGCTCGCCGAAGCGCGCATCCAGCGCCACGCCGAGGATACCCAGCAGTGCGCTCATGCTCGCTCGCCCCAACGGTTCTGGTAGACCAGCTCGGCCAGCGGACGCGGTTCGCTCCAACCCTCCAGCGCCAGCATCGGCGCCGGGTAGAACTCCGCCACCGGGCCCAGGCAGAGCACCGCCACCGCCTCGCTGCCGGGCGGCAGGCCGAGCAACTCGCCCAGCGCGGCCGGATCGAACAGCGATACCCAGCCCATCCCCAGGCCCTCGGCGCGACTGGCCAGCCAGAGGTTCTGGATCGCGCAGGCGAGCGACGCCAGGTCCATCTGCGGCAGGGTCCGGCGACCGAACACATGGCGTTCGCGGTCGTCCATCAGGGCGGCGACCAGCAGTTCGGCGCAATCCAGCACGCCCTCGACCTTGAGCCGCATGAACTCGTCGGAGCGCTCGCCGAGGGCTTCGGCGGTGCGTCCGCGTTCCTCCTCGACCAGCCCGTGGATGGCCCGGCGCAACGCCGGCTCGGTGATACGGATGAAGCGCCAGGGTTGCATCAGGCCGACGCTGGGCGCCTGGTGTGCGGCCTCCAGCAGCCGCGCGAGCAGCTCCGGCGCCACGCTGCCACCGCTGAAGTGGCGCATGTCGCGGCGCTCGGCGATGGCCCGGTAGACGGCGGCGCGCTCCGTGGCGCTGAAGGCGTGGGAAGAATCGGACATGTCAGTCGGCGTCTCGCGCGGGCGCCAGCAACGCAGCGGCGGCCTGCGGGTTGGAAGGCAGGTAGAAATGGATATAGGAAGCCGTCAGCCGGCCAAGACGGAACACCGCCTCCGCCGTGTTCCGGCCGTTCGGGCAGACGCCACGGGCCAGAGGCTCGACGGCGCAGTCGAGGGTCGAGTGATGGAAGGTATGCCCGCGCAGCCGCCCTTCCGGCAGCTCGACCTCCTGCAAGGCCAAGGCGGTCAGGCGCTTCTGCAGGCGCGCCCGGCCCGGCAGCAGGCCGAGCAGTTCGCCGCGCTCGCCGTCGGCGTCTTCCAGGCAGTCGAGCAGGTAGAGCATGCCGCCGCACTCGGCCAGCAGCGGCTTGCCGGCGGCATGGTGGGCTCGGATCGCCTCGGCCATGGCGCGATTGCCCTGCAGGCGCCCCAGGTGCAGTTCGGGGTAGCCGCCCGGCAGGTACAGGCTGTCCACGGCGGGCAACGCCTGGTCCTGCAGCGGCGAGAAGAACGCCAGTTCGGCGCCGAGTTCGCGCAGCAGGTCGAGATTGGCCTGGTAGAGGAAGGCGAACGAGGCATCGCGGGCCACGCCGATGCGCACGCCTTCCAGGCTGCGTTGCAGCGGCGCCGGAGCGGGCACCTCGAAGGTCACCGGCTCCGGCAGGTCGGTCTCGGCGCTGGCCCGCAAGGCGTCGGCGGCGGCGTCCAGGCGCGCATCGAGATCGGCCAGTTCCTCGGCCTGGACCAGGCCCAGGTGGCGGCTCGGCAGTTCGAACTCGGCCGAGCGCGGCAGACCGCCGAACCAGCGCATGCCGGGCGGCAGGCAATCGCGCAGGATGTCGCTGTGGCGCTGGCTGCCGACGCGGTTGCCGAGCACTCCGGAAAACGGCAGGTCCGGCTGGAAATGCGCCAGTCCGTAGGCCAGCGCGCCGAAGGTCTGGGCCATCGCCGCGCCGTTGATCACCCCCAGCACCGGCACGCCGAAACGCCGCGCCAGGTCTGCCGCCGAGGGGTTGCCATCGAACAGGCCCATCACCCCTTCGATGAGGATCAGGTCGGCCTCGCCGGCGGCCCGCGCCAGCAGGCGTCGCGCTTCGGCCTCGCCGACCATCCACAGGTCGAGCTGGTAGACCGGCGCGCCGGAGGCGCGAGCGAGAATCATCGGGTCGAGGAAGTCCGGTCCGCACTTGAACACCCGCACCCGTCGCCCCTGGCGCGCATGCAGGCGGGCCAGAGCGGCGGTGACGGTGGTCTTGCCCTGGCCGGAGGCCGGGGCGGCGATCAGCAGGGCCGGACAGCGTGCCTGGGTCATGGGCGAAGCGTCTCCGCGCATGGCGCGGGCATCAGAACTCCACTCCTTTCTGCGCCTTGATCCCGGCCTTGAACGCGTGCTTGACCAGGCTCATCTCGGTCACCGTGTCGGCGGCCTCGATCATCCCCGGCTGCGCGCCGCGACCGGTCACCACCACATGCTGCATGGCCGGGCGCGCCTGGATGTCGGCGAGGACCCTGTCCAGTTCCAGGTAGCCGTGCTTGAGGGCGATGTTCAGTTCGTCCAGCACCACCAGGCCAACGTCCGGGTCGGCCAGCAATTGCGCGGCGACCTTCCAGGCCGCCTCGGCCTTGGCGATGTCGCGCTGGCGGTCCTGGGTCTCCCAGGTGAAGCCCTCGCCCATCACGTGATAGCTGACTTCCTCGGGGAAGCGCCGGAAGAAGGCTTCCTCGCCGGTGCTGGCGGCGCCCTTGATGAACTGCACGACACCGACCTTCATGCCATGGCCCAGGGCCCGCGCGACCATGCCGAAGGCCGAGCTGCTCTTGCCCTTGCCGTTGCCGCTATGCACCAGGAGCACGCCGCGTTCGTCGCGGGCCTGGGCGATCTTCTCGTCGACCACGGCCTTCTTGCGCTCCATCCGCTCGCGGTGGCGCTGGTCCTTCTCGGGGGATTCGTTCATCGTCGATCACTCCTTGCGGCGACGCGGCCGCGCCGTCGCCTCGTTCATTCGAAATACCCGGCCTCACAGAGCCTGGTAGCGCACGCTGAGGTAGACCGCCTGGCCAGGCTGGTTGTAGCCATACGCGGTTTCGTAGTCGGCACCGAACAGGTTGGCGATCCGGCCCTGCAGACGCCATTCGTCGTTCAGCCGGTACTCGCTGCGCAGGTCGAGGGTGGCGTAGCCGCCCAGGCGCACCTTGTTGGCCGGGTCATCATAGCGTCGGCCTTCGGCGTGCACGCTGGCGCCCAGCGAAAGACGCTCGAAGCGCCGGTCCAGTTCCAGGTTGAACATCCGCCGCGCCCGGCGCGGCAGCTCGTTGCCGTCGTTGACGCCGCCGGAACGGTTTTGCGGGTCGAGGAAGGTTGCGTTGGCGTTCCAGTCCCAGCCCAGCCACTGGCTGCCGAGGACCAGTTCGACGCCACGGATGCGCGCTTCGTCGATGTTGTTCGGCTGCCCCCAGGGGCGCCCCGGCGCCGGACGCGGATCGTTGCCGATCAGGTCGTCGACGTTGGTACGGAAGGCATTTACCGCCCAGTGCCCCCAGCCATGCGTACCGCTCAGCCCGACTTCCAGGCTGCGCGAAGTCTCGGCGTCCAGGTCGGGATTGCCGTAGTCGGGGTAGTAGAGTTCGTTGAAGGTCGGCGCCTTGAACGCCGTGCCGTAGCTGACGGTGAAGCGCAGCGCGTCGCTCAGCGCGTAGCCCCAGGCGGCGCTGCCGGTGTCGTGCACGCCGAACTGCTGGTTGTCGTCGCGGCGCAGGCTCAGTTGCCAATCCTGGCGACCGTACTGGCCGAGGTACTGGGCGAACCAGCCTTTGTTCAGCCGCGAGTCGACGCTGAAGGCTTCGCTGCTGCTGATCTCGTCCTTCTGCCAGTCGTAGCCGAGGGTCAGCACATGGCCTTCGGCCAGAGTCAGGTCGTTCTGCCAGGACAGGCTGTCGCGACGGGTATCGAAGCGCGAGTAGAAACGGCCATCCTGATAGGCATCGGCCTTGTCCTCGCTGCGCCCGGCCTGGAGGGTCACCAGCCAGGGATCGAACGGAGTGAAGCGGGCACGGCCGCCGACCAGGTTCTGCTCGCCGTCGGCGTTGGCATTGAAACCGGAGTTGCCGAAGACCTGGTCATAGTCGTTGTGCGACTTGGCCCTCAGCAGGGTACCGTCGAGTTCCAGGCCATTGTCGAAGCGATAGCCGCCGCGCAGGTTGCCGGACAGGTTGCGGTAGCCGTCTCGGTCTGGCTCATAGCCCGCAGTACCGGCGCGCTTGGTGTTGATCCCCGCCGTATCGAAACTGCTCACCCCGAGGCTGTACCAGCCGTTGCCAGCGCCGCCGCTGACCCCGGCGCTGCCCTCCAGGGTCTGATGGGTGCCGTAACCGGCGGAGAAGAACGGCTTGGCGCCCTGGCCGTCGCCGCGCCGGGTGAAGATCTGGATCACCCCGCCGATGGCCTCCGAGCCGTACAGGCTGGAACGCGGCCCGCGGACCACCTCGATGCGCTCGATCAGCTCCACCGGCAAGTCCTGGAACGCGGTGAGGCCAGCGCTGGCCGAGCCGACCTTGATGCCGTCGATCAGCACCAGCACATGGTCGGACTCGGTGCCGCGCAGGAACAGCGTGGTGTTCTTGCCGAAACCGCCGTTGTTCGCCAGCGACACGCCGGGTACCTGGCGCAACAGCTCCGGCACGCTGCGCGCCTGGCTGCGCTCGATATCCTCGCGGTCGATGACGCTCACCGCCGCCAGGCTCTGGGAAGCGGTCTGGGCGGTACGGGTGGCGGTCACCACCTGGTCCGCAAGGCTGACCGGTTCGGCCAGGCTCAGGGAAGACGCGCCGCACAGCGCCACGGCTGCCGGGGTCAGGAAAACTCTGTTCATGCTCTGCGCTGCTCCGTCGCTCTCACCCGCGCGACCTGGGTTGAGGCAGACGGAGGACGAAGCGACGGCAGGAGACGTCCGACAGCGCCCTCCGCGATGCCGTGGGTGCGTCAGGCCGGTCTCCGGGCTCGCGAGCGAAGCGCTGGACGCTTCCAGCCGCGCCTTCCCATGCCGGAGCACAGTGGTCATCGAGCGGCTGTCTGATTCGCCTACCGTTGCGGGGGCAGCGCTGGCCTGGTTCCGACGGAACGCACCAGCTTCCCTGTTTCACCCCTTGCGGGGCACCTGTCGCAAGGCGCGCAGCTTAGTGGTTCGGGGCTTGCGCGGTCAATGTGGCCGGCCACCGCAGAACTAGCGCCCGGCTCCGGGGAGCGGGTCCGCGCGCAGCGCCGTCCCGGCCGGAGCATGGCTGCGGCACCACTGCCGCCAGGTGGCCTGCAACTGCACCAGCGCGGCGCCGGCCAGCTCGCCGCGTTCGCTGCCGGCCAGCGGGCTGGCGGCCAGGGCCTTGAGCAGGCGCGCGGTCGGCGGGTCGAGGGCGTGTTCACGCTCAGCCCGCGGGCCATCGCCCTGCAGCGCCAGGCGCAGGCGCCGCAGGTAGCGGTCGCGGGCCTGCGCCAGGGACGCCGGGACCTCCTCCAGGCACTGCCGCAGGTAGAGCAGCTCGTCGCCGAAGTCGAGTCCCATCAGGCCGTCCGACCAGGGCTGGCGGCGCCCCTCCGGCAAACGGTCGTAGCGCTGCGCCAGGCGGATCAGGCGATCCGCGGTGCGCCCGCCGAACCAGGCCTCGGCCTGCGCCGGCGAGCGCAGGGTGAGCCGCGCCAGGTCGCCGAGGGTGGCCTGCAGCATGCGCCGGTAATGGCGTTCGCCCGGCCGCAGGCTGACCAGGTTGAACACCAGCACGGCGAAGGCCACCCCGAGCACCGTCGACAGGGCGTTGTTGAGGAAGTGCGCGAGGTCGTAGCTCATGCTGTTGCTCGGCGCGACGTTCTTCACGAAGAAGATGCAGAACGGCGAGGCGATCCCGGCCAGGCTCGCCCGGTTCACGCACAGCGCGGCGAAGAACAGCGGTACGCCCAGGCCCAGGCAGAGCAGCGGGAAGCCGTCCACGCCGGGCAGGTAGAACAGTGCGACGAAGCCGGCCAGCGGGATCGACAGGAGGATCCCGCGAAGGAAGTTCAGGCCGGCCTGGGCCGGGTTGTCGCGGCTGGCGAAGAGACTCAGCACCACCCCGGTGATCGACACCGCGCCCAACCCGCTCGGCCAGGCGCTGGCCAGCCAGAACGCGGCCACGCAGAGGAACGCCAGGGCGCTGCGCAGGCCGAACAGCACGCCGCGCTCGATGTCCCGGTGCCAGGCGATGGCGGCCGGCGCCTGGCGGGTGGGCGCGCCATAGACCAGCGCCTCGACGCTGCGCCCGGCCGCCCTCGCCTCGCCGAGCAGGCGTTCGAGGCAGACCAGGCACAGGTGCAACTGTCCATGCGCCGCGTCCAGCGCCAGGCGCAAGCGCTGCCGGCAGGCCTCGAACTCGGCCTGGCGGCCCTCGCGCAACAGTGCCTCGAGTTCTTCCAGCCAGGGCTGCAAGGCGTGCGCGCTGGCCGGATCGAGCAGCCTCCGCTCGCGAGCCACCTTGCGCGCCGCGCGCAGCAGGCCGAGCAGGTCGAGGCCTAGCACGCGCAAGGCCTGGGAACGGGCGCGGCCGAGCGCGCCCTCGAACCAGGCGTGGTCGCGCTGGGCGTCCGCCGCGGCGATCCGCCCCAGCGCCGCGAGCAGCTCGCCGCGTTCGTCGGCGCCGCGCAGCTCCGCCGCGGCCGCCTGCAAGCCGGCCTCCCAGGCCGCCTTGCCCTGGTTCGCCAACTGGCGTTCCAGGCGCCGCGGCCAGAGCAGCACATTCACCAGCGCCGCGCAGAGGATGCCCAGGCCGATCTCCGAGCAGCGGGCCACCGCCTGGTCGAACACCGTCGCCGGATCGGCGCTGGCCGGCAGGGCGACGATGGCCGCGGTGTAGCCGGCCAGGACGAAACCGTAGGACGCATGATTGTGCAGCAGCGACGCGCCGGCGGTGCAGAACGCCAGCCAGAGGGCCATCAGCAGGAGGAAGGGCAGCGATGCCTGGCCATAGAGTGCGACCATGCCGATGGACACCAGCGCACCGGCGCAGGTGCCGATCAGGCGGAACATGCCCTTGGCCAGGACCATGCCGCTATAGGGCTGGCTGACCACGAACACCGTCATCAATGCCCATTGCGGCTGCTCCAGCTCCAGGCCGAAGGCCAGGTACAGGGCCAACCCGCCGGCCAGCAGGGCCTTCACCGCGAACTGCAGTTCGTGCAGACGCGGGCACAGCAACACCTGCACCAGGTCGGAGGAAAAGAAGGAAGGCTTGGCCATCGCGGACGCCCCGAAATACATGAGCGAGCGAATTATTAGCAAGCTAATTTTCTATTGTCCAGCCTCTCCGCGAACTTTCCGGAAGAGCGTTTCGCCCTGCGAAACATGCGCCACGGAGGCCCACTGGAGCCGACCAACACGCCTGCGCAGAAGGCGCCAACTGGCAGCGGCACGCGCCAAGCGTTCGTATACAATATCCCGCACGTTCCCAACGCCATGCAGGTTGTCCCGCTTGCCTCTCTCCATGCTCAACGCCCCTAACCTGGGCATCGCCCCTTCGGCCTCCGAGATCATCGCCAAGCACCTGCGCGAAGCGATCATCGCCGGGCATTTCGCCGAGGACGAACCGATCCGCCAGGACGACATCGCGCAACTCTTCAATGTCAGCAAGATTCCCGTCCGCGAGGCCCTCAAGCGCCTGGAGGCGGAAGGCCTGGTGCTGTTCCAGCGCAACAAGGGCGCGGTGGTGACGCGTATTTCCGAACCGGAACTGGCGCAGATGTTCGAAGTGCGGGTGCTGCTCGAGGCGCAGGCGATCCGCCTGGCGGTGCCGAACATGAACGAGACCACCTTCGCCCGCGCCGAGGCGATCTGCGCCGACTTCGTCGGCGAAGACAACGTCGGCCGCTGGGCCGAACTCAACTGGCAACTGCACGCCTGCCTCTACGAACCGGCGCAGCGGCCGTTCCTGGTCAACCTGATCCGCTCCATCCACGACAAGCTGGAACGCTACCTGCGCATGCAGATGAGCCTGTCCGAAGGCAAGCAGCGCGCCGACCAGGAACACCGCGAGATCGTCGCCGCCTGTCGCGCCGGCGATGCCGAACGGGCCGCGGCACTGATCGAGGCACATATCGTCGGGGTCTGCCGGACCCTCTACGAACACCTGCCGAACCGCCCGGCCAGCACCTGAGCCGGGCCATCCAGGCTATGCCGCTTTCGTCATCCGCCTGAGCGAAAACCCTCAAGCGCCCCGTCCCGCCGAAACGCCACCCTGTGGCGCATACCCCGGCACAGGCGAGGGCCACCATGCAACGCATCCGCATCATCGATTCGCATACCGGCGGCGAGCCCACCCGCCTGGTCATCGGCGGCTTTCCCGATCTCGGCCAGGGCGACATGGCCGAGCGCCGGCGCCTGCTCGGCGAGCGCCACGACGCCTGGCGCGCCGCCTGCATCCTCGAACCGCGCGGCAGCGACGTACTGGTCGGCGCCCTGCTCTGCGCACCGGTCGATCCCGAAGCCTGTGCCGGAGTGATCTTCTTCAACAACAGTGGCTACCTCGGCATGTGCGGCCACGGCACCATCGGCCTGGTCGCCTCGCTGGCACACCTCGGGCGGATCGGTCCCGGCGTGCACCGCATCGAGACGCCGGTCGGCGAGGTCGAGGCGACCCTCCACGAGGACGGTTCGGTCAGCGTGCGCAACGTGCCGGCCTACCGCTACCGTCGCCAGGTCAGCGTCGAAGTGCCCGGCATCGGCCGGGTCAGCGGCGACATCGCCTGGGGCGGCAACTGGTTCTTCCTGGTCGCCGGACACGGCCAGCGCATCGCCGGCGACAACCTCGACGCCCTCACCGCCTACACCGTCGCCGTCCAGCAGGCGCTGGAAGACCAGGGCATCCGCGGCGAGGACGGCGGTGCCATCGATCACATCGAACTGTTCGCCGACGATCCCCACGCCGACAGCCGCAACTTCGTGCTCTGTCCCGGCAAGGCCTACGACCGCTCGCCCTGCGGCACCGGCACCAGCGCCAAGCTGGCCTGCCTGGCCGCCGACGGCAAGCTGCTGCCCGGCCAGCCCTGGCGCCAGGCGAGCGTGATCGGCAGCCAGTTCGAGGGGCGTTACGAATGGCTCGACGGCCAGCCCGGCGGGCGCATCGTGCCGACCATCCGCGGCCGCGCCCACGTCAGCGCGGAAGCCACCCTGCTGCTGGCGGACGACGATCCGTTCGCCTGGGGCATCCGCCGGTGAACGCCGAGGTCATCGTGGTCGGCGCCGGCATCGTCGGCAGCGCCTGCGCCCATGAACTGGCGCGTCGCGGCCTCGACGTACTGGTGCTGGACAGCCGCCGCGGCGGTGCCACCGCGGTGGGCATGGGCCATCTGGTGGCGATGGACGACAACCCGGCCGAACTGGCCCTCAGCGACTACTCGATCCAGGCCTGGCGCGCCTGGGCGGCGGAGTTGCCGGAGGATTGCGCCTATCGCGGCTGTGGCACCCTCTGGCTGGCCGCCGATGCCGCCGAACTCGCCGAAGCCGAGCGCAAGCGCCAGGCCCTGCTGGCCGCCGGCGTCGCCTGCGAGATGCTCGACGCCGCGCGCCTGCGTGACCTGGAACCGGTCTTGCGGCCAGGCCTCGCCGGCGCCCTGAAGGTGCCGGGCGACGGCATCCTCTACGCGCCCAACGCGGCGCGCTGGCTGCTCGAACGAGCCGGCCCGCGCCTGCGTCGATTGCACGCCGAAGTCAGCGAAGTGGACGGCAGCCGCCTGCGCCTGGCCGACGGCCGCTGGCTGAGCGCCGAGGCGCTGGTGCTGGCCAACGGCATCCATGCCGGCGAGCTGTGCGCGGAGCTGCCGATCCGCCCGAAGAAAGGCCACCTGCTGATCACCGACCGCTATCCCGGCACCCTCCGCCATCAACTGGTGGAACTCGGCTATGTCAGCAGCGCCCACGCCAGCAGCGGTACCTCGGTAGCCTTCAACGCCCAGCCGCGCCCCACCGGGCAGGTCTTCCTCGGCTCCTCGCGGCAGTTCGACACGCTCGACCCGCAGGTGGAAGGCCCGGTGCTGGCGCGCATGCTGCGGCGTGCCCTGGACTACCTGCCGGGGCTCGCCGGCCTCAATGCGATCCGTGCCTGGACCGGCTTCCGCGCTGCCACTCCGGACGGCCTGCCGCTGCTTGGCGAGCACCCGGCGCAGCCGGGCCTGTGGCTGGCGGTCGGCCACGAGGGCCTGGGCGTGACCACCGCGCCGGGCAGCGCGCGCCTGCTCGCCGCCCAGTTGTTCGGCGAAACGCCGCCGCTGGATGCCACGCCTTATCTGCCGCAACGCTTCCTCTCCAGCTCCAGGAGTGCCCGTCCATGATCGAACTGTTCATCGACCGGCGTCCGCTGCGGGTCGCCGTCGGTACCAGCGTGGCGGCCGCCCTCGCCCTCGGCGGCGACGGCTGCTCCCGCAGCGCGGTCGGCGGCGGGCGGCGCGCGCCGTTCTGCGGCATGGGCGCGTGCCAGGAATGCCGGGTATTGATCGACGGTCGGCGACGCCTGGCCTGCCAGACCGTCTGCCAATCCGGCATGCGCGTGGAGACCCAGGCATGAGCGCCGACTACGACCTGCTGATCGTCGGTGCCGGCCCCGCCGGCCTGGCCGCAGCGCTGGCCGCCGCGCCGAGCGGCGCGCGCATCGCCCTGGTCGACGACAACCCGGCCGCCGGCGGACAGATCTGGCGCGACGGCCCGCGTGCCAGCCTGCCGCCGCGTGCCCATCAGATGCGCCAACGCCTGGCCGGGCAGGCCAATGTCGAGCACTTCCCGGCGACCCGGGTGGTCGCCTGCGGTCCCGGCAGGCGCCTGTTGCTGGAAGACCCGCAACGTGGCTGGCAGGTCGGCTACCGACGCCTGGTCCTCTGCACCGGCGCCCGCGAACTGCTGCTGCCTTTTCCCGGCTGGACCCTCCCCGGCGTCACCGGCGCCGGCGGCCTGCAGGCGTTGGCCAAGGGCGGCCTGCCACTGGCCGGCCAGCGCCTGGTGGTGGCTGGCTCCGGCCCGCTGCTGCTGGCCAGCGCCGCCAGCGCCAGCCAGTGCGGGGCGCGCCTGCTGCGCGTCGCCGAACAGGCGCCGGCGAGAACCCTGGCCGCCTTCGCCGTACGCCTCCCGCGCTGGCCCGGCAAGCTGTGGCAGGCCGCCGGCCTGTTCGCCCGTAGCTACCGCGCCGACAGCTACGTGCTCGCCGCCCTCGGCGAGGAGCGCCTGGAAGCCGTGCGCCTGCGCGAAGGCGGTCGGGTCCGCGAGATCGCCTGCGAACGCCTGGCCTGCGGCTTCGGCCTGGTGCCCAACGTGCAACTCGGCCAGGCCCTCGGCTATCGCCTCGACGGCCCGGCGCTCGCCGTCGACGAATGGCAGGCCGGCAGCCTGCCCGACCACTACGCCGCCGGCGAATGCACCGGCTTCGGCGGCAGCGAACTGGCCCTGGTGGAAGGCACCATCGCCGGCCATGCCGCCGTCGACGAGCGCGACGCGGCTCGCCGCCTGTGGCCACGACGGCGACGCTGGCAGGGCTTCGCCGACACCCTGGCGCGACACTTCGCCCTGCGTGCCGAACTGCGTGAACTGGCGGAGGCGGATACCCTGGTCTGCCGTTGCGAAGACGTCCCCTTGGCCGCGCTGGCCGGGCATGCCGGCTGGACCGAGGCCAAGCTGCACAGCCGTTGCGGCATGGGCGCCTGCCAGGGGCGGATATGCGGCAGCGCCGCGCAATTCCTGTTCGGCTGGACGCCTCCGGCGCCGCGTCCGCCGTTCAGCCCGGCGCGCCTGGAGACCCTGGCCTGCTGGCAGGGCGACGCCGGCTAGCGACGCTCGGCGCGATACAGCCAGCCGAGGCCGGCCAGCGACAGCAGCAGGCCACCCAGCAGCATGGGTGTCAGCGGCTCGGCGAACATCCAGTGCGCCCATAGCAGGGTCAGCGCCGGGCTCAGGTACAGCGCCGCGCTGCCACCCTGTGCAGAAAGATGGCGCAGGCCCAGCCAGTACAGGCCGTAGCCGCCGAAGGTGGGCAGCAGCACCAGCCAGGCGAGCCCGAACAGGAATCCGCCGGACAGCGGCGGCCGCAGGCTACCCTCCGCCAGCGCCAGGCCGGCGAACGCCGGCAGCGCGGCGCCGATCTGCACGAACAGCACCACGGCCAGCGATCCCGGCGCGTCGTCCCAGCGCTTCTGCAACAGGGTGGCCAGGGCCAGCGCCAGCATGCCCAGCAGCGGCAGGCCGTAGGCCCAGCCCGGCGCCCGCCCCAGCGCCAGCGCCGCATGCCCGGCCCAGAGCACCCCGGCGACGCCCAGGGCGATCCCCGGCCACTGCCCAGGCTGCGTTCGCTGCCCCGGCAGGACCAGCGCCAGCAAGGCCACCAGCAGCGGCAACAGGTCGGCCATCAGCGCCGCCACGCCCGGCGAGACGCCGAGTTCGATGGCCTTGGCGATCGGCGCGATGTAGCCCGCGTAGGCCAACGCCCCGATCAGCGCCTGGCGCCGCCACTGGCGCGCCGACAACCGGCGCAGCCCGGCCCAGGCGAAGGGCAGCAGCAGCGCCAGGCAAACGGCGAAGCGCCAGAAGCTTGTGAGGAACACCGGCGCCTGTTCCATGGCATAGCGGTAGCCGACGAAGCCGGAACTCCAGGCCAGTACCATGCCCAGTTGCACGGCCAGCAGGCGGGTCGCCCCGGGCATCGCTCGCGGGGTGCAGGTGGTCGCGCGCATCGCTCGCCTCCGTCGGTCAGGTTCGAGTCGAGGCTAGGCGGCCTCCGCCGCTACTATCAAACGAAACTATCTGCACCAGTCATGCAGGAAATCGGAACCATGAGCGCCAACCTGGATATCGAGCTGCTGCGTACCTTCCATGCCATCCTGCGCTTCGGCCGCTTTCTCGCCGCGGCCAGCCACCTCAACCGCAGCCCCTCGGCGGTGAGCACCCACGTCCGGCGCCTGGAGGAACTGGCCGGCGGCCGGCTGTTCGAGCGCGACAACCAGTCGGTGCGGCTGACCCCGCTGGGGCAGCGGTTCCAGCGCCAGACCGCCGAGCTGCTGGAGACCCACGACCGCGTGCTCGCCGGGTTGCGCAGACGGGAAGAGCCACTGCGGGTGCGCTTCGGCATTTCCGAGGAATACGCCGGCAAGCTGCTCGGCCGCCTCCTGCCACGCCTCGGCGCGGAACTGCCGGCGCTGGAGCTGGAGGTGCTCACCGACGCCAGCGGCAGGCTGGCCGGACGCCTGCGGCGCGGCCAGCTGGACCTCGCCCTGCTGGTGCAAGCGCAAGACGAAACCCCGTACGACGGGCACTCCCGCGAGATCGGCGGCACCCAGCCGGTGTGGGTCGCCGGCCACGGCCTGCGGATCGATCCGCAACGCCCGCTGCCGCTGGCCCTGCACGGCCAGGGTTGTCCCTATCGGCAGGCGCTGCTGGAAGCCCTCGGCGCGACGGGCCGGCGCTGGCGCACGGTGGTCAGCAGTCCCGGCGCGGCGGCGCTGGAAGCAGCCATCGAAGGCGGCCTGGCGATCGGCGTGATCGACCGTGCGCGGGTCGGCCCGACGATGCGCGTGCTGGGGCCGGCGGAGGGCTTCGCCGAACTGCCCGCCCACCGCATTCGCCTGGCCTTCGCCCCGGGAGAGCGGCCGCCGGCGCTGGAGCGCCTCGGCGAACTGATCGCCGAGGAGTTCCGGCTCTGAGCCGCTACAGCGCCGGGCGCTAGACCCGCAGGCGGTGGCCGTCTGTCAGTCTCCGGCAGCAGTCGCTCACTGCGCGGCGATGCTTTCCCGTTCACGCCACTCGCGCAGCAACGCCTGGCGCCGGCGCCGCCCTCGATGTGCGCGCCCTGCTGTCGCAGGGTGGCGATATCGCGGTAGAGGGTGCGCAGGCTGATCCCCAGTTCGCCGGCGAGCACATGCCCGGCCACCGGGTAACGATGCCGGCGCAAAATCTGCAGCAGGTCGAGCAGGCGCTGGCTACGGGACAGGGCGCCGACTCACAGTTGCTCCAGGCAGTCGCGAGCGTGGTCGTCGAGGGGGACGAAGACCAGCAGGCGATCGCCGTTCTTCGGCGCCGACCACCAGTTGGTCTGCTGCAGTTCGAATTCGCCGCAGCGCGCATGACGGAAGCGCTTGAGCTGGTTTTCGATACCCATCACCTCATTGCGCCGCCAGATCTCGCGGAACTCCGCCGAAACCTCCAGGCAGCGCTGCAACTGCCGCTCCCACAGCGGATCGCCCATGCGCTCGACCATTGCCGCGCGGAAGAAGCCGACCATCCGCGGCAACGCCTCCTCGCGGTTGGCCATGCAGTAGCGCCAGCGCTCGTGGGTCAGCGCCAGGTAGATGCAGTTGCGGTCTTCCTCGGGGATCTCCGCCAGGTCGATGCCCACCAGCCGGCAATAGGCGCGGTTGTAGCCGCGGATGTCGAAACGGGCGTTCTGCACCATGGCCGGCAACGGGTCGAGGGCATCGAGGATGGCCTGGGTGGCGGCCGAGGGCTTCTCGCAGACCGCCCGCCGCGCCGAGGTCGGCGCGGCCAGCCCGGCGAGGTTGAACAGGTGGTGGGTTTCCGTCTCGTTGCACAGCAGGGCCCGGGCGATGGCTCCGATCACCTGCTCCGAGGCGCGTACCGCGCGGCCCTGCTCCAGCCAGGTGTACCAGGTCACGCCGACCCCGGCGAGCTGCGCCACCTCCTCGCGACGCAGGCCCGGCGTGCGTCGGCGGCCGAGGCGGGAAATGCCGACCCGCTGCGGCTCGATGCTTTCCCGCCGGCGGCGCAGGAAGGCCCCCAGCTGTTCGGCGCGGGACGGCTGCGCGGGGCTTTCCGCAGCGTGGCTGGCAGGGGCGTCGAGGGGCATGGCGAAGTCCTCCGGAGGGCAGACGGGTAGCGCCAATACCAGGATAAGCAAGAACTGGTACCGGGTTAGCCAGAAGCGCATGCTGCCAGCCCACTCCCCTCCGCACAAGGACTCCGCCCATGCCCAGCGCCGTCTCGTCGTCGCGGCTCGGCCTCGCCGGGCTCTGCATCCTGCTGGCGGGGCAACTGTTGCCGATGATCGATTTCTCCATCGTCAACGTCGCCCTCGACGCCCTCGCCCATTCCCTCGGCGCCAGCGAAACCGAACTGGAACTGATCGTCGCCGTCTACGGCGTGGCCTTCGCCGTGTGCCTGGCGATGGGCGGCCGGCTTGGCGACAACTACGGCCGTCGCCGCCTGTTCGATCTCGGCGTCGCCCTGTTCGCCGTCGCCTCGTTGCTTTGCGGGCTGGCCGGTTCGGTCTGGCTGCTGCTGGTGGCGCGCGCCCTGCAGGGCGTCGGCGCGGCGCTGATCGTGCCGCAGATCCTCGCCACCCTGCATGTCAGCCTCAGCGGCCACGCGCATTCCCGCGCGCTGGCCGCCTACGGCGCCATCGGCGGCCTGGCCTTCGTCGTCGGCCAGGTGCTCGGCGGCTTCCTGGTCTCCGCCGACATCGGCGGCCTCGGCTGGCGCAGCGTGTTCCTGATCAACCTGCCGATCTGCCTCGGCATTCTCCTTTGCAGCCGCCGCTGGGTACCGGAGACCCGCGCCGAGCATGCCGCCCGCGTCGACGCGCCGGGCACCCTGCTGCTCGCCGCGCTGATCCTCTGCCTGCTGCTGCCGCTGGCTCTCGGCCCATCGCTGCACTGGTCCTGGCCCTGCGCCCTGCTGCTGGCGGCGGCGGTGCCGCTGCTGGCCTGGCTGTGGCGCACCGAGCTGCGCCAGGAACGCCGCCAGGCCTGGCCGTTGCTGCCGCCGTCGCTGCTGCGCCTGCCGAGCATCCGCTTCGGCCTGTTGCTGGCGATCCTGTTCTTCGCCTGCTGGAGCGGCTTCATGTTCGCCCTTGCCCTGGCCCTGCAGGCCGGCGCCGGTCTCTCGCCGGTGCAGGCCGGCAATGCCTTCATCGCCCTCGGCGCTTCCTACTTCGTCTCGGCGCTGCTCACCGCCCGGGTGGCGGCGCGGATCGGCCCGGTACGCCTGCTGCTGCTCGGCTGCGTCATCCAGATGTGCGGCCTGCTCGGCCTGATGCTGACCCTGCAACGGGTCTGGCCGCAGCCGGGCATCCTCAACCTGGCGCCGGCGACCCTGGTGATCGGCTTCGGCCAGGCGTTCATCGTCAGCAGCTTCTTCCGCATCGGCCTCTCGGAGGTGCCGACCGCCCAGGCCGGCGCCGGCAGCGCCATGCTCGCCACCGTCCAGCAGGCCTCCCTCGGCCTCGGCTCGGCGCTGCTCGGCGCGGTGTTCGCGCACAGGCTGGAGCGCCATGGCGACTACCTGGAAGCGACGCAGACGACCCTGGCCGTCGAGTTCGTCCTGATGACGCTGCTGCTCGGCGCCACCTGCCTCTTCTACCTGCGCCGCGTGCGCACGGTGCCATTGCGCTGCGACTCGCCGGGCAACTGAGGCGCGCGGCCGGGCCCTGTTCCCGGCCGCCGGCGCCCCGTATGCTGGCGCGGTCCCCCAGCCAGGCCTTCGCCCCGATGCACGACCTGCTCGCCGCCCCGCCCCCCGCCGACCTCGCCAGCCTGCTGGCCAGCCTGCGCCAGGTCGAGGCGCTGCTCGACGCCATGCCCGGCGTGGTGTTCTTCGTCAAGGACGAGCGTGCCCGCTACGTCCTGATCAACCGCACCCTGGCACGCCGCTGCGGCGTGAAGGACAAGGCCGAACTGCTCGGCCGCAGCGCCGACGAGGTCTTCCCTTCCAGCCTCGGTCCGCTCTATGCCGAGCAGGATCGGCGCGTGCTGCGCGGCGGCGCGACGCTGGAGAACCAGTTGGAGCTGCACCTCTATCCCGGTCGCCAGCCGGGCTGGTGCCTGACCCACAAGCAGGCGCTGCGCGATGCCGACGGGGCGATCATCGGCATGGCCGGCATCTCCCACGACCTGCCGGCGGCGCAGTCGGCGCACCCGGCCTACGGCCGACTGGCGGCGGTGGACGCGCATATCCGCGAGCACTACGACCAGCCGCTCAGCCTCGCCGATCTCACCGCCATCGCCGGGCTCTCGGTGGCGCAACTGGAGCGTCACTGCAAGCGCATCTTCCAGCTCACCCCACGGCAGATGATCCACAAGGCGCGGCTCGGCGCCGCCTCGCAACTGCTCGCCGGCGACGCGCCGATCACCGAGATCGCCCTGCGCTGCGGCTACACCGACCACAGCGCCTTCAGCCGCCAGTTCAAGGCGCTCACCGGACTCTCGCCGAGCCAGTACCGCGAGACCCATCGCCAGCCCCGAAAAGCGTAACGCCTCGCCCCGCCACGGGGCGGCGGTAGCAATCCTGCTCCCTTTTGTAACACCGCCGGCCGCGCCCGAGCGGGGCGCAGTCCGGCGCGGCATGGCACAGCGACGCGCCAGCCAAAGCGGTCGCGCTCCAGCGAAAGGTTTTTTATCGGCGTCGGACGAGGTTCTGGCACAGCCATTGCTCACTTAAAATATCGTATACGAAATCACAAATACGGGATTTGCCGCCCTCCCACTCAACCGCATCGCCAGAGGCCCCCATGAATACCAAGAAGACCCTTGCCCTAGCCCTCACCGCTGCCCTGGGCTGTTCCCTCGCCGGTCTCGCCCAGGCCGACAAGCTCGACGACATCATCGAGTCCGGCAAGCTGCGCTGCGCCGTCACCCTGGACTTTCCGCCGATGGGCTCGCGCGATGCGCAGAACAACCCGGTGGGCTTCGACGTCGATTACTGCAACGACCTGGCGAAGGCCCTGGACGTCAAGGCGGAGATCGTCGAGACGCCCTTTCCCGACCGCATCCCGGCGCTGGTATCGGGTCGCGCCGACGTGATCGTCGCGTCCACCTCGGACACCCTGGAGCGGGCCAAGACCATCGGCATGAGCATCCCCTACTTCGCCTTCGTCAAGGTGGTACTGACCCGCGAGGACACCGGCATCGCCAGCTACGAGGACCTCAAGGGCCGCCCGGTCGGCGGCACCGCCGGCACCTTCGAGGCGCTGGCCCTGGAGAAGGACAGCAAGGCCTGGGGCGACGCCAAGGGCAGCTTCCGCGCCTACCAGTCCGAGGCCGACACCGCCCTGGCGATCAGCCAGGGGCATATCGACGCCACGGTCGTCTCTTCCACCGTCGCCGCCTCGTGGATCAAGTCGGGCAAGTACAAGGGCCTGAAGATCGCCGGCGACGCGCCCTATGACATCGACTACGTGGCCCTCGGCGCCAAGCGCAACGAATACGGCCTGCTCAACTACCTGAACCTGTTCATCAACCAGCAGGTGCGCACCGGCCGCTACGCCGAGCTGGCGCAGAAATGGGTCGGCGGCACGGCGCCGGAGCTGACCACCAGCGCGGTCTATCGCTGAAGCCGAGGGCGCGGTCCGCCGCCGGGCCGCGCCGTTTCCCCCCGTCCTGGATGCGCCGATGAAGCACGCACACCTCATCGTTCCCCGTACCCTGGTCGCCGGCAGCGCGTCCGGCGAACTGCTGTACGCACCGACCGGCCTGAGCTTCTGGGGCGGCGTCGACCCGCGCAGCGCGGAAGTGATCGACCGTCACCACCCGCTCAGCGGCCGCCATCTGCACGGCAGGCTGCTGGCGATTCCCGGTGGGCGCGGCTCCTGCACCGGCAGCAGCGTACTGCTGGAACTGATCCTCGGCGGACGTGCGCCGGCGGCGATCCTCCTGCGCGAACCGGACGAAATCCTCGCCCTCGGCGCGATAGTCGCCGAGGAACTGTTCGGCCGCTCGCTACCCATCGCCTGTCTCGGCGAGCGCTTCGACGAACTCGCCGCCTATCCCTGGGCGCGCCTGGCCGACGGTCGACTGGAACTCCACCGCGATGCCCCGCCGCCGCTGGAGGCCCGGCCCGCCGAAGCGCTGGCGACCGATGCCGGCCCGCGACTGGACGCCTTCGACCAGGCCCTGCTCGCCGGCGAACACGGCGAAGCCGCGCGCCTGGCGATGCGCATCGTCCTGCGCATGGCGGCGTTGCAGGGCGCGCAACGGCTGGTCGAGATCCAGCGCGCGCACATCGACGCTTGCATCTACACCGGCCCGGCCGGCCTGCGCTTCGCCGAGACCCTGCGCGACCTCGGTGCCCGGGTGCGGGTACCGACCACCCTCAACGCCATCTCCGTGGACCAGCGCCGCTGGCGCGAACAGGGCGTACCCGCCACCCTCGGCGAGCCGGCCGCGGCCCTGGCCCAGGCTTATCTCGACATGGGCGCGCAGCCCAGCTTCACCTGCGCGCCCTACCTGCTCGACGACAGCGCGCGGGCCGGCGAACAGATCGTCTGGGCCGAGTCCAACGCGGTGCTCTTCGCCAACAGCGTGCTCGGCGCACGCACCAACAAGTACGCCGACTTCATGGATATCTGCTGCGCCCTCACCGGTCGCGCGCCGCTGGCCGGCTGCCACCTCGACGAGCAGCGCCAGGCGCGGGTACTGATCGAAGTGGAAGACCTCGGCAGCGTCGACGATGCCTTCTACCCGACCCTCGGCTACCTCTGCGGCCTGCTCTGCGACGGACAGATCCCGGCGATCGACGGCCTGCGGCAGCGGCAGCCGGACCACGACGCGCTCAAGGCCTTCGGCGCGGCGCTGGGCACCAGTTCCTCGGTGCCGATGTTCCACGTCATCGGCGTCACCCCGGAAGCCCCTGACCTGGCCAGCGCCTTCGGCGGCCGCGCGCCGCGGCGGACCCTGCGGGTCGGTCGCGAGCGCCTGCGCGACGCCTGGCGCGAGCTGGACAGCGCCGACGAGACGCGGATCGACCTGGTGGCGCTGGGCAACCCGCACTTCTCCGCCAGCGAATTCGCCCAGCTCGCCGCGCTCTGCCACGGCCGCCGCAGACACCCGGAGGTAGCGCTGGTGATCACCAGCAGCCGGCAGGTCGTCGCCCAGGCCGAAGCGGCCGGGCACCTGGCGACGCTGCAGGCGTTCGGCGCGCGGCTGGTCACCGACACCTGCTGGTGCATGCTCGACGAACCGCTGGTGCCGCCGGGCGCGCGCACCCTGATGACCAACTCCGCCAAGTATGCCCACTACGCCCCCGGACTGGTCAGCCGCCAGGTGCGCTTCGCCGGCCTCGCCGGCTGCGTCGAGGCCGCCGTCGGCGGACGGGCCCCCGCCGGGCTGCCCGCCTGGCTGAGCGAGGACTGCTGATGTTCGACTACACCTTCCACTGGCGCTCGGCGTTCAACGCCCTGCCGGAGATGCTCGCCGGCAGCCTGGTGACGCTCCAGGTCACCGCGCTGTCGATGCTCTTCGGCATCCTCATCGCCCTGCTCCTGGCCTTCGCCCGGCTCGGCGGCAACCGCCCGCTGCGCGCCGCCGCCGGAGCCTGGATCTCCATCGCGCGGAATACCCCGGCGCTGTTCCAGATCTACATCCTCTACTTCGGCCTGGGCTCCTTCGGCCTGCACGTCAGTTCCTGGTTCGCCCTGCTCGCCGGGGTCACCTTCAACAACGCCGGCTACCTCGCCGAGACCTTCCGCGGCGGCCTCCAGGCGGTGCCCGAGACCCAGTTGCGGGCGGCCCGCTCGCTGGGCATGAGCGCTCCGCAGGCCTATCGCCTGGTGGTGATCCCGCAGCTGCTGCGTGTGGTGTTCTACCCGCTGACCAACCAGTTGGTCTGGGCCATGCTGATGACCTCCCTCGGCGTGGTGGTGGGCCTGACCGACGACCTCACCGGCGTCACCCAGGCACTCAACGTCAAGACCTTCCGCACCTTCGAATACTTCGCCCTGGCCGCCGTCCTCTACTTCGCCATGGCCAAGCTGCTGGTGCTGGCCGCCCGCCTGCTGGGCTGGCGCCTGTTCCGTTACTGAGGGGAATGCCGTGTTCACCACCAGCCTCACCGCCAACGACCTGCTGTTCCTCCTGCAAGGCGCCTGGACCACCCTCGCCATCACCGCCATGGCGATGCTGATCGGCACCCTGCTGGGTGTCGTCTTCGGCCTGCTCCGCGCCCTGCTGCCACGCGCCAGCCTGCCGCTGGCGGCGCTGCTCGACGTATTCCGCAGCGTGCCGCTGCTGATCCAGTTCGTCCTGCTCAATTCCTTCAAGAGCATCCTCGGCCTCGACTGGAGCGCCTTCGCCGTGGCCTGCCTGGTGCTCGGCGTGTACGCCGCCGCCTACTGCACCGAGGTGGTCCGCGGCGGCGTCCTCTCGGTACCGCCGAGCGTGCGCCGGGCGGCGCGTTCGCTGGGCCTGAGCTATCGCCAGGACCTGTTCCACATCGTCCTGCCGATGGCCGCCCGGGTGGCCTTCCCCGGTTGGGTCAACCTGACCCTGTCGGTGATGAAGGACACCTCGCTGGTGCTCTGGATCGGCATCGTCGAACTGCTGCGCGCCTCGCAGACCATCGTCACGCGCATCCAGGAACCGCTCTTCGTGCTCTGCATCGCGGGGCTCGTCTATTACCTCATGAGCTGGGTGGTCGCGCGACTCGGCGCCCGGCTGGAACGGAGATGGCAGCAATGATCGAGATCAGCGACGTGCACAAGGCCTACGGCCAGTTCGAGGTGGTCAAGGGTGTCGACCTGAGGGTGGACAAGGGCGAGGTGCTGTCGATCATCGGCGGCTCCGGTTCCGGCAAGTCGACCCTGCTGATGTGCATCAACGGCCTGGAGCCGATCCAGCGCGGCAGCATCCGCGTCGACGGCATCGACGTGCATGCCCGCGGTACCGACCTCAACCGCCTGCGGCGGAAGATCGGCATCGTCTTCCAGCAGTGGAACGCCTTCCCCCACCTGACCGTGCTGGAAAACGTCATGCTCGCGCCGCGCAAGGTGCTCGGCAAGAGCCGCGCCGAAGCCGAGGCGATGGCGCTGAAGCAACTCACCCACGTCGGTCTCGGCGACAAGCTCAAGGTCTTCCCCCAGCGCCTTTCCGGCGGCCAGCAACAGCGCATGGCGATCGCCCGGGCGCTGGCGATGTCGCCGGACTACATGCTGTTCGACGAAGCCACCTCGGCGCTCGACCCGCAGTTGGTCGGCGAGGTGCTGGACACCATGCGCCTGCTCGCCGAGGAAGGCATGACCATGGTCCTGGTCACCCACGAGATCCGCTTCGCCCGCGACGTGTCCGACCGGGTGGCGTTCTTCCGCAATGGCCTGGTCCACGAGATCGGCACCCCCGACCAGGTGATCGGCAACCCGCAGCGGCCGGAGACGGTGGAATTCCTCCGCTCGGTGCTCTGAGCCCGCCCCCGCACAGGAGATAGCCATGCGTTCGCAGCGGATCGTCCACATCGTCAGTTGCCATGCCGAAGGCGAGGTCGGCGACGTGATCGTCGGCGGCGTCGCCGCGCCGCCCGGCGCCACCCTCTGGGAACAGTCGCGCTGGATCGCCAGAGACCAGGACCTGCGCAACTTCGTCCTCAACGAACCGCGCGGCGGAGTGTTCCGCCACGCCAATCTGCTGGTGCCGGCCAAGGACCCGCGCGCGCAGATGGGCTGGATCATAATGGAGCCGGCCGACACCCCGCCGATGTCCGGTTCCAATTCGCTGTGCGTGGCCACCGTACTGCTCGACAGCGGCATCCTGCCGATGCGCGAACCGCTGACCCGGCTGCTGCTGGAAGCGCCGGGCGGGCTGATCGAGGCCCGCGCGGAATGCCGCGACGGCAAGGCCGAGCGGGTGGAAATCCGCAACGTGCCGTCGTTCGCCGACCGCCTCGACGCCTGGATCGAAGTCGAGGGCCTCGGCTCGCTACAGGTCGACACCGCCTACGGCGGCGACAGCTTCGTCATCGCCGACGCCCGGCGCCTGGGCTTCGCCCTGCGCGCCGACGAGGCCGCCGAGCTGGTCGCCACCGGCTTGAAGATCACCCACGCGGCCAACGAACAACTGGGCTTCCGCCACCCGACCAACCCGGACTGGGACCATCTGTCCTTCTGCCAGCTGGCCGCGCCGCCGGAGCGCCGCGACGGTGTCCTCGGCGCGAGCAACGCGGTGGTCATCCGCCCCGGCAAGATCGACCGCTCGCCCTGCGGCACCGGCTGCTCGGCGCGGATGGCGGTGCTCCAGGCGAAAGGCCAGCTGCGGGTCGGCGAACGCTTCGTCGGGCGCTCCATCATCGGTTCGGAATTCCACTGCCACATCGAGTCGCTGACCGAACTCGGCGGCCGTCCGGCGATCCTCCCGTGCCTGTCCGGGCGGGCCTGGATCACCGGCATCCACCAGTACCTGCTCGACCCGGACGATCCCTGGCCGCAAGGCTATCGGCTGTCCGACACCTGGCCCGGCGGCCACTGCTGACCACCCCGCCCGACCGCAGGCAGCGGCCGGGCGGAAACCGATCCGGCGCGTACCGGATCGCCCACGACGGCGAACGCTGCCGTCGCCCTGTGACTCGGACCGCAGCGGTCCGATTGAATTCGTATACGAAATACGAAAAAAGGAGAAACCATGAGCAAGCACGTCAACTGGAGCGGCGTATTCCCCGCGGTCACCACCCAATTCAACGCCGATTTCTCGGTGAACCTGGAGGAAACCCACACGGTCATCTCCAACCTGGTACGCGACGGCGTGTCCGGGCTGGTGGTATGCGGCAGCGTCGGCGAGAACACCTCGCTGACCATCGAGGAGAAGATGGCCGTCACCGAGGTCGCCAAGGATGCCTCCGGCGGCCGCGTGCCGGTGATCTGCGGGATCGCCGAGTTCACCAGCGCCGGCGCGGCGAAGGTGGCCAAGGCGGTGGAGCGGGTCGGCGTCGACGGCATCATGGTGATGCCGGCGCTGGTCTATTCCTCCAAGCCGCACGAAACCGCCGAGCATTTCCGCAGCGTGGCCAGCGGCACCGACCTGCCGGTGATGGTCTACAACAACCCGCCGATCTACCGGAACGACGTCACCCCGGACATCCTGGTTTCCCTGGCCGACTGCGAGAACATCGTCTGCTTCAAGGACAGCTCCGGCGACACCCGCCGCTTCATCGACGTACGCAACCAGGTGGGCGAGCGCTTCATCCTCTTCGCCGGCCTCGACGACGTGGTCCTGGAAAGCGTGGCGGTGGGTGCCCAGGGCTGGATCTCGGGAATGTCCAACGTGTTCCCGAAGGAAGGCGAGACCATCTTCCGCCTGGCCAGGGCCGGGCGCTTCGCCGAGGCGATGCCGATCTACGAGTGGCTGATGCCGATCCTCCATCTCGACGCCCGTCCCGACCTGGTGCAGTGCATCAAGCTCTGCGAGCAACTCGCCGGTCGCGGCAGCGCCCTCACCCGTCCACCGCGCCTGGCCCTGCGCGGCGCCGATCGCGAGCACGTCGAGCGGATCATGGCCAAGGCCCTGGCCAGCCGGCCGGCGCTGCCGGACGTCGGCTTGTAGCCGACGCCCCGCCCTCGCCGCCTCGCTCCCCGGGGAGCGGCCGGCGAGGGCCAGCGGCAGAGCATTCCGTCCACCGTCCCCAGGGAGGCCCCATGCCCAGCATCCTCGGTCACAACTACGTCGGCGGCGCTCGCAGCGCCGCCGGCAACCTCATCCTGCGCAGCCTCGACGCCGACAGCGGCGAAGCGCTGCCCTACGCCTTCGTCCAGGCCACCGAGGCGGAGGTCGACGCCGCCGCCCGCGCCGCCGAACGCGCCTATCCACACTACCGGCAACTGTCCGCCACGCGCCGCGCCGGATTCCTCGAGGCGATCGCCTCGCGCCTCGACGCCCTGGGCGACGACTTCGTCGCCCTGGTCCGTCGCGAGACCGCGCTGCCCGCCGCACGCATCCAGGGCGAACGAACACGTACCGCCAACCAGTTGCGGCTGTTCGCCGAAGTCCTGCGGCGTGGCGACTTCCACGGCGCGCGCATCGACCGTGGACAACCCGGGCGTACCCCGCCGCGCCCCGACCTGCGCCAGTGGCGAATCGGTCTCGGCCCGGTGGCGGTGTTCGGTGCCAGCAACTTCCCGCTGGCCTTTTCCACCGCCGGCGGCGACAGCGCCGCCGCCCTGGCCGCCGGCTGCCCGGTGGTGGTCAAGGCCCACGGCGGACACATGGCCACAGCCGAATGCGTGGCCGACGCGATCCTCCAGGCGGCGGCCGACAGCGGCATGCCGGCCGGGGTATTCAACATGGTCTACGGCAGCGGCGTCGGCGAGGCGCTGGTGCGCCATCCGGCCATCCGCGCGGTCGGCTTCACCGGTTCGCTCAAGGGCGGGCGCGCACTGTGCGACCTGGCAGCGGCGCGGCCGCAGCCGATCCCGGTGTTCGCCGAGATGAGCAGCATCAATCCGCTGGTGGTGCTCCCCGAAGCCCTGCGCCGGCGCGGCCGGCAGGTGGCAGAGGAGCTGGCCGCCTCGGTGACGCTCGGCTGCGGCCAGTTCTGCACCAAGCCGGGCCTGGTGCTTGGCCTGCGCTCCCCCGGCTTCGACGCCTTCGTCGCGGCCCTGGGCGAGGCACTGGCCGCCAGGCCGGCACAGAGCATGCTCAACGCCGGCACCTTGCGCAGCTATGTCGAAGGACTGCAACGCCTGGAGCGCCACTCCGGCATCCGGCGCCTGGCCGGCGCGCCACAGGAAGGGCGGCAGGCCCATCCGCAGTTGTTCAAGGCCGACGTGGGCCTGTTGCTGGAAGGCGACGAACTGCTCCAGGAAGAGGTGTTCGGCCCGGCCACCGTGGTCGTCGAGGCGGCCGACGAGGAACAGCTTGCCCGCGCGCTGGACAACCTGCACGGCCAGTTGTCGGCGACCCTGATCGGCGAAGCGGACGACCTCGCGGCGTTCGCCGGGCTGGTCCCGCTGCTCGAACGCAAGGCCGGGCGCCTGCTATTCAACGGCTATCCGACCGGCGTCGAGGTGTGCGACGCCATGGTCCACGGCGGCCCCTACCCGGCCACCTCCGACGCTCGCGGCACCTCGGTGGGAACCCTGGCCATCGAACGCTTCCTGCGCCCGCTGTGCTACCAGGACTACCCCGACAGCCTGCTCCCGGACGCCCTGAAGAACGCCAACCCGCTGGGCCTGCTGCGCCTGGTCGATGGCCGGAGCACGCGCGAGGCCCTGGATTGAGCACGCCTGGAAGCCTGGATGGCGGATAGCGCCGTTGGCGCTATCCGCCCTACGCAGTCGTCCTCGTTGCGCCACGCTGTCCGGTCGGCCCCTCGCCTTGCGCTCACTCCAGCAACGCCAGCAGCTCCCGGTGCAACGCCTCGGGAATCGTCACGCCGTCCCTGGCGCTGCGTTCGCGCGCTTCGAAGCGTCGCTGCGAGGGCAAGCGCGCGCCCTGTTCGACGATGCCTTCGAACAGCGTCTCGGCGCGCGCCAGGTGCTCCTCCGCCGAGGCGCCGAGCATGCGCCGCGGATCGATGGCGATCAGCAGTTCGCCACCGTAGGGAGAAGAACGGCTGCCCTCGTCGTAGGCCAGCGACTCGGCACTGGTCAGGTCGCCGATCAGCGGACCGGCGAGCAGTTCGACCATCGCCGCCAGGGCCGAGCCCTTGTGCCCGCCGAAAGTGAGCATGGCGCCTCGCAACGCGGCGCTGGCATCGGTGGTCGGCTCGCCCTGCTCGTCCACCCCCCAGCCCAGCGGGATCGGCTTGCCGGCGCGTTCGTGCAACTGGATCTCGCCACGCGCCACGGCGCTGGTGGCGAAGTCGAAGACGAACGGCGGGCCGTCCGGACGCGGCCAGCCAAAGGCGATCGGGTTGGTGCCGAAGATCGGCTTGCGTCCGCCCGCCGGCGCCACCCAGGCATGACTCGGCGTGGTCGCCAGGGCCACCAGGCCCGCCTCGGTGAGTGCCTCGACCTCAACCCATAGCGCGGAGAAATGCACACAGCGGTTCACCGCCATCGCCGCGATACCCTGGCTGCGGGCCTTCTCCAGCAGATGCGGCAGCCCCAGCCGGAATGCGCACTGGGAGAACCCGCCATGGGCGTCGACCCGCAGCAGGCCGGGAGCGATGTCGTGCAGTTCCGGCTCGGCGTCGGCGGATACCTTGCCAGCCTTCAGGGTGGCGATGCAGCCGAGCAACCGCCAGATACCGTGGGACGCGCATTCGTCACGCTCCCCCGCCACCAGGGTATCGGCCACCGCCTGTACATGGGCTTCGCTGAAAGCGTGCCGGCGCAGGATGCGCACGGCCAGCTCGCGGACCTCGTCCAGCGTCATTCGGATCACGGGCTTCTCCTTGTTCGACCAATCCCTAGGGTGGCCTGCCGCGACAGCCTTCTCTTGACCTCAATCGACCCGGAGCATGCCGAAAACGGCACAACCGGCTCGAGCACATCGAAAACTTACAGAAAATTCCTAGCAATCATGTAAGGCAATTCCAAATAGCCCCGCAGCCCCTCAAGAAACCCTTCCGCGCCCCGCTACAGGACCAAGCACCTTCCCACAGCCCGGTCGGAGACCACCCCATGCTTCTTCGTCGTATCGCCATCACCCCACGCGCCGTCATCGGCTTCGCCATCCTCGCCTCGCTGCTGGTGGCGCTCGGCCTCTTCGCGCACAACCGCATGGGTTCGCTGAACCGCGCCGCCAAGGATATCGGCGAGGTCTGGCTGCCCAGCGTCGAAGCCTCGGCCCAGCTCAGCGGCCTGATGAGCGAACTGCGCCTCGGCGAGATGAACCACGTGCTGCTGCACGACGCCACGCGCATGCGCCAGCAGGAACAACGGATGGACGAGGTCATCGCTACCCTCGCCAGGGTGGAAAGGGAATACCGCCCCTTGCTGGTCCTGGACGAGGAGCGCGCGTTGCTCGACCAGTTCGTCCAGCACCAGCAGGAGTACCTCGAAGGACACGCCGCCCTGCTCGCGCTGTCCCGTGACAACCGTACCGACGAAGCCAGCGTGCTGATGGGCGGGGCCCAGTTGCAGCGCTACGAGCAGGTGCAGCGGACCCTGAAGCAACTCATCGCCCTCGACCGCGAGGCCGCCCGCGCCTCCACCGCCGAAGCCGCCGATGTCTACTCCCGGGCCTCCACCGCGATCCTCGCGGTGCTGCTGGTGGCCCTGGCGGCCAGCGTGACGATCGCCTGGCTGCTGACCCGCAGCATCGTCGTGCCGATCCGCCAGGCGGTGTCCTGCGCCGACCGCATCGCGGCCCGCGACCTGACCGGCGAGATCGCCAGCGACGGCGACGACGAGCCGGCGCAACTGATGAAGGCCATGCGCAGCATGCAGGCCAGCCTGCACGACACCATCGAGCAGATCGGCGATTCCGCCGCGCTGCTGGCCGCCGCTGCCGAGCAACTGAACGCGGTGACCGAGGAAGGCAACCGGTCGCTGGCCCGGCAGAACGATGAGATCGAGATGGCCGCCACCGCGGTCAACGAAATGAGCGCGGCGGTCGAGGAGGTCGCGCGCAACGCCAGCTCCACCGCCGAGGCCTCCAGTCTCTCGGAACGGGCCGCCGGCAACGGCCGCGCACGGGTCGAACAGACCGTCCGCTCGATCCGCCAGATGAACACCGAGATCGGCCAGACCGCGCGCCTGGTGGAAGGCCTGGCCAGCCAGGCGCAGGATATCGGCAAGGTGCTCGACGTGATCCGCGCCATCGCCGAGCAGACCAACCTCCTCGCCCTCAATGCCGCCATCGAGGCCGCCCGCGCCGGCGAGCAGGGCCGCGGATTCGCGGTGGTCGCCGACGAAGTGCGCGCCCTCGCCCACCGCACCCAGCAATCGACCCATGAGATCGAAGGCATGATCGCCAGCGTCCGCGAGGGCACCGACACCGCGGTGTCCGCGATGCGCGAGAACGACCAGCGCGCCCGGCAGATGCTCGACGAGGCCGAGGCCGCCGACCACGCCCTGGGCGAGATCGCCGAGCACGCCACGCGGATCAACGAGCGCACCCTGGTGATCGCCAGCGCTGCGGAGGAGCAGGCCCACGTCGCCCGCGAGGTCGATCGCAACCTGGTGAACATCCGCGACGTTGCCGTGCAGACCACCCAGGGCGCCGAGCAGACCCGCGGCGCCAGCCACGAGCTGTCGCGCCTGGCCAACGACCTCAAGGGCATGATCGGTCGCTTCGTGGTCTGACCCGCAGGCGAGCTAGGGCGTCGCGCGGCGCAGCACCAACTGCCCGCCGTCGCCCTTCTGCACCCGGTAGTCGCCCTCGCCCTGGCGACCGAGGAGCATCAGGGTCAGGCCGCCGCGTTCGAGCAGCGCGATCCCGGCCGGGGTAGGCCTCCAGGCGCGCGGCTCGCTGGGCAGCCAGCGCGTGAGGCAGGCGGTATCGCCGCCCAGGTCGTAGCCACTGGCTTCCGCCACTTCGCTGTCGCGCAGCTCCAGGTGGCAGATCGCGGGCGCCTCGTCCTGCTGCAGGGTCCATTGCCCGGCGAGATCGGAAGCGCTGAGAAGAATCAGACTGCTGGCCATACTGATACCTGTGCTGAAAAAACCGCAGAGCAAGCAAACCATCCTGGAGAGCTTCGCGCTTGCCGACATCGAGAGATCTCCTTCAAGCCTGGAACATCGGATAACACGGCGAACGCCGCCCGCCATCCTCGCTTCGAACGCCAGCGCGCGCCAGGCGCCGCGGGCCTCCGTTCGTCCGCCAGGCCGCCGGCCCACGGGCGCGCCACAGTTCACAACTTCGCTCCTGTGGAAGACACCTATCAATTCGAACAGTGCCCGGCCGGCCGAAGGGCCGCGGTTCGTACCGCCGCACCGAACCGCGCCCGCTTCAGCGCGTCAGACGACGATGTCGGCCTGGGTCGCCTGGCCGATCAGATTGATCGCGAAATCGGCATGGGCGTCCCCGCTGAAGTCGATCGCCAGGCTGCCGGCCTTGCTCGCCGCGTCGTAGGACAGGATCGCCTGGCCGGCCTTGCCGGCGAAGGCGTCGACGTATTGCAGCACCAGCCCGCCGTTGACGAAGGCATCCAGCCCGGACAGGTCGATCTTGTCCTGGCCGCTGACGAAGTCGCGCAGGGTATCCGGCGCCGCCGCGGAGGACTCGGCGATATCGCCGTAGACGAAGGTGTCGGCCCCCGCGCCGCCCCACAACTGGTCCGCGCCGAGGCCGCCGTAGAGGATGTCGTTGCCAGCGCCGCCCTTGAGCACGTTGGCCACGTCGTTGCCGATCAACAGGTCGCTACCCGAGCCGCCGATGGCGTTTTCCACGGTGACCCCGGCAGCGATCGACACATTGCCCTTCAACCCGCCGACATCGGACAGCGCCTTCTCGTTGAGGTTGATCTTCTGGTTCTGGCTGAAGCCGGAGAAGTCCAGGGTGTCGTTGCCGCCGGCGTCCCACACCGAGAACACCAGCTTGGAACTGGACGAGGTGGCGCTGTAGAAGTCGCGCTCGGTGTTGGAGTTGAAGCCGTACACCGTGTCGCCGGTGCGGGTGGTCAGGTTGGCCCCGTAGAGCTTCTGGATCGCCGCGATGTCGTCCAGCAGCGGTGCCGAGGAATAGGCGCCCTTGAAGTCCTGGCCGGTGTTCTGCTCTTCCCAGTAGCTCATCACCGAATAGGCGCGGGTGTCCTCGGCGTAGGTAGCGTCGGCGTAGGTGGGATCGCCCTCGCCGGCGTTGTAGTCGCCGGGGTGGCTCAGGCCCAGGGTATGGCCGATCTCGTGGGTCAGGGTCTGGCGTCCGTAGTTGCCGTTGGCCGGATTGACGTTGGCGCTGTAGCTGCTGTTGATCAGGTACCAGGATTGCCCCTTGAGCGCATCCGGTACATCCGGCAGGAAGGCGAACGCCGCACCGCCGACACTACTGCTGAAGTTGCCGAAGGTCAGGTCGCCCTGATCGCCCTGGCCGGCGTCGACGAAGTGGATATTGGTGACGTCCGCCCAGGATTGCAGCGACAACTTGGCCTGGGCCTGCTGCTGCGCGGAAAAGGCGCTGAACTTGCCCAGCGAGTAGATATCGCTGACATACTTCCACGGCGTATTGAAGAAGTCGTTCGGTTTGGTCAGGAACGAATAGGACAGGGTCAGCACCGAGTCGCCCGGCGCTTTCTGCCAAGACGCCTGTTCGCGGAGGATCTGCTCCGCCGCCTGGTCGACGGTATAGGACGGATGGCCATTGACCAATTCGTCCCCGCCCCGCGCATAGGCATGCAGGAAGTTGTCTACCTGGGTATACGCATCGCTACGACCTTTCAATGCAAGAGAATTGCTGGACATTGTCATATCCCTTTAAGTTGTAAAGGAAATAACTCGGATACAATTATCGGATGGATAATTGCAGTTATCGGCCAGATCAGGCCGAAGTCCAAACTGACACAGCTCATTTTCCAATGTCCACAGGTTTCATGAAAAAAATTAAGCTGCACTTAAAGCATATGCACGAACGAATTCCGCATATATGAAATCATGCAGGAAAGATAAACTACCGAAGACACTGGAATATTATAAAAACCGTTTCATATAAATAGCGCCTTATTGAAAAAACAATTCCATGCGTATTGTTCGACCTCTGTCGACCCGCCCGGGACATCGACTTCACGCCAGGCGAACAATTGCCTGCACGTCCTTCGCGGTCTCAATTGAGCGCGCTCCGGTTTTCCTCCGTATCGGTCTTCGACAGGGTGTGCAGCGGCGCCGGGCAATCCGTCGTCGCGCAGTCGCGGCGGCGCGCCGGCGTCTCGCCGGAAACGAAGTTCGCCGCCACCAGTTCCAGGTCGGCTTCGTCCAGCACCCCGGCGTAGAAACGCAGGCGTGCCCAGGCCGTGAGGTAGTCGTACTTGGCCTTGGACAGCTCGTTCATCGCGCTGTACAGCGCCTGCTCGGCGTTCAGCAGGTCGAGGTTGACCCGCACCCCGGCGGCGATGCTCTTGCGCGTGGCCATCACCAGCGTCCGCGCCGAATCCACGGTCATCTCGTAGGCGCGGATCTTCGCCGCGCTGCTGCTGCTCTGGTTGTACATCTTGCGCACCTGGTTGAGGGTCTCGCGGACCTTGTCGTCCAGGTCGTAATGGCTCTTCTCCATGCGATGCGTGGCCTGGCGCGTCGCCGCCAGGGTCTCGCCGCCGGAGAACAGCGGAACGCTCAACTGGATGCCGACGCTGTCGGTCTCGTAGCGCTGGTTGTAGGTGTTCTCCGAACCGGACTTGGACTTGCCGGTGCTGGCGTACAGGCCCAGGCGCGGCAGGAAGTCGGCGCGGTTCTGCTCGACCTCGTAGCGGGCCACGTCCACCGCGTGGCGCAGCGAGGCCAGCTCGGGATTCTCGGCCAGCGCCAGGTCGCGCCAGGCGGTGTAGCTGGCGGGGCTCAGCGGGCGCACCTGGAAGCGTTCGCCGAGCGGCGCCAGGTCGGCGATCTCCAGCGGCGCCCCGACCAGCCGCTCCAGCTCGCGCAGGGCGGCATCCTGGCTGTCCCGCGCCTCGATTTCCTGGGCCTGGGCCAGGTTGAAGCGGGCCTGGGTCTCCAGGGTGTCGGTGCGGGTGCCGTTGCCGCGCTCGAACTGGCGCTGGTTGAGCTGGAACTGCTCGCGGTAGGAGCGTTTCTGCGCCCGCGCCAGTTCGATCTGGTCCTGGGCCAGCAGCGCGCCGGTATAGGCTTCCAGGACCCGGACCAGCAGTTCCTGGCTCTGGCTGCGGAAGCGCTCGTCGGACAGCAGCGCCTGGGCCACGCCCTTGCGGTAGCGGCTGAAGGCCTCGTAGTCGAACAACGGCTGTTGCAGGCTGAGGGTGGAGACGTAGCTGTCGTAGTCGCGGTCTTCCTTGAAATCGCCGCGGGTGGTGGTCTGGGTCACATCGGACCAGCTGCGCCCACGGTTGTAGCTGTACACCAGGCGCGGCAGCAGCGCCGCGCGGCCGAGCGCACGGTATTGCCTGCCGGCCTCGTGCTCCTGGATCGCGGCCTGGAACTGCGGGTCGTTCTCCAGGGCCAGGTGATAGCCGTCCAGCAGGCCGAGGGCGAAGGCGTCCTCGCGCAGCAGCAACAGGAAGGCGCCGAACAGCCAGGTCATCAGGCGGCGCATGGTCATCGGTCAGTTCTCCGCCAGCGCCACGTGGGCGCGGTCGAACAGGGGCTTGAACAGGTAATTGAGCAGCGAGCGCTCGCCGGTGCGGACGAACACCTGCACCGCCATCCCCGGGCGGATCTGCAGGCCCTTCAGCTTGCCCATCGCGGCCGCGTCGACCTGGGCGCGCAGCGCGTAGTAGGGCTGCTTGTTCTGCTCGTCGAGCAGGCGGTCGGCGCTGACCATGGTCACCTCGCCGGTGACCCGCGGGGTCTTGCTCTGGTTGAAGGCGGTGAACAGCATCTCCACCGGCAGCCCGCTGTGGATCCGGTCGACCAGGTTCACCGCGAGCTGGCCCTCCACTTCCAGGCTGTCGCTGTTGGGCACGATGTACATCAGCAATTCGCCGGGGCCGATCACCCCGCCATCGGTGAACACCTTCAAGCCGGCCACGTAGCCGCTGACCGGCGCGCGGATCTCGGCGTGGCGCAGTTCGTAGCGCGCCGAGGACAGCTCCTCCCAGAGCGTCCGCGCATTGACCTGGGTTTCCGCCAGTTGCCCGTTGACTTCCTTGCGGTACTCCTCCTCGCGTTGGGCGATGCGCATCTGCGCCTCGGCGATGCTCTGGCGGATCTGCCCGAAGCGACCGCTGCTCTCCGATAGCCGGGCGTTCACCTCGGCCAGTTGGCGCTCCTGTTCGAGCAACTGGTTGCGCGGCATGTAGCCTTCCTCGGCGAGGTCGCGCGCACCGCTCAACTGGCTGTTCAACAGGCGTTGTTGCAGGCGCTGGTTGCCCTCGGTCTGGCGCAACCCTTCGAGCTGGGCGCGCAGCCCCTCGATGTTCGCCCGCAATGCGGAGAGTTCGTTGGCCAGCGCGGTCTGGCGGCTGTGCAGCAACTGCCGCTGCAACTCCAGGCGCTCGCCGAGGGTCGGCAGCGGGGCCTGCTCGGCCAGCCCCGCGGGCATCTCCAGGGTCCGCCGGCCGTCGTATTCGGCCTGCAGGCGCGCCTGGTTGAGCCGCGCGTTGGCGTACCGGTTGAGCAGCGAATCGACGTTGGCCCGGGCCTGGGTCGGTTCCATGCGGATCAGCGGCTCGCCCGCCTCCACATGCTGGCCGTCGCGCACTAGGATGTGCTTGACCACCCCGCCCAGCGGATGCTGCACCGACTTGCGCTGGCCGGAGATGATCACCGTGGCCGGCACCGCCACGCCCTGGTCGAGCGGCGCGAAGGCGGCCCAGAGCAGCGCGCCGCCGAAGCCGAACAGGACCAGCAGCCAGCCCAGTCGCGCATAGGCGTTCTCGTCGCGTTTCACCGTGCGGGTCATTCCACACCTCCCTGGCGCGGCGCGGCCACCACCTGCGGCGCGCCGTAGCCGGCCACCCGGTAGTCCGCGCGCTGCTGCGACGCCGACGCGGCGCGCTGGTTGTTCAAGGCGGCGAGCACCTGGTCGCGCTCGCCGTACAGGTGCAACTGGCCGGCGTTCAGCGCCAGCAGGCGGTCGGCGCAACCCAGCACGCCGGCCCGGTGGGTGATCAGCAGCACCGTGCAGCCACGCGCCTTGAGCGCCTGGATCGCCGCCAGCAGCGCCTGCTCGCCGCTGTCGTCGAGGTTCGAGTTGGGTTCGTCGAGCACCACCAGGGTCGGCGCGCCGTACAGCGCCCGGGCCAGGGCGATGCGCTGGCGCTGGCCGCCGGAAAGCCCGGCGCCGCCGACGCCGAGCACGGTGTCGTAGCCCTGCGGCAGGCGCAGGACCAGTTCATGGACCCCGGCCAGGCGCGCCGCCTCCACCACCTTGTCGGCCTGCACCTCGCCGAAGCGGGCGATGTTTTCCGCCACCGTGCCGGCGAACAGTTCGATGTCCTGCGGCAGGTAGCCGATGCGCGGGCCGAGGGTCTCGCGCTCGTACTGGCGGATCTCGGCGCCGTCCAGGCGCACGCTGCCGTGCAGGGTCGGCCAGATGCCCAGCACTACCCGCGCCAGGCTCGACTTGCCGGAGCCGGACGGACCGATCACGCCGACCACCGAGCCGGCCGGGATCGCCAGGGTCAGGCCACGCAGGGTGCGCGCCTCGCTGCCGGGCGGCGCCGCGTCCAGCGATTCCAGCAGCAGGTGGCCACGCGGCTCGGGCAATTCCATGCGCCGCTCGCGGGCGGGGAATTCGTCGAGCAGGCCGCTCAGCCGGCGATAGGCATCGCGCGCCGCGCCCCACTGCTTCCACACGCCGATCAGTTGGTCGATAGGCCCCAGCGCACGTCCCATCAGGATCGAGCCGGCGATCATCATCCCCGGGGTGATGCGTCCCTCCACCGCCAGCCAGGCGCCGAGGCCGAGCACCAGGGATTGCAGGGCGATGCGCAGGTATTTGCTCAGCGCGTTGATCCGCGCCGCGCGCTCGCTGGCCAGGCTCTGCTGGTCGAGGAACGCCTGGTGCAGCCGTTCCCAGCGCCCGCGCATGCTGCCGAGCATGCCCATCGCCTCGATCACCTCGGCGTTGCGCAGGTTGTTGCTGGCCAGTTGGCCGGACTTGATCGACAACTCGCCGGCCTTGGCCAGCGGCGCACGGGTGGCGCGTTCGTTGAACCAGGCGAGGGCCATCAGGGCCAGCGCGCCGACCAGCGAGAGCAGGCCGAGCCAGGGGTCGAAGAGGAAGATCACCAGCAGGTAGACCGGGAACCAGGGTGCGTCGAAGAAGGCGAACAGCGCCTGGCCGGTGATGAACTGGCGCAGGGTGGTCAGGTCGTGCAGCGCCTGGCTGGCCTCCTGGCCGCCGGCGCGCAGGTTGCGTTCGAAGGCGGCGGCGTAGATCCGCCCGTGCAACTGGCCGTCGAAGCGTTCGCTGACCCGCACCAGGACGAAGCTGCGCAGCGCCTCCAGCGCGCCCATGAAGACGAACACGCCAAGCGCCATCAGGGTCAGCATCAACAGGGTGACTTCGTTGGCCGAGGACAGCACGCGGTCGTACACCTGCAGCATGTACAGCGAGGGCACCAGCATCAGCAGGTTGATCACCCCGGAGAACGCCGCCACGCTGCGCAATGCGCCGCGGCTGGCCGCCAGGGCCTGTTTGATTTCGTTGGTAACGCTGGAACCGAGCCTTGCCATCGAGCGCGCTCACTTCTGCCACGACTGCCGCTGGAATCCCGAATGAGCCCGGATGGCACCTCCCTGTGCCGGGCGTTCCCTCGCCGTCAGGCGGCCAGGGCCTGATGCTCCGGCGCCGGGTCGGCGCCGATCAGCTGGATTGTCGGCGGCGCCGCTTCGCCGCCGTGGCCGAGCAGCGCCGCGAGCACCTTGCCGGCCCCGTCCAGTGCGCTGTGCGCGGTATCCCCGGCGATACCGGCGACGATCGACAGGTCATTGTCGAGGTCATGCACCAGCTCGATCTGGCCCTTCGGCCCGACCCCGGCGACATCGACACCGGCAATCGTTTGCGCATACAGCTTGCTGTCGAAGTGCAGGTCCAGCGTCGGCAGCGAGACACCGATGTCCTTGACCACCGGCACGTAGCCGAGGATGCCGCCGACGATGGGCAGGTCCTTGAGGGTCACCTCGTTCCAGCTCAGCAGCTTGACCTCGTTGTAGCTACCCAGCTCCAGGGTGCCGCCGAGATTGGCCACGCCGAGGTTGTAGCTGGGTCCGGCGATACCGTAGAACTTGGCGCTGAAGCCTTCCTTGTCGACCGAGCCGACCACTCCCAGGCCGCCGAGGTTGAGCGGCGCCAGCACCGGCACCAGCGGCGCGGTGATCGGATTCAGCGCCAGGGCTGCGGTGACCAGCGGAGTCAGCGGCGTCTCGCCGCCGAAGGTCAGGCCTTGCTCGGTGAGGGAGACGTTGATCGGCAGCGGGCCGAGGATGCCGCGGCTATCGGGAATCACGCCCTGGTCGTGATTGCCGCCGAGCAGCGAGCCGATCACATTGACCCCGAGCAGGCCGTCGCTATTGCCGAGGCTTAGCGAGCCACCCTGGTAGGCGGCGTGGTAGAGATCGTTGGCGGCCTTCAGGCTGTCGCTGCCGAATTCCCAGGCATGGCCGACGGTGGCACCGACGCCCTGCCCCAGGTCACCGACCAGCTTCAGGTAATCCTCCGGCTCGACGCGCCCGTGCAACAAGTCGTCGGCGATCGCCAGCGAGTTGCCGGCCAGCCCGCCCAGCGTGCCGACCGCGGAGCCTACGGTGTCGAGGGCGTCGCCGGCGATCTCGCCGAGCGTGCCGGCCACCGCGCCGACCGTACCCTCCAGCGCCTGCTCCACGCTGGCAACGGCGTCATGCACCGATGTAAGCGCTTCGTGCACCTGCTGCTCCACGGCGTCGACGGTGGAGCCCACCAATGTCCTGGCCACGTCCGCCACCGCCGTGACGGCGGTGGCGGCCACCTGCGTCGCACGCTCGTAGACCTGGCCGAACAGGTTCGCGGCTGCATTGAATAATCCCATCTTCTGTTCCTCGATTGAGTTGTCTCGGTTATCGCGTTTCCGGCGCAGGTCGCTGTTTACCGACCGAACCGGTCACGCGGTTAAGCGCAGTCAGTGAGTTCCGCGAGAAAACGGAACGCGGGTACCTGAAAGTTCATCAGGCCTGGCGACAACTTGTTTTTATTGGAAGACAGGAGCCCCCCGAGGGCGAAACCCATTTAATCCCGAGCAGCCCGCAACAGAGCGCTCTCCACCGCTTCGCCTGTTAAGTAGGACTAACATGGGAAAGGCAAATTTGTACCACCACTTAAATCAGTTCAATACTTTGGTTGGGCATACCGACCTGTCAGTTCTGCCAGGTGGATTTCCAAGCCCCTGATTCCTAAACGGATTATTGACGCTTTTAATTAATATCGAATGACGGACGGTCGCCCCGGTACGAACTCTGACGAAAATCAGAAATGAAGAAAGGGTTATATCCTTATGCACCAAAGTGCCGAGCCGCCCTCGCGGCGTGCCCAACTAGCGTGCAACTTCGGCAGCGCCCTCTTCGAAGAAGCGAATGACACTTTTGCGTGGCTCATAAGGAATACTCTTATTACGTGAAGCGCATCACAAAATATTGAATCGAACAGTCCAGGCGGATTGTTTTCTCCTGGTAAACGATGATTAACGGCGCGCTCCAAGGCCGGGTTATTTCAATGAATCGCTTCAGCCAACGCCTTGCCTGCCGATAGCCTCTGCCGTCACCCGTTCCCGCCCTTGCTCCCCGCCTTGCCTGCCCCTATCCTGCGCCCGTCACGGCCAAATCCGTGACCGGGTTTGACAGCCCGAAGAGACGGCGCGATGCGCCGAGCGGTGCATGCGAAAGCAGCGAATGCTTTTGCAGGCATCGGCTCGACCGCAGTTTTCCAACTGCGGGCCTTCATGGCGGATCGCGTGGGGAGACCCTCGTGGTCTGCCGGTTCCGTTTCCCGGTCTGTCAACCCTGCGCGATCCTGCCTCCATCGATTGACAGCGAAGGCGGCAGGTCATGTGACTCTCAGAAACGGAGTACCCAGCATGACGAAGGATGAAAAGGAAAAGACCCACGTCGACGCAATCATCGAACGCTACAAGGACCTGATGGTCGAGATTCCCCCCGCCGACCGGCAACCCGGTCTCTCCCTGCTCTGGCCGGTTCCCGCCCAGCCCGCCATCGACAAGGGCGTCCGCCAGGCCGAGAACTGGCTTGCCGACCAGATCGAAGGCCAGCTCTGGACCGCCTTCGCCTTCGGCCGCGACAGCCTGCCCACACCGATGCAGAAGACCGCCTTCGAAGTGGCCTTCCTGACGCGCCTGCAGCAGCGCCTGGTAGCCGATCGACGTTCCGGTTGACCCGACCATGGCGAATGACGCCGGTGGCGTCGTTCGCCCCGACGTCAGGTCTCCATCGCGGTCTCGGGCACCGCGTACGAAATCGTCGCCAGGCTCCGCCTCGCGGTAACGGTCGAGCGCCCCCGTGCGCCATCCCGCCCAGCCGGATTGAACGCAAGCGCACCCACCGCCCTCCTATGTTCCATACGACCCACCACCTCAACCGGAACCGAGCAAGACTCCGCAGACATGGCACAGCCTTTCACCATCGAACCGGACCCGAACACCCTCGACCATCCACCGGCCTTCCTGGCCAACGGAGGAGCGGTCGGGAAACTGTTGCTCAGCCTCGACGCGGCCGGTTCGCCCCTCGGCCCGCCGGACGCCTGGTCGGCGAGCCTGAAGACGACGATGGCCACGCTGCTGCCGGCCAAGGCGCAGATCGTGCTGTTCTGGGGCGCGAAATTCGTCGCCCTGTACAACGATGCCTACGCGCCGAGCATCGGCGACAAGCATCCGCGCGCCCTCGGTCGGCCGGCGATAGAGAACTGGCGGGAGCTGTGGGATGACCTCGAACCGCTGCTGCGCGGGGTGTACGAGACCGGTGAAACCTTCGCGGCAAAGGATCGGCCCTTCTACATCGAACGCCATGGACGCGGCGAGACGGTCTATTTCGACGTGTCCTATTCGGCGGTGCGGGAAACCGACGGTTCCGTCGGCGGCGTGCTGTGCATCGTCACCGAGACCACCGAGCGGGTGCGTTTCGAACGCCGCCAGGCGTTCCTCCTGGAACTGGGCCAGACCCTGCCGTCCCTGGCCGATCCCCTGGAGATCGAAGCCACCGCCCTGCGCCGGCTCGGCGAGGAGCTGGGCGCGTCGCGGATATTCTTCGGCGAGGACAACGGCGACGGCATGACCTTCCAGGTCCATCGCGACTATCTCCACGACGGCCGCTCGGCGGTCGGTCGGCATCGCTACCTGGCGTTCGGCGCCACCCTGTCCGGCGAACTGCATGCCGGACGCAGCGTGGCGCGGGAAGACCTCGCCGGGGAGCGCGGCATGAGTCTCGACGAGGCGGCGAGCCGCGCGCGCCTGGGGCTGGGCGCCACGCTGCACGTCCCGGTGCTGCGCCACGGCCGGCTGGAGGCGCTGCTGGCGATCCACTTCGCCCATCCGCAGGCGCTCGGCGAAGATCCGCGCCGCCTGGCGGAGGAAGCCGCCAAGCTGGCCTGGACCTCGCTCACCCATGCCCGCGCGGAGCTGGCGCTGCGCACCAGTTCCGCGCAACTGGCGGCGATGTTCGACCAGGCCAGCGCGGGCATCGCGGTATGCGACCGGAACTGGCGCTTCACCCGGGTCAACGATCGCTACTGCGAGATCGCCGGCCGTTCGCGCGAGACCCTGCTCGGCCTGCGCATGCAGGACATCCTCGACCCCGCCGACTTCGCCCTCCCCGCGGCGCCAGGCGGAGCGACCGGCGCGGCGTTCGAGATGAGCGGCCGCTACGTTCGCCCCGACGGCGATACGGTGTGGGTGCAGAACCAGGTCACGCCGCTGGTGGACGAGCAGCATGCCGCCAGCGGCCTGCTCTGCGTGTGCATGGACATCAGCGCGCGGGTACGCGCCGAGAACGAGCTGCGCGAACTCAACGAAAGCCTGGAAGAACGTGTCGCGACCATGCTCGCCCAGCGCGAAAGCGCCCTGGCGCAGCTTCACGAGGCACGCAAGATGGAGATGGTCGGCCAGTTGACCGGCGGCATCGCCCATGACTTCAACAACCTGCTGACGCCGATCATGGCCTCGCTGGAACTGATCCGCCGGCGGCTCGACGACGCCCGCTCCACCGACCTCATCGACGGCGCGCTACAGTCCGCCGAACGGGCGCGGAACCTCGTCGGTCGCCTGCTCACCTTCGCCCGCCGGCAAACCCTCAAGCCGCAGGCGGTGGCCCTGCGCGAGCTGGTCGAAGGCATGCACGACCTGATCGAGCGCTCGCTCGGCCCGACCATCGAGGTCCGCATCGAGATCCCGGAACGCCTGCCTGCGGTGGTGGTGGATCCGCACCAGTTCGAACTGGCCATCCTCAACCTCGCGGTGAACGCCCGCGACGCCATGGGCGAAGGCGGCCGCCTGGAAATAGGCGCGCGGACCGACCTGGTGATCGACGGCGCGGTGGACGGTCTCGGCGCCGGCCGCTACGTGTGCCTGGAAGTCGCCGACAACGGCGGAGGCATGCCCGCCGAGGTGCTGGCCCGCTGCATGGAGCCGTTCTTTTCCACCAAGGGCGTGGGCAAGGGCACCGGCCTCGGCCTGTCGATGGTCCAGGGCCTGGTCGCCCAGTCCGGCGGCGGCCTGGGCATCCACTCAGAGATCGGCAAGGGGACCCGGGTGAGCATCTGGCTGCCGATCACCGCGGAGCAGACGCAATCCACCGCAGAAAGCTGCCCGGACGCACCGGAGGCGTCGCGGCCGACCCACGTGCTGCTGGTCGACGACGACAGGATGGTGCGCTACACCACCGCGCTGCTGCTCGGCGATCTCGGCTACCAGGTCAGCGAGGCGGCGTCGGCGGAGGAAGCCCTGGGCGAGGTCGAGCGCGGCCTGGCGCCCGACCTGCTGGTCACCGACCATCTCATGGCCGACAAGACCGGCGTGCAGCTTGCCGAGGAACTGCGCCAGCGCTTCCCGCAATTGCCGGTGCTGGTCATCACCGGCTACGCCAACCTCAGGCCCGAGCAACTCAACGGCTTCGAGGTGTTGACCAAGCCGTTCCGCCACAACGAACTCGCCGAACGCCTCGCCCGGCTGCTGGAAGCCTCGCCGTGAGGCCCCGGGACGGCGGAACGCCTCAGCGCACGCGCTCGCGGCTCTTCACCGCCAGGTCCAGGGCTTTCTGCATGTCCAGCCGCGCCGAGCGGCCGACGTCGCGGTGGTCCAGGCGGTAGCCGCGCTCCGAGGGCAGGATCGGTGCGGTGAGGTCCTCGGCATCGGCCGGCTCGAAATCGTAGTCGCCGCCGATGGTCATGGCGCTGCGCCGGAGCAGCATGCGGATCTCCTCGGGTCGCAGCCGCGGGTTGAGGGAAAGCATGGCGGCGACCGTGCCGGCGACCATCGGCGTGGCATAGGAGGTGCCGCAGTGCACCTCGCCCCGCGCGTCCCGCTCCAGGGTCGAGGCATGGGTACAGGCGGCGGCGGTGACATCCACCCGCATGTCGACGTTCGAGGTGCTGCGCTTGACCGCGTAGGCCGGGTCGTCCACCGCCAGGCCTTGGCGCTCGCTGCGCTGGTGGCCGCCCACCACCAGCAACTGCTCGGTAACGAAGGAGGACGGCAGGCGGTATTCGTCGGTACCGGAGTAGGACGAGCCGTTGCCGGCGGAGTTGACCACCAGCACGTCCGGATGCTCCTTGCGCAGCCAGAGGAAGAACTCCTCGAGCAACTCCTCGTAGCCGCTCATGGCGATCCCCGAGCGCACCAGCGAATCCACCTCGTCGCCATCGACGTCGCGAGCGCCGACGCGGTGGATGCCCCAGCTCCAGTTGAGCACCCGCACGCCATCCTCCACCAGGTTCACCGAGGCGGCGACGTTGGCCGTGATGCCAGCATCCGAATTGCGCTCGACGATCACTTCGAAACCCTGGCTGGCGCGGTCCAACCCACGCAGGAAACCACTGTTGCCGCCCTGGTCCCAGCGCGCGGCGAGGATGCCGGCGACCGTCGAACCGTGGTTGTCGGGACGTTCGGCATCGCGCGCGTAGAGGCAGGTACGCGGTGCGGGCGCCTTGCAGGGGCCGAGGTAGTCGGCGAAGTCGGGAGCGTCGAAGTCGACGTCGCGCTCGATCACCCCGATGCGCACCGGGCGGGTCTCCAGCGGCGCCTGGCGGGCGCGGACCCGACGCTGGTAATAGTTCACCGCGTCCATGAAACGATTGGCCGCCCACTCGTCGGAGTCGCTGTCCGGCTTGTCCACGGGCCGGCGCGCCGCCTCGGTTTCCTCGCCCTTCTCCGGCGCGGACTCCTCCACCACCACGGCGTCCACGCTGGTCTCGCTGCCGATGCGGAGGACCAGCGCGTCGCGCTGGACGAGGTCGCGCGCCGGCAGGCGCAACTGGTAGAGGTTCAACGGCGGTATCGCGCCGACCACCCGCGCGCCATATTTATCGGCCAGGCGTTCGGCCTCCCGGCGACCGTCGTGGTTCTCCTCGATCAACAGGCTGACCAGGTCGACGTAGGTGGTCAGGCCATCCATGTTCTTCGCCACCTCGTCGGGACCGGCGGCGAGCACATGACTGCCGTTCAGGGTCAGCCATACCGGATTGCTGCTGCGCCCGCCCTGCTCCAGCCAAAGCGGACCGCTGGCGTGGCCACGGCGGTCCAGGCGGAGCCGCAGGCCGTCGCCCTCGCGCCGCAGGGCGGTGGCCGGCAGTTCACGGCCGTCCAGCAACAGGCGCGGCAGGCCGGCGCCCAGGCCGCGCACGCGCAGGCACCACTCCTGCCGCTCGCTGGCCAGGAGATCGCCGCAGCGCTCCAGGCGCTCCAGGCGCAGGGGTGTTTCGGCGGCGACCAAAGGACTGCCCAGGGACGCGAAAAGGATGGCGAAAACGGCACGGCGCAGCGGCATGGACTCGGCTTCCGGAACGGGGACCTATTGTTCCGACCGCCTGGCGAAACGCTTCGTTCAGGTTGAAGGCGGGCGCAGGCTAGCCCGCCAGTTGCTCCAGCGCTCGCCGGGTGACGCCATCGATATAGCCCGGCTCGCCATAGATGCGCGCCAGCAGGATGGCGCCTTCGAAATCGGCCACCAGTTGCCGGCCGCGCTCCAGCGCCTGCGCCTCGTCGAAGGCCGGGCGGTAGAGCTGGGCGAAGGCTTGCGCCCAGTCGTCGAGGAAACTGCGGATCGGCGCCATCAGCTCGCTGCGACCATAGCTGGCGTCGACCGCGACCACGCCCATCAGGCAGCCGATGCTGTCGTCCTGGAACAACCGGGCGGCCTTGCGGCCGAGTTTTTCCAGGCGCTCGCGGGGCGTCAGCAGCGGGTCGTAGGCGATGCTGAAGAGCGTCTCGGCGAGCCGCTGGTGGGTCCATTCGAGAACGTCGCGGAGCAAGGCTTCCTTGTTCGGGTAGTGGTGGTAGAACGAGGCCTTGGTCAAGCCGCAGGCGCTGGACAGCATTTCCATGGTGGTGCCGTGGTAGCCGTAGCGACGGAAGGTGCCGGCGCAGCGCTGGAGAAGCTCGTCGCGGGAGATTTTCAACGGACGCACGGAAGGTTCCTGCTCTCGATCAAAGACGTTGATTCTATGCCATAAGCCTTGGCGCCTCAATTTGACGGTTACCGAATGTTTGTTTAGTTTTTACAAACCGAATGTTCGGTAGGTAACTAGAAGAAGTTTCCGCTCCACCAACCCAAGCACAGGAGAGAGGCATCATGAGCGAAGCCAACAGCGGCCCGGGCCGCGTCACCCGAGAGCAGCGCGGTCATCTGTTTCTCATCGGCCTGGACCGCGCGGGCAAGCGCAACGCCTTCGACAGCGCAATGCTGGCGGACCTGGCGCTGGCCATGGGTGAATACGAGCGCAGCGAGGAATCCCGCTGTGCCGTGCTCTTCGCCCATGGCGAGCACTTCACCGCCGGGCTCGACCTGATGGAACTGGCACCGAAGCTCGCCGCCAGCGGTTTCCGCTATCCGGACGGCGGCGTCGATCCCTGGGGCGTGGTCCAGCCGCGTCGGAGCAAGCCGCTGGTGGTCGCGGTGCAAGGCACCTGCTGGACCGCCGGGATAGAGCTAATGCTCAATGCCGACATCACGGTGGCCGCGCGCGGCACGCGCTTCGCCCATCTGGAGGTGCTACGCGGCATCCCGCCGCTGGGCGGATCCACCGTGCGCTTCCCGCGCGCGGCGGGCTGGACCGACGCCATGCGCTACATCCTCACCGGCGATGAGTTCGATGCCGACGAAGCCCTGCGCATGCGCCTGCTCACCGAGGTGGTGGAACCCGGCGAGGAACTGGCACGGGCCCTCGAATACGCCGAGCGGATCGCCCGGGCCGCGCCGCTGGCGGTGCGCGCCGCGCTGCAATCGGCGTTCCAGGGGCGCGACGAGGGGGACGATGCGGCGCTGTCGCGGGTCAACGAGTCGCTGGCCGCGTTGATCGGCAGCGAGGACGTCCGCGAGGGCGTGCTGGCGATGGTGCAAAAGCGCGCGCCGGCGTTCAAAGGCCGCTAGCTCCCCTGCGGGTCGACCCCCGGTCGCTCCGCTCCATCTCTCCTGCGGAAACCGACATGACTTCGTTGACTCAACATTCCGCAGCGCCGGTGCGGATGGAACGCCTGGCCCTGCCCGCGACCGACGGCTATCCGCTGTCCGCCTACCGCTACCACGCGCCGGGCCACGCCCATGGCAACCTGCTGGTGGCCGGCGCGACGGGCGTCGCCCAGCGCTTCTACCGGCGTTTCGCCGAACACGCCGCGCGCCAGGGCTTCGACGTACTCACCCTGGACTATCGCGGCATCGGCGAATCCGCGCCGGCAAGCCTGAAGGGCTTCGCCATGTCCTACCTGGACTGGGCCTACCGGGACCTCGCCGCCGCCGTCGAGCTGCTCGGCCGGGAGGAGCGGCCGCTGTACTGGGCCGGCCACTCCTTCGGCGGCCACGCCATCGGCCTGCTGCCCGACCATGGGCGGCTCGCCGCCTGCTACAGCTTCGGCAGCGGCGCCGGCTGGAGCGGCTGGATGTCGCGCCGCGAAGCGCTCAAGGTGCGCCTGCTGTGGACCCTGGTGCTGCCGCCGCTGGTGGCCTGGAAAGGCTACATGGCCTGGAGCCTGCTGGGCATGGGCGACGACCTGCCGCTGGGGGTCTACCGCGACTGGAAGCGCTGGTGCCGCCATCCCCGCTACTATTTCGACGACCCGGCGATGCGCCACCTCCACCAGCGCTACGCCGCAGTGCGCACGCCCTGTCTGTTCGCCACCGCCCTGGACGATCCCTGGGCACCGCCGCGCTCGCGGGACGCCTTCGTCGAGGCCTACCGCAACGCACCGCTGGAAACCCTCGACCTGCGACCCGACGGTGGGCCGCTCGGACACATGGGCTACTTCCGCGCCGGTGCAGAGGCGCTGTGGGACGACGCCCTGCGCTGGCTGAGACGGCATCCGGAGAACGCCTGAAAGACCAGCGAGAGCGCGCCATGCACCCGTTGCCGTTGTCCCTTCGCCTGTTCGCCGTCGCATTCTGGCTGGGCGTGGTCGCCGTGGAGTTCCTTCTCGAACGCAGCCGCGCCGAAAGCCGCGACCGGGGTTTCGCCGGGAGACCGCCACCAAGGCCGACAGCTTTGCCGGGGTGAACCGCTACTCCCGGCAGATCGCCCGCATCTCCCTGCTGGCCATCCCGGCCGGGCTGCTGGCCCTGGGCTGCGGCCCGTACCTGATGCGACAACGCTGAAAAATCCGCCGACTGTCCATTTCGCGACGATGACTGGCGCTTTTGCCGGCGCAGGCCGCCCGCGCCTGCCTTACCGTTCCCCGCTCTTTCAGACACGGGAGCAGGGCAATGCCGCTTGCCAGTCATCTGCGTTGCGTGGCGCTGGCGCTGGGGATCTCCACCGCGCTGGGCTGCGCGAACCGCAACCAACCCGCGCCACGCGCGGAAAGCCTCGACCCTGGCCTGTCGAGGGTGGCGGGAACCCGCGGCGACGCGCCGCCCGCCCAGTGGTGGACGCTCTATCAGGACCCTGGGCTGAACCGCCTGGTGGCCGCCGCGCTGCGCCACAACCGCGACCTGGCGGCGGCCGATGCCCATGCCCGCGCGCTCCTCGGCCATCTGCGCGGCGCACAGGGCGAACGCTGGCCACGGACCGAGGTCGGCTATGGCTACCAGTATGGGCGCGACGGCGACGACCAGACCCTCGCCGAAGCCACCGACGAGGACGTACGCAGCCAGTGGAAACACACCGCCCGCCTCGACCTGTCCTACCAGTTGGACCTGTGGGGCGAAGTCCGCGCCCGCATCGCCGCGGCGAAGGCGGATGCCGAAGCGGCGCAAGCGGCGCGCGACCTGCTCAGGGTCAGCGTGGCCAGCCAGACCACCCTCGCCTACGTCCGCGCCTGCGCCCTGGCGCGACGGGCAGAGGTACAACGCCGATCGGTCGGCCTGCTCGACGCGAGCCTGGCGCTGAGCGAACGCCAGCTCGCCGCCGGCCTTTCCAGCGAGCTGCAGCGACGCCGGCTGCTGGCCTTGCGCGAGCGGACCCGCGCCGCGCTGCCGATGCTCGAGGCGCGGCGGCGCGCGGCACTCTACGAACTGGCGCTGCTCAGCGGGCGCTCGCCGCGCCAGTTGGACGCTCCTGCCGCGACCTGCGCCGGCATACCGCAACTGCGCCGTGCCCTGCCCACCGGCGACGGCTGGAGCCTGCTGGCGCGCCGCCCGGACGTCCGCGCGGCCGAGCGCCGGCTCGCCGCCGCCGACGCCCGGCGCGCGCTGGCCGAAGCCGAGCTGTACCCGCGCATCAGCTTCGCCGTCGGCGCCGAGACCTCCGCAGTGACCCTCGCCGGCCTCGGCGGCAGCGGCGCGCTGGCCTACGCGGCCGGCCCGCTGCTGAGCTGGCGCTTCCCCAACCGGGAAAGCGCGCGAGGCCGCCTGGACAGCGCAGCGGCAGAGCGCGACGCCGCCCTGGCGCGCTTCGACGGAGCGGTGCTCGGCGCCCTGCGCGAGGTCGAGCGTGCCCTGGCGCTGTATGCCGGCGAGCGCCAGCGGCGTGCCGACCTCCAGCGTGCCCTCGACGAGCAGCGCCACGCCTACCGGTTGGCGCGCAGCAACTATCGCGCCGGCGCCCTCGATGCCCTCGAGCTGCTCGACAGCCAACGCAGCCTGGTCGCCGACCGGGCGCGCCTGGTCGACGCCGAGATGCGCGTCGCCGAGCGCCAGGTCGAACTGTTCCGGGCTCTCGGCGGCGGCTGGCAAGCCGCTCCCAGCCCCTCCCACCAGGATAACGGACAATGAACCAGGCAATCAGGGAACCCATCGAACACACCACTGGCGAAACCATGCCAGCAGCCACGCGCCGGCGCCGAACCTGGCTGCTGGGCGGCCTCGCCGGCGCCATCGCGCTCGCCGCCCTGCTGGCCTGGTGGTGGAGCAGCGGACGCTTCCTGGAGGGCACCGACGATGCCTATGTACGCGCCGACTGGGTGGCGGTCAGCGCGCAGGTCTCCGGCTACGTCGCCGAGGTGCTGGTGGCCGACGACGCCGACGTCCAGGCCGGCGACCTGCTGCTGCGCCTGGACCCGCGCGACTTCCGCCAGCGCCTGCGCGCCGCCGAGGCCCGCGAAGCGGCGGCGCAGGCGGCGCTGGAAGCCCAGCGCGCGAAGCTGGAGACCCTCGATCGGCAACTGCTGGAGCAGGTGCAGACGATCAGCCGCGCCCGCGCCGATGGCGAAGCGGCGCGAGCCGAATGGCGCCGCGCCGAGACCGACTGGCGACGCTACCGGCAATTGGCCGACGAGCATGCCACCAGTCGCCAGCGCCTGGAGAACGCCGACGCGGCGCACCAGCGAGCGCGGGCGGCGGCGCGGCGGGCAAGCGCCGAGGAAGGCCGCCAGCGCGCCGCCAAGGACGTACTGAAGAGCCGGCGACGCGAGGCGGAGGCGGCGCTCGCCCAGCGCCAGGCGGAGCTGCAGGAAGCCGCGGCGGCGCGCGAACTGGCGCGCCACGCCCTGGACGATACCGAAATCCGCGCCCCATTCGCCGGCCGCGTCGGCCAGCGCAAGGTGCGCCTGCGCCAGTACGTCACGCCGGGGCTGCCGCTGCTGGCGGTGGTGCCGCTGGAGCAGGCCTACGTGGTGGCCAACTACAAGGAGACCCAGCTCGAACGCATCCGTCCCGGGCAACCGGTAGAGCTGGAGGTGGACACGTTCGGCCGCCGCTGGCGCGGCCGCGTCGACAGCGTGGCGCCGGCCTCCGGCGCGGTATTCGCGCTGCTGCCGCCGGACAACGCCACCGGCAACTTCACCAAGATCGTCCAGCGCTTCCCGGTGCGTATCCGCCTGGACGCCGACGCCGCCGAGCGGGGCCGGCTGCTTCCGGGGATGTCGGTGATCGCCACCGTGGACACTCGCGAACCGGACGGAGCCTCCGCCGATGAGCGCTGACGACAAGGTATCGCTGCGTGCCTGGGTCGCCGTCACCGGCGGCCTGTTCGGCTGCTTCATGGCCGGCATGAACGTGCACGTCACCAGCGCGGCGCTGCCGGAGATAGAAGGCGCGCTGGGAGCCACCTTCGAGGAGGGCTCGTGGATCTCCACCGCCTATCTGGTCGCGGAAATCAGCATGATCCCGCTTACCGCCTGGCTGGTGGAAGTGTTCTCCTTGCGCCGGGTGATGCTCCTCGGCTCGCTGGTGTTCCTGCTCAGTTCGCTGAGCTGCGCGCTGGCGCCGAACCTGTCGACGCTGATCCTGATCCGGGTGATCCAGGGGGCTTCGGGGGCGGTGCTGATCCCGCTGTCGATGCAACTGATCCTCACCGAGCTGCCGTCCAGCCGGATACCCCTCGGCATGGCGCTGTTCAGCCTTTCCAACAGCGTGGCCCAGGCCGCCGGCCCGTCGATCGGCGGCTGGCTGGCGGATGCCTATTCCTGGCGCTGGATCTTTCTCCTGCAACTGTTGCCGGGGATCGCCCTGCTGGCCGCGGTGGCCTGGTCGATCCGCCCCCGCGACGGCGACCGCGAACGCCTGCGCCAGGCCGACTGGCTCGGCATCGGCGCGATGGTCGCCGGCCTCGGCGCGCTGCAGATAGTGCTGGAGGAAGGTGGCCGCCGCGACTGGTTCGAGTCCGGCTTCATCCGCACCTTCGCCGTCCTCGCCGTGCTCGCCCTGCTGCTCTTCGTACAGCGCCAACTGTGGGGCGCGCGGCCGTTCATCAACCTGCGCCTGCTGGGCAGCTACAACTTCGGCGTGTCCAGCCTGGCGATGGCGGTGTTCGGCGCGGCGACCTTCGGCCTGGTGTTCCTGGTGCCCAACTACCTGTCCCAGTTGCAGGGTTTCAACGCCCGGCAGATCGGCGACAGCCTGATCCTCTACGGCCTCGTGCAACTGCTCCTGGCGCCGCTGCTGCCGCGCCTGATGCGCTGGCTGAACCCCAAGCTGCTGGTGGCCGGCGGCTTCGCGATCATGGCCCTGGGCTGCTGGATGGGCGCGCACCTGAACGCCGACGCGGGACGCAACGTGATCATCCCCTCCATCGTCGTGCGCGGCATCGGCCAGCCGCTGATCATGGTCGCGCTCTCGGTACTGGCGGTGAAGGGCCTGGACAAGGCCCAGGCCGGCTCGGCCTCGGCGCTGATCTCGATGCTGCGCAACCTCGGCGGCGCGATCGGCACCGCGCTGCTGACGCAACTGGTCTCGCTGCGCGAGCGCTTCCACTCCGAGCGGATCGGCGAGACCCTGACGATCTTCGACGGCGCCCTGCAGCAGCGCCTGGGCGGTGGCCAGGTGCGGATACAACTGCCGGAGCAGCAGCAGGCGCTGGCCCTGCTCGACCACGGGGTGCGCCAGCAGGCCTACCTGATGGCCTACTCCGACGCCTTCTACCTTTCCTGCGTGGCGCTCCTGGCCTGCGCCCTGGCCTCGCTGATGCTGCGCCAGAAGGACTGAACTCAGTCGCCCTCGGCCACCCCGTAGGCGGCGCCGCGGCCGAAATAGAGGCTCGGCGAAACGCCCAGGGTCCGGCGAAACATGGCGCTGAAGGCGCTCTGGCTGTCGTAGCCGAGGTCCAGTGCGACCTCGAGGATCGAGTGCCCTGCCGCCAGCGCATCGAGGCTGGCGAGCAGGCGCGTGCGCCGCAGCCACTGGACGAAGCTGAGACCGGTTTCGCGCTGGAAGGCGCGGGTCAGGGTCCGCGGGCTGACGCCCAGGCGACGCGCGGCATCGCCCAGGCTCCAGTCGGCGGCCGGGTCGGCGCGCAGGCTGCGGCACAGCGCCGCCAGTCGCGGATCGACCGGCTGTGGCACGTGCAGGGCGAGGATCGGCAGCACCCGCAGTTCATCGAGGATCAGCTCCATCACCCGCTCGTCGCGGCCACCCGGCGGGTAGTCCGGGGCGATCCGCATCGCCGCGACGATCAATTGCCGCAGCAACGGCGGCACGTCCACCACCCGGCAGTCCCGCGGTAGGTCGTGGCGCGCCTGCGGGGCGATGAACAAGGTGCGCATGCGCACCTGGCCGGCGAAACGCAGGGCATGCTCGATACCGGCCGGCAACCAGACACCGCGTCCCGGCGGCACCACCCAGGTGCCCTCGGCGGTGCCGACCGTGACCACCCCGCTGAGCGCATGGATCAATTGCGCGCGCGAATGCCGGTGCAGCTCGACGCGCTCGCCGTGGAGATAATCCTGGGCATAGGCGAAGACCGGACGGGTGGAAGGCAGGTCGATCAGCATCGGGCGGGCCTTGGCGGGCAGTGGGGGCGCTGTCTTTTTACCAGCCGCGCCATGCTAACGACCAGTCCCGGCGAAGCACGCCGGCGCTCGCCGCGACGCGGCGAGCGCGCTACCCTGGCCGCCCCGGCGTGGCGCGACTGCCTGGCGTATCCGCCGCGCCATCCCTCCCCAAGTACAGGAGCGAAACCAGCATGGCCTCTTACGCGGAACTGTTCGATATCGGAGAAGACTTCGCCGCCTTCGTCGGCCATGGCCTGGCCACGGAACAGGGCGCGGTCGCGCGGTTCCGGCAGAAGCTGGAAAGCAACGGGCTGCCGAGCGCGCTGACGGAACGCCTGCAACGCATCGAACGGCGCTATCGCCTGCTGGTCGCCGGGGAAATGTGGTGCCCGGACTGCCAGATCAACCTGGCCGCGCTGGACTTCGCGCAGCGCCTGCAACCGAACATCGAGCTGGCGATCATTTCCAAGGGCCGCGCCGAGGACGACCTGCGCCAGCGCCTGGCGCTGGAGCGAATCCCGATTCCGCTGGTACTGGTGCTGGACGAGGAGTTCAACCTGCTCGGACGCTTCGTCGAACGGCCGCAGGCGGTGCTCGACGGCGGTCCGCAGGCGCTTGCGGCGTACAAGGCGGGCGACTACCTGGAGCACGCCATCGGCGACGTCCTGGCGATCATCGAAGGCGCGGCGCGCTGAGACAGCGCCTGCGCCCGCTTCTCAGTGCCGCGAACAGCCCGCGCCAAGGCCTCGGTACTGCAAGCGATGTAGGCGTCCGGCGCTGTCGCGGTAGAGCATCACCAGCGGCACCACGCCACAGGTGGCCGGCACCGGCGTGACGGAAAGCACCCGCTCGATGTCCAGCGGCATGCCGTAGTCGTAGCGCTCGATCGGCGGCAACTCTTTCCCGTCGTCGTCCGCCGCCTGGACCTGGGACCAGCAGGACAGCAGCAAGGCCAGCAAGAACGAGGTTTTCATGAGGTCTTTTCTCCATGCTGCGCCCCGTCGGACGAGACGCTTTGCGAATAGGCCCGAAGCAACCAGGCGAGGTCGGTGAGGATCGCGGCCAGGCGCCACTCGCCGGCGGCCGCCAGGCGGGCGCCGGCACGGCGTGCGTGCCGCGCGGCGAGCGGCGGATCGCGATGGCGGACGGCGATGGCTCGCAGTGCGCGCTCGATCCACCGCGCCTCCGCGGCGGCCGGGTCGAGCCCGGCCAGGGCGCGCCACAGGCGCCGCGACTCGCGGCCGAGTTGCAGGGATACGAAGCCCAGGCGCAGGGCCAGCGCGCTGCGCGGATGTTCCATGCCATGCAGCGCGCCCAACTGGGCGATGCGATGCTGCTGGCGGGCCTGCCAGGCATGCGCGTCGAAACCGGCGCGACGACGCAGCAAGGCGAGGGTCTCGCGGCGCAGATGGTCGAGCAGCGACGCCGAATGCCGTTCCAGGTCCTTCGGCAGCAGGCGGTAGACCAGCAGGCTGATGCAGAGCGCCAGCACCCAGGCGCAGGACTGGTTGGCGAAGTCGCCGAAATCGAAGCGGGCGAGATTGCCGGTGGCGACCAGGGTGTTGAAGGCGATCAGGTAGGCGATTCCCTGCAACGCCCGCCTGGGCACTGTGGTGGCCTGGATACCGAACGACCAGAAGAAGGCGAGGCACAGCAGCAGCAATGGAAAACCGTTGATCAGCGGTAGCAGAAGGAATTTGCAGAGCAATGCGGCAGGTATCGCGTAGAGCGTGCCGCGAATGAAATTGCGCGTGCCCTCGGCGGGAAAGGGCGAGGCTGCCAGCAGCGTGCAGTAGGGGCCGAGCACCGCCAGCAGGGTCGGCCCCTGGTCCCACCCGCTGAGGAACCACAGGGCGCCGCCGACCAGCATCGCCAGCCAGGCTCGCGCGCCGTTGCGCAAGGCCTCGCGGTAATGTCGATGGAAGGCCGCTGGGCGGACGTCGGCGCGGGCCCGGCCGTCGAGCCGGGCGAACCCCCGCAGGGCGGCCTGCAGGTCATCCAGTTGCTCGTCGAGACGCTCCATGAACAGCCCTTCGCGACAGGCATCCGCTTGGTCTGTCGGAAGTCCGCGCCGAATCGCCGCCAGGCGACCGCGCAAGCTCGCGAGCCGTCGCGCGGCGCCGGCGAAGTCGAGCTCGCCGCGCTCCAGTTGGCCGCCCAGCAGGCGCAGGTCGTCGGCCATCGGCAGCGCCAGTCCACGCTCCGCCAAGCGCCGGGCCCAATGCGTCTCGCCGGCGAAGCGGAACTCCATCAGCGTGGAAAACAGCGCCGCCAGGCCACCGCGGATCGCCGGGAGCGCAGCGCTCAGCGCCCGCGACTCGGCGCGACCGACACCCAGCAGGTCGTCTACCGCGTAGACCTCGCCGGCCAGCGTCCGGCGACGGCGCTCCAGTTCCCCGTCAGCCGCACCGGCATGCCGCGCAGCGACCAGCGCCAGCGTCGCCGCGCAGAGCGAGACGAGACGCTGGCGCACCCGCCCGGACACGGTCCTGCGGCTGAAGAGCACGGTCACCAGGCTCAGGCAGCAGACCCCGACGATTACCGCCGAGGCGCGGGTGACGATGTGCTCGAAGGCCGCCTCGGGCTCGACCATGGCCGATCCCAGCGCCAGGCACACGGTGTAGCCGGCGACCACCGCGGCGGTGGCGTAGAAGTGCCGGACCAGGCTCATGACGCCGACGCAGAGACCCAGCCAGAAACCCAGGGCGACGACGAACAGCAGCATCTTCTGGGCGAACAGCGCGGTCAGGACGAAGGCAGCGAGCGTGCCGACCAGGGTACCCACGGCGCGCCACCAGCCCTTGCCGACCACCGCTCCCTGCACCGGATTGATCAGCAACAGCACAGTGGACGCCGCGGAAAACGGCGAATCCAATTGCAGGTAGAGCCCCAGGCCGAGCGCCAGAGCGGCAGCGCCGATGCTGCGCAGCACGTAGTCCAGGCTGTCGGTCCGCCAGGGCAACGGCAACGCCGCGTACCAATCGCGCCCGCCGGACGCCGACGCCGCCATCAAAGGTACTCCTGCAACCAGCGGGTCAGCCGCCAGTGCCGCGCGGTCCCCGCCTGCAGCACCTCGACACTGCCGGTCATGCCGGCGGCAAGCACCACGCCCGCCGGTACCCGGTCGAGTTCGATGCGCACCGGCACGCGCTGCGCCAGGCGTATCCAGCTGAAGTTCGGGCTGACCTGCGGCAGGCCGCTGTCGGCACGGCTTTCGTTGAGGTCGGCGACACCGCGACCGATGCTCGCGACATGGCCGTCGAGCAGCGGATCGAACCCCATCAGCTTGATCGTCGCCGGCGCGCCGACCTGTACATTGCGCAGCTTGGTTTCCTCGAAATAGCCGGTGACCCAGAAGCTTCGCCGATCGACGATGAAGATGTTGGTCCGGCCCGCCGCCGCGTAATCGCCGGGCTGCACGCGCAACTGCGTCACATAGCCGTCCACCGGCGAGCGCAACTCGCTGCGCCGCAGGTCCAGCCGCGCCTGGTCGAGCGCCGCCCCGGCGGCCTCGGCGCGGGCGCGGGCGATACGCAGGGCGCGACCGGCGTTGGCGACCTCCTCGCGCGAAACCGCGCCGGCCAACTGCATGCGTCGGCGCCATTGCTCGTCACGTTGGCGCAGGGTTTCCCGCGCCTGCTCCAGCTCCGCCTCGCGCTGGCGCACGGCCAGGCGATAGCTGCGCGGATCGATGCGGTACAGCGGATCGCCGCGGGCCACCCGCTGGTTATCTGCGACGAACACCGCCTCGACGCTGCCGGAGACTTCCGGCGCGATGCGGATCACCTGCGCGCTGACCCGCCCGTCGCGGGTCCAGGGCGCCAGCACGTAGGCTTGCCACAACTGCAACGCCAGGCACAGGGCGAGCAGGCCGCAGGCGAAGGTCGCAGCCACCTTGGAAAGACGAACGATGGACATGGGGACCTCGGCTCAGAACTTCAGCACCAGCACGGACAGCACGATGAACGACAGGAAGAAACGCAGCAGGCCGGGATGCCAGGCGCATTCCAGCCAGCGCCAGGCGAGGCGCTCCAGCAGCAGGTAGAGCGGCATCGCCAGGCACAGGTAGAGGAACAATGGCGGCACGTAGAGGCCGGAAACGGAGACTTCGCTCAGCATGCAGGGCACCAGGGTATCGAGGGCGCGGAGCGGTCGGCCGCTCCTGTCGGGTTGACGAGCACAGGCTACGGGTCGTAGCGATTTGCAAATATCGACTACTCAGCCAGAAAATAATCGAATTCGGACAACCACAGGACCTGCCGTGAGCCGTGAACCGCAGACCTACCTCGCCCAACGCTTCGATCCCGACGCGCTCGGCCAGCCGGCCCTGGCCCTGCAGCTGGAGGCCCGGCACAACGACACCGAAGTGCCGGTGCACCGGCATCGCAAGGGCCAGCTGGTGGTGGCCTGCCGCGGCGGCATCACCTGCACGGTGCCCGATGGCCTGTGGATGGTGCCGGCCGGGTTCGGTGTGTGGATTCCCGGCGGCATCGCCCATAGCAACCGGGTCACCGCCAACGGCAAGGTCTGCTTCCTCTTCGTCGAGCCCGGGGCGGCACGCCTGCCGAGCGACTGCTGCACCCTGGCCCTGTCGCCGCTGGTCCTCGAACTGATCCTGCACCTGAGCGCGCAACTGCAGGACTATCCGCACGACGGCCCGCTCGCACGTCTCGCCGGGGTGCTGCTGGAACTCCTGGAACAGGCGCCGACCGAACAGCTCTACCTGCCGCTGCCGGACAACCGCGGCCTGCGCCGCATCGCCGACGAACTGACCCGCGCCCCCGGCGACCGCGCCAGCATGGCCGAATGGGCCAGGCGAGTGGCGATGAGCGAGCGGTCCCTGGCGCGGATGGTGCGCCGGGAGACCGGCATGACCTTCGGCCAGTGGCGCCAGCAATTGCAGATCATCATCGCCCTGCAGCAACTGTCCGCCGGCGTTTCGGTGCAACGCACCGCCGAGATCCTCGGCTACGAGTCGGTCAGCTCGTTCATCGGCATGTTCCGCAAGGCGCTCGGCAGCCCCCCGGCCCGCTACGTGCGCGACAGCATGCGGCGGCCAGCCGACTGAACGGAGGTCGACGGAAAGGTCTTGCAGTTCGTCAGCTGTTCTCCCCCGAGGCTGGCACTCGAAGGCACTTCTGGGAATAATGCCGCCCTTTTTTCTCCAGGAGGATCAGATGGTTACGCACTTCTTGAGCGAATCCGGCCAGGCAGCCTGCGGACGCGGCGACAGCAACGTGAACGGCTCGAGCGACGTCGGCCAGGTCAGTTGCAAGACCTGCCGGCGCACCAACGCCTTCGCCCAGGCCCAGGAAAACGCCGCTCCGGCCAGTGCCCCTGTCACCCCCACCGCCGCTGCGCCAGTGATCGACAAGGCCGCGCCGCGGCCGAAAGCCGAGGCCAGGCTCGCCGCCGCGCAGCGCCAGGACCGCGATGCCGCCCGCAAGGCCTGGCAGGCGCGTCTCAACGAATTGTCCGGGAAGAACCGCATGCCGCGCTCGCGGCGCCGCGCGCAAGCCTATCTCTGAGCGGTAGCGGTACTTCGCGGCGGATGTCCGCACGCGGTCATATCCGTCCTGCCCAGCACAACCGCGCGTCCCCTCATCAGGCCAGGCCCTGCGCCTCCACCAGGGCCAGGCCGTCGAGGGCGCCGGCGAGCATGTCCGGCAGATGGCGCGGCTCGTCGGCCAGCTCGGCCAGCTCCGACAACCGATGCGCCGCCGTCAGCAAGGCGATCCGCCGACGCTCCAGGCGCCGACCGCTGAAGCGCTCGTAGGCGGCGACGATGCGCTCGGTGAGGTCGGCATCGATGAACGCGGAATAGATGAATTCCTGGTGCAGCGGACCGATGCCCGCGTCGGCGAAGTCGTACACACCGTTCAGCCGCCCGGCCTCGCTATCGAATGCCATGTTCCAGCCATGGCCGTCGAAGAAGCCGAAGATCGAACCCAGCGGATCGGCAGGCAGCTTGGCATATTCCCGCACCAAGCGTTCCGCGCGTTCGCGCCAGGCCGCAGGCAGCAGCGGCAAGGCGCGCCTGCGCATCGCCGCAGGCGACTCCCAGGGACGCACCGGCAAGGCTCCAACCGCCCGCATGCGCGCCGGTGGCAGTCGATGCAGCTCGGCGTAGAAGCGCCCCAACGCATCGCCGACCGCCTGCCGTGCGGGTTCGTCCAGGCGCCGGTAGTCCTCGCCCAGGAGGTAACCGCCAGGCAGTTTCTCGTGGCGGGAAAACAGCGGCGGTCCCGCAAACACCTGCGGCGCCGGCACCGGCAGGCTCACCGCCGGACGCACCAGGCGTAGCACGGCGGCCTCGCGCAGCAGCGCCGCCTCGGCCTCCGCGCCGCGCGGAAACTTGAACACCCAGCGCCCTCCGACCTCCACCGCCGTGGAATGCCAGCCCGAGGCCAGGATGGCGAAAGTGGCGTCCGCCAGCTCCGGACAGGCCGCCACTATCGCCCGGCGATATTCCTCCAGGGCACGCGGTTCCTTCACCGACGACTCCGCGCGACCATCGCCACGATCGCCTCGTACAGTTCCCGCCGCGCCTCTTCCGGGGCGATCTCTTCGGTGGCGGCCGCGTGCGACAGCGCTTCGGCGGCGCCGATCATTGCGCGCAGAGCGGCGACGGTCAGCCGTCCGCCGCCGGCGAAGGGCTCCAGCACGGCGCGGCACTTGTCCATGAAGAGAACCTCGTAGTCGCGCTTGATCCGCTCCAGCTCCGGCGAGCTGGCGAGGGCCGCGACCACCCCGGGAATCTCCCGGCCTTGTTGCATCACGCAGTCGACATAGGCGCGGGCGATGACGTCGGCGCGCCCCTCCAGGGTCGCCTCGCTCGCTTCCAGGGCAGCCTCCATCAGCGCCGTCTGGCGCAGGTCGTAATCCTGGTAGAGCGCCGCCAGCAGGCCGGCGCGGGTGCCGAAGTGGTCATAGACCACCGGCTTGGTCACCCCGGCCTGCTCGGCCAGGCGTCCGAGGGTCAGCGCCTCGGTACCTTCTTCGCGGACCAGCCGCCAGGCCACCTCGAGCAACTGGCGCTGGCGCTCGTCGCGGGACAGGCGGCGGCGTGGCGACGGGTCGTCTGGGGAGTGCGTTGACATAGATAACCTACTAAAAGTAACTTACTAAAGGTAACCTACGGAAAGTAGGTTTTACCCAGACTATCGACTTGCCCCCCTTCCCGCAATTCCCGGAGGAATTCGCCCATGCATGCCCTGATCGTCGTCGCCCATCACCATCCTCGCTCTCTCACACATGCCCTCGCCGCGCGCATCGCCGAAGGCGTGGTCCGCGCCGGTCATTCCGCGGAAACCGCCGACCTGGCGGCGGAAGGCTTCGAGCCGCGCTTCGGCCTGGCCGACCACGCCGTGCATCGCGGCCAGGCGTCGCCTCCCGCCGACGTCCTCGCCGAGCAGGCGCGCATCGATCGCGCCGATACCCTGGTGCTGGTCTACCCGATCTACTGGTGGTCGATGCCGGCCCTGCTCAAGGGCTGGATCGATCGCGTGTTCTCCAATGGCTGGGCCTTCGACTACAGCATCGGCGGCGACCTGCGGAAAAAGCTGCAGCGCCTGCGCGTGGTGCTGGTCGGTGTCGGCGGCGCCGATGCCGGCACCTTCGAGCGGCACGGCTACGCCGGGGCGATGCGCACCCAGATCGACCATGGCATCTTCGATTACTGCGGCGCACGGGTGGTCCGTTCCGAACTGTTGCTGGAATCGGAGACCGCCGATCCGATCCGGCATCTGGACCAGGCCCTGCACATCGGCAGCCAGCTCTTCGCCGCACGCGGCGCGCAGGGGGCCGCCCAGGCGCAGCCGCTGGAGGCCTGACCCCAGGTCATTCGGCCAGGTGCATGGCGAAACCGGCCCGCTGCGGGGCAAGTTCGTCGCGCAGGGTCAGCGCCGGGATCAGGTAGTCGCCGCCGTTCTGCCGGCGGAACGGGATCGGCGCAGTGCGCTGCAGGTCATCGAGGCGCCGGCCCAACTGCTCGCTCAGCGCGGCGAAACGCTCCGCGTCGATCCGGCCGCTGCGATAGACGACGAACGGCGGCAATACCTCGAAGCCGGGGTAATGCAGGATGCCGTGATGGATGGGGAACAGCAGGTCGTCCATCGGTCCGTTGATACCGCGCGCGGCGTAGTGCGACTCCCAGCCGCCGGCGGTGACTACCAGCATCGCCCGCTTGCCCTGCATCCGGCCCTCGCCGTAGCGGTCGCCCCAGTGGCTGTCGGAATGTTCGCCGACCCCGTAGGCGAAGCCGCAGGCATAGACGCGATCGATCCAACCCTTGAGGATCGCCGGCATGCTGAACCACCAGAGCGGGAATTGCAGGATCAGCGTATCGGCCCAGCGCAGCTTGTCCTGCTCACCGGCGATGTCGACGCTCTGCCAACCGTTCTCGAAGGCGCGCAGGGAAGTTGCGGAAGGATCGAAGCGTTCGCTGGCCTCGCGCTCGAGGCTGTCGCCGGCATCGAGCACGGCCTTCCAGCCCATCGCGTAGAGGTCCGAAACCTGCACCGCATGGCCGGCCGCCTCGAAGCGGGCGACCGCGAAGTCCTTGAGCGCACCGTTGAGGGAGCGCGGCTCGGGATGGGCATAGACGATGAGTACGTTCATGGCGGGTCTCCGGCAAAAGGTGGGCGCAGGATCGGCCATCGCCGGATATAGTTGAAATGAATATCCGAAATTCCAGGTATATGGATGATTAATCTCCGGAGACTGGACCTGAACCTGCTGGTGACCCTCGACGTGCTGCTCACCGAACACAATGTGACGCGCGCGGCGGAACGCCTGAATTTTTCCCAACCCTCGGTGAGCGTGCACCTGGCCAAGCTGCGGGCGATCTTCGACGATCCCTTGCTGCTTCCCGGCCCGCGCGGGATGCGCCCGACGGCGCGGGCGGAGGAGCTGCGCGAGCCGTTACGCCTGGCCCTGGAAGCCCTGGAGCAGGCGGTGGCGCCGGCCGCGCCGTTCGATCCGACGCAGTCACGGCATACCTGGCGCGTCGCCGCCACCGACTACGCCGAGTCGGCGATCCTCCTGCCGATCCTCGCCAGTCTTCGCCGCCAGGCGCCGGGCAGCCGCCTGGCGGTGCTGGAGCTGGCGCCGACGCGAATCGTCAGGCAGGCGGAACGCGGCGAGATCGACCTGGCCTTCCACACCCTCGAAGAAGCGCCGCCGGGACTGCGCTGTCGCCGGCTGTTCAGCGAGCGCTATGTGCTGGCCGGGCGCGCCGGGCATCCGGGGCTGCGTCGGCGACCGACGCTGAAGCAGTTCTGCCGCCTCGAGCAGGCGATCGTCTCGCCCGACGGCGGCGGCTTCCTAGGTCCCACCGACCAGGCGCTCGCCGAACTCGGCGCGGAACGCCGGGTGGCGTTGTCGGTGCCGCACTTCCTGTTCCTCCGCGCGGTGCTGGAAAGCACCGACCTGGTGGCGCTGCTGCCGTCGCGACTGGTACGCGAGCGCGACAGGTTGCGAGTGGTCGAGGCGCCCCTGGAGGTGTCCGGCTACGACCTGGCCATGCTCTGGCACGAGCGCTCGCACCGCGATCCGGCCCATCGCTGGCTGCGCGAACTCATCGCCGCCTCGGTGTAACGCGGCGATACGCTTCGGTCGTCGCCGCGGTTTGACGCACCGTCGCGCTTTGCCCAAGCTAGCGGGCTTCGATCCACCACCAGGAAGTCCTTGGCGTGAAGTTTCCGTTCCATCCCTGGCGCCGCCTGCTGCTCTGCGCGCTCCCTTTCGCCGCCCTGCTGACGGCATGCGACGACGGCAAGAAAGAGCCCCCGCCCAAACCCGCCGAAGTCACCACCTACAACAGCGTGCCCTGGGACGCCCTGCCGGCCACCAGCGACGCCGACCTGCTCGCCGGCTTCAATGCCTGGCGCTCGGCCTGCGCGCGGCTGGCCAAGGACCCGGTATGGGGCGAGCCCTGTGCGAGCGCCACGACGGTCGCCGCCGATCCGACGGCGGTGCGCGCGTTCCTCCAGGAGCGGATGCAGGTCTATAGCCTGCGTTCCTCCAGCAACGGCGACCAGGGCCTGATCACCGGCTACTACGAACCGGTCTACCACGGCAGCCTGAGCCAGGGCGAAAAAACCCCGGTGCCGGTCTACGGCGTACCGGACGACCTGGTGGTGGTCGCGCTGGAAAGCGTCTACCCGGAACTCAAGGGCAAGCGCCTGCGCGGACGCCTGGAAGGCCGGGTGCTGAAACCCTACGACGACGCCGCGACGATCCGCGACAACGGCTCCAGCGCGCCGGTGCTCGCCTGGCTGGGCGACCCGATGGACCTGCAGTTCCTGCAGATCCAGGGTTCCGGGCGCATCCAGCTGGAAGACGGCCGGCAACTGCGCATCGGCTACGGCGACCAGAATGGCCACCCGTACAAGCCGGTCGGCCGCTGGCTGGTCGAGCAGGGCCTGGTGCCGAAGGAAGAGATCAGCATGAAGCGCATCCGCGACTGGGCCGAGGCCAATCCGCAGCGGGTCTCCGAACTGCTGGCGAGCAATCCCAGCTTCGTGTTCTTCAGCCTGCGCCCGGACAGCGACGAAGGTCCGCGCGGCTCGCTGAACGTACCGCTGACCGACGGCTACAGCGTGGCCATCGACCGCAAGGTGATTCCGCTGGGCAGCCTGATGTGGCTGTCCACCACCCGCCCTGACGACGGCAGCGCGGTGGTCCGTCCGGTGGCGGCCCAGGATACCGGCGGGGCCATCGTCGGCGAGGTCCGCGCCGATCTGTTCTGGGGCACCGGCGACGCCGCCGGCGAACTCGCCGGACACATGAAGCAGCCGGGCCGGCTCTGGCTGCTATGGCCCAAGGGGGCGCCGCTGCCCGCCTCCTGAAAACCTCCGGCCGGTGCCTACGCACCCGGCCGGGACGGCTGGCCAACGCAACGCCAGCGAGCGCCCGACACCGCCGACCAGCATCGACGGCGCCGGGCGCGCTTGCGGCAGCAACCATTCAAACGATGAATGACGCCGCAGAATCTTCTGTGATGATCGCCGCGCCAGCCGGACCTCCGCGCCTCGCCGCAGCGGCCAGGCCCCCCGAAACCACCTGTCCGTGCTACCCCCGGCAGGCGTAGCCGCGGCCGCCTGCCTCGGCAAAAAGCCATCAGCCGGCGCGCTTCGACGCCCCTCATGGCGCCCTTTCGCCAACTACCAATTCTCATAGTTGTGAGGGGAAATTTGTATCTTATTTTAAATACCCACGAAACATATAAAAACACACACAGCGAAACACTTCGGAAAACCAACGCAAGGTGGAAGTGCAATGCGTGACCGTGAATCCATTCTCATCGCTTTTCTCTCTTTCCTGACGATAAGACTGCATGGCAGCAGTTGACTGCCCTTGAGTCGACGGCACTCCGTATTTCCATAACGGTTTTTCCGGGCAAGGCGCCTCGACGCTTGCCGCTCGCGTGAGCGAGCCGGTGGGCGGCGGACGACTGGCAGAGCCCGGGAAGACTCGGTCGCCGTCTTCGCGAAAAACCAAAAATCCTTCATTTAGCCGAAGAAGCCGGCAGATGGACTCATTTTTTCGAAAAAAGGCGATTGCCAGAATGTCCCAGAACTCCCTGCTCGACCTGTACGCGCACCCGACGGTGGTGGCCCGCTTCAGCGAAATGGCAGCGCTTCATCCCCATCGCGAAGCCATCAGGGACCGTTTCGGAAGTGTCGACTATCGGCAACTCCTGGATAGCGCCGAACAACTTTCAGACTATCTTCTCGAGCATTATCCGCAGCCGGGAGTTTGTCTTGGAGTGTACGGCGAATATTCTCGGGAAAGCATTACCTGCCTGCTCGCCATACTGTTATCCGGCCATCACTACTTATATATAGACCTGAAACAACCGGCGGCCTGGAATGCAGAGTTGTGCCGGCAGGTCGACTGCCGCCTGATCCTCGACTGCTCGACCACGCCGACGCCGGCCAACGGTCTTCCCTGCGTCCCGGTCAGGCACCTGCCTGCCGCTCCAGCCTCGGTCGCCCGGCCATGCTTCGCGGCGGACCAGATCGCCTACATCAACTTCTCCTCGGGCACCACCGGCCGCCCGAAAGCCATCGCCTGCACCCACGCCGGCATTACCCGCCTGTGCCTGGGCCAGTCGTTCCTCGCGTTCGCTCCGCAGATGCGCTTCCTGGTGAACTCGCCGCTGTCCTTCGATGCGGCGACCCTGGAGATCTGGGGTGCGCTGCTCAACGGCGGCTGCTGCGTGCTGAACGACCTCGGCCCCCTCGACCCGGGCGTGCTGCGCCAGTTGATCGGCGAGCGCGGAGCCGACAGCGCCTGGCTCACCGCCTCGCTGTTCAACACCCTGGTGGACCTCGACCCGGACTGTCTCGGCGGCCTTCGCCAGTTGCTCACCGGCGGCGACATCCTCTCGGTGCCGCACGTGCGCCGGGCGCTGCTGCGGCATCCGCGACTGCACCTGGTGAATGGCTACGGACCGACGGAGAACACCACCTTCACCTGCTGCCATGTCGTCACCGACGACGACCTCGAGGAAGACGACATCCCCATCGGCAAGGCCATCGCCGGCACCGCGGTGCTCCTGCTCGACGAGCAAGGACAGGAGATCGCCGAGCCCGACCGGGCCGGGGAGATCGTCGCCTTCGGCGCCGGCCTGGCGCAGGGTTATCGGAACGATGCGGCGCGCACCCGCGCCAGCTTCGTCGAGTTGCCCTATCGCGGCCGCCTCCTGCGTGCCTACCGTACCGGCGACCGCGCTCGCTACGACGAGCAGGGCCGGCTGCGCTTCATCGGCCGCGGCGATGGCCAGGTCAAGCTGAACGGCTATCGCCTCGACCTCCCCGCCCTGGAACAGCGCTTCCGCCGCCAGCCGGGCATCCTCGACTGCGCCCTGCTGGTCCGCGAGCGCAACGGCGTCAAGCAACTGCTCTGCGCCTGGACGGGAAAAGCCGACGCCAGCCCGCAGGCCCTGCTCCGCCAACTGCCCACCTGGCAGCGCCCGCATGCCTGCGTCCGGGTCGAGGCCTTGCCCTTGACGGCACACGGCAAGCTGGACCGCGCCGCCCTGCTGCGCCGCCTGGAAGAACCGCTGGAGCGCTGCGCCAGCGCGCTCGATCCCGACCAACGCGGCTGCGCGCAGCTGTGGAGCGAATTGCTGGGTTGCGAGGTCGGCGCCGCCGACCAGGATTTCTTCCTCTGCGGCGGCAACTCGTTGCTCGCCCTGCAACTGGTCGCCCTCTGTCAATCGGCGGGTGCGGGAGCAAACCTGGGACTCGCCGACTTGCAGGCAAACTCGCGCCTCGACCAGTTCAGCCGTCTCCTGCGCAGCCACGGCCTGGCGCCGGAGCGTCTGCTGGAACGGGCGGCGACGCCGGAGCAGCCGCTGGTGCTGTCGAGGAGCGCGGCATGAACGTCGGTCTCTCCGCGGAGGTGCGCTACCACTGGTTCCGCGAGCACCTGGTGGTGGTCGGCGATTGGCACCGCCTGTCCCCCTCCGAGCGCGACCGCCTGCGGCACCAACCGATGCCGGATGAGGCCGCGCAGTCCTTGCGCGTCGACCTGTCGCCCTGGTCCTGCGGGATGGTCTTCAGCGAGCTGCTCGGCGCCGACCTGACCCGCTTCGGCCTCTGCTACCTGGCTCCGGCCGAGGTGCCGGCATCCGACCTGACGCGCCTGGGACGGCGCCTGCGCGAAGAGTTCCCGTTGCTCGACAGCCAGGTGGACAGCGGCGCGGAAGGTTTCGAACTGGTCGTCCACGGGCGGCCCGAGGAGAGCCCGGCGCTGGAAGTCGGCCCCTTCGCCGACGAAAACGCGCTCATCGCAGCGCTGCTGCAACGCCCGCATTCCCTGTTCGAGCGCGGCCTGCTGCGACTGTTCCACGGGCGCTGCGGAGGACGTGCGCGCTGGGGCGTCTGGCTGCATCACCTGGTCGCCGACGCCGACTTCGCCAGCGTGCTGCTGGCCCGCCTGGCCGTGCTCAACGCCGACCCCACGACCGAAGCGGCGGCCCCCGAGTTCGGCTTCCTCCAGCAGCAATGGCGCCTGGAGCGCCAGCTGCGCGAGCGCAGGACCAGGCTGGAAGACTACTGGAGCGAGCGCGGCGAGGCGTTCCGTGAACTGGCGAACCTGCCCTGGGCGGAGCGCGCCAGCCATTGCGAGGATTTCCGCTTGGCTGCCACGCCAGGAGGCGGCGAAGCCGCCCTGCTGACCCGGCTCGCCTGCGCCCTGGCTCTCGCCCTGGCCAGCCAGGGCGCCACCGGCAAGGTCTTGGCGCTGACCCCGGTCAGCCTGCGCAGTCGCCGAGGCACGGCGGTTTCCGGTTGCTGGCTGAACCTGGTGCCGCTGTTGCTGGACGCCGCGACCGCCGAGGACACCTTCGAACGACACAGGCTCGAGGCCTTCGAGCACAGCCTGCTGCCGGCGGAGGCCATCGCCGAACGGGCCGGGCTGCGCTATGCCGACGCCCAGGTGATGATCAATGTCATCGACCAGCCATTCCGCAGCGCCGGGTTCATCCACCGGCCGACACTGAAGAGCCGCCTGCCGCTGACCCTGACCCTGGTCCGGCGCGACGACGGCGGCTGGGACGCCAGCCTGGCCAGCCGCTTCGGCCGCGAACGGACCCTGGCGCTGGCGGCGGCCATGGCCGAGGCGCTACGCCCATGCTGATCCTGCTGCCTGACTTCATCGGCCACCCGAGCTGCTTCCGCGGGCTGCTGGCACGCCTCGACGCAACGGACTGCCGGCTGGTCGACTACCACCGGCTGGATGCCTACGCCAGCATCGAAGCCCTCGCCAGCCAGGTACTCGACGGCCTGGCGGAAGAACCGGACTGGCTGATCGGCTATTCCTTCGGCGGCCTGGTCGGCTACGAGATGGCCCGCCAGTTGCCGGCCAGCCGCCTGCTGATGATCGACAGCCACCTGCCCTGGCCGGCCCTGCGGCGAATGCCGCCGAGCGAGCAATACCAGCGCTGGCTGAGCGCCGAGATGCGCGAATGGATCGCCCTGATGAGCGAGCTTGGCGAACTGCGCGAAGAGGTCCTGCTGCGCAATGTCGAGCTGTTCGGCCGCTGGCAGCCCCGCCATCGCCTCGCCCGCGCCAGCTGGGTGCGCTGCCGGGACGACGCCGGCCGCGACCCGGCCGCCGAACGCTGGTGCGACCTGATCGAGCGGCTCGACACCTTCCCCTGCGAGCGTCCGCACCACCTGGCCCTGCAGGACCCGGCGGTGATCGATTTCATCGTCCACACCGTCAGCAAGGAGTCCGTCCAATGAAACACTATCGGCAGGTGGTATCCCCGCAATTGCGCCAACAGGCGCTGGACTGGATCCTCGCCGCGGCGCAGCGGCCGGACCCGGCGCTGGAACCGGAATTCGACATCGCCGACGACGAGCGCCGCGAGGCGAAGAAGGTGCGCAACCTGCACCGCCACGACCCGCTCTTCTGGGACGACTGGTTCGCCCGCTCCGGGCTCGACGCGCTGGTCCGCGACCATCTGCGCAAGCCGCGCCTGCTGCGCCACGCGGCGTTCATCAAGCGCCACGCCGACGAGTCCTACATCCCGCTGCACCAGGACATCGCGCTATGGGAGAAGCGCTACGAAAGCGCGCAGACCTTCTGGGTCGCCCTGACCCCGTCGCGGAACGACAACGGTGGGATGTTCTATTACCCCGACGACCGCACGATCTTCCCCCACGAGTTCGACCTCGCCTACCCGATGTTCAAGTGCATCGACCTCCAGGCCAACGGCATTTCCCGCGAGCAACTGGTGGATGCCGAGCTGGACGCCGGCGACGTCCTGGTCTGGCCCGCCCGCACCGCACATGGCAGCCACAACAACCGCAGCGGCGAGCTGCGCATCGGCATGCCGATCGTCTTCGTCGAGGACGACGAATTCCACCAACTGAATCGAGAGGACAGCATGAAAACCTGGATCGCTTCCAACCTGAAAAGCGTGTTCCCGGACGAAGCAATCACCGAGGACAACCTCGACCACTATCTTCCGCAGCTGTGCGACTACTCGCTGAAGATGGTCACCTTCCTCGCCCGTTTCTCCCGCCAGTTCGGCCATGCGCCGAAGATCCACGACTTCATCAGGGAGCCGCGGCTGGCGACGCTGTCGGCCTCGGACGCGGGAGCGAGACGATGATCCGGGTCATCGACTGCACCCTGCGCGAGGGGTGCCAGGCCCGCCAGTGCAGCTTCGACAGCGCGCAGTCGGTCCAGCTGGCACGGGAAATCGCGGCGCTGGGGGTGGATATGATCGAGTGCGGCCACCCGCGGATTTCCGCGGACGAACGCGAGCGGGTACGCGCCGTGGTGGCGGCGGTTTCCACGCCGGTGCTGGCCCACGCCCGGGCGCGCCGGGAGGATATCGACGCGGTGCTGGAAACCGGTGCCCAGTGGGTCGGGCTGTTCGCCTCGATCAACGCGATCTCGCTGGAAACCAAGTTCAAGGGCATGAACCGCGAGGAGGTGCTCGAACTGTTCCACGACGCGATCCGCTACGCCCGCGAACGCGGCCTGCGGGTCCGGGCCACGGTGGAAGACGCCGCGCGCACCTCGGTCAGCGACCTGGTCAGCATGATCGCCACCGCGCGCGACGCCGGCGCCGATCGCATCTGCTTCGCCGACAGCGTCGGCATCCTGCTGCCGGACGAGACCTTCGACGTGCTCTCGCTGCTGCGTCACGAGTTCCCCGACGTGGTCTTCGAGTACCACGTGCACAACGACCGCGGCCTGGCCCTGGGCAATACCCTGGCGGCGATCCAGGCCGGGGTCCAGTGGCACTCGGCGAGCTGCAACGGGATCGGCGAACGCGCCGGGATCACCGACACCTTCCAGTTGCTGACCCTGCTGCACACCAAGTTCGCCGCCGACCGCTTCAACCTGAAGAACGTCCTCGCGGTCTCCGAGCTGGTCGAGGCGCACAGCCGGATCAAGCGTTCACCGATGCACCCGGTGGTCGGCGAGAACGCCTTCGTCCATGTCGCCCGCCTGCACCAGTTGGCCATGCAGGAAAACCAGGACGCCTACAGCGCCTTCGATCCGGAACTGATCAACGGCCGCGTCTCGCTGCAACGCTACACGCCGATGCACCGCCAATCCCTGTTCCTCACGCCTTTCGAGAAGTCCGCCAGCGAACTGAAGTACCACCGCCACGGCCCCGGCAAGCGCTTCGTCATGCTCGACCGGCGCCTGCTCGACGGCTCGCCGTTCTACTTCATCGCCCGCCAGTTCCACGACGTCGGCGACGGCGGGCCGGGCCACGTCGACAGCCACGTACACAACTGCGACTCGGTGTTCCTGTTCCTCGGCAGCGACGAGGACTACCGCGGCCTGGAGGTGGAAGTCCTGCTCGGCGGCCAGCTGCGCCGTTTGCAGAGCCCGGCCAGCGTGTTCATCCCCGCCGGCGTCGAGCACAGCTACCGCTACCTCGGCGGCAGCGGCACCTACATCAATTTCGTCCACAAGGGCGATTACCACGAGAGCCTACTGGAGATTACCCAATGAAGCAGTTCGACAAGCACGCAGACGCCTACAACGTGGTCCGCGGCAAGATCGCCTATCCGGATTCGCTCTACCGCAACCTCGCCGAACGCGCCCCGGCACGCGAAGCGGCGCTGGACATCGGCTGCGGCAACGGCGTCTCGACCGTCCGCCTGCAACCCTGGTTCCGCTACGTGGAAGGCAGCGACCTGGGCGAGGCGCTGATCGCCAAGGCCCGCGAGAACTACCCGGAGATCCGCTTCAGCGTGTCGCCGGCGGAAACCTTCGCGCCGCAACGCCGCTTCGACCTGGTCACCAGCGCCACCTCCTTCTACTGGATGGACCGCAAGCAGGTGCTGACGCGCATGGCCGACTGGCTGACCCCCGGCGGGCTGTTCTGCGCCTACAAGTACGACTTCCCGATCGCCTACGGGCCGCTGCGCGACTTCATCGAGCACGAACTGGTGAACAAGTGGGCCAAACACCGTGATCCGCGCCTGACCCGCTATGACGACACCCTGGAGATCATGGGCAGTTGCCCGCACCTGCGCGACTGCCGCCGCGAAGTGTTCGCCAACATCATCTTCCTCAGCCCGGAGGAGGTCGCGCTGTTCTTCCTCTCCACCAGCTACGTGACCCGCTACATCGAGCAGGAAGGCGGCGAAGACTACGCCGACCGCTTCATCGCCGCGGTGCGCGAGATCGAGAGCGCGCCGCAGGTGGCGGTGAACTTCGACATCCACGCCTTCACCGCGCTGAATCGCTGAGGAGCCGGCATGAGCAGCCTCCCCGTACCCGTATCGCTCGACAGCACCCTCCGCCATCTCGGCAGCGCCGACCCGCGGCGGCCGTTCCTGATCGACGCCCGCGAGCCGGAGCGACCGCTGGAATACACCTGGGGCGACGCCGACCGCCAGGTCGATGCCCTCGCCGAGCAGATCGCCGCGCATGCCTGCCGCAGTGTCGGCGTGCTGCTCGACAACAGCTACCGCAACCTCTGCCTGATCTATGCGGTCATGCGCGCGGGCAAGCATCTGGTGCTGATCGATCCCGAGTGGGGGGAGGCCGCGAAGCAGGCCATCGTCGACGAGATGCGCCTGGACGCGCTGGCCAGCGAACATCCGCTCGAGGGCGCGCTGGCCGGGCTGCGCCTGGCGCTGGACTTCGAGCGCAGCGCGACGCGCCGGCTCGACCGCGCCGCGCACAGCCACATGATCCTGTTCACCTCGGGCACCACCGGCCAGCCGAAAGGCATCGAACTCAGCCAGCAGGCCATGCTCCATGCCTACCGCATCGGCCGCGACTGCCTGGGCATCGGCGAGCACACGCGCTCCGGTTGCTTCTACCGGATCAGCGGCCTGGGCATCCTCGGCATCAATTTCCTCTTCCCGCTGCTGTACGGCGGCAGCGCGGTGCTCCTGCCGCTGCACTGCTGGGCCGACAGCGAAGGCTTCTGGGAATGCGTGGAACGCTTCGGCATCAGTTTCCTCTACCTGGTGCCGCCGGTGGTCAACCACATGGTCAAGGAAGGCTCCCCGCCGCCGCGCCGCTTGCCGTTGCAGCGCCTGCTCTGCGTCGCCGGCTCGGCGCGCCTGGACGCCGACCTGCAGGCGGCCTTCCAGCGCGACTACGCGGCGCTGGCGAACATCTACGGCCTCAGCGAGTGCGGCTTCGCCTTCCTCTTCGGCAAGCGTCGCGGCGATGCGTTCGACAACTCGGTGGGACCTGCCGTCGGCCTGGAACTCAAGCTGACCGACCCCGACGGCCGCCCGCTGGAGGGCAGCGGCGAACGCGGGCGCCTGTGGGTGCGCACGCCGAGCCTGTTCTCCGGCTACGTCAACCGCCCCGACCTGACCGCCCAGGTGCTCGAGGACGGCTGGCTGAACACCCAGGACCTCGCCTACTTCGACGAGGACCGCTGCGTGCACGTCCTCGGCCGTTGCGACGGCACCATCAACAAGGGCGGCAACCTGTTCCACCTGAATGAATGCGAAAGGGCGCTCAACGGCCTGGACGAGGTGATCGACGTCTGCTGCCTGAAGGTCGACTGCCCGCTCTATGGCGAAGACTATGTCGCCGTGATCCACACCGCGCCGCAGGTCGAGTTCGCCTTCCTGCCCTGGCTCCAGCAGCAGCTCGGCACCCTCCGCGCGCCACAGCGCGTGGTGCTGTCGCACCAGGCCCTGCCGCTGAACGGCGCCGGCAAGCACGACCGCCGTGCGCTCGCCGCCCTGCTGCAACGGGAAGCCTCGTGATGTGCGGCATCCTCGGTTACGTCGGCACCGGTTTCAGTGTCTCGCGCTTCGCCGGAGCGCTACGCCTGCTGGCCCATCGCGGCCCGTTCGGCGAGGGCATCGCGGCCCTGCCGAACGGCGCCATCGGCATGACCCGCCTGCCGATGTCCGGCGCCGCGGCGGTACCGCTGCCGCCGCAGGAGGGCCAGCGGCGGGTCGCCTACAACGGCGAGGTCTACCAGGCCGGCTGCGAAATCCATGGCGAGATCCGCCTGCTGCTCGACGGCTTGCAGCGCGGGGTACTGCCGGACGGCATGTACGCCCTCGCCAGCTGGGACCCGCAGACCCGGCAATTGACCCTGCTGCGCGACGAGTTCGGCATCAAGCCGCTGTACTACAGCTACCAGCCCGAGCGCGGCCTGCTGGCCTTCGCCTCCGAGCCGCGGGCGCTGCTGCACCTGCTCGGCGGCGCCCGCGCCGACGCCGAGGCGATCGCCCAGGTGGTCGCCGCCGGCGTGCCGCTGGAAGGCCAGACCCTGTTCCAGCAGGTCCGTCTGCTGCTGCCCGGCGAGGTGTTGCGCTTCGATCTCTCCCAGGAGCGTCCGCGCCTCTGCCAGCGCCAGCGGCTGGCCACCGCCCCGGCCAGCGAGGTGGACAGCCTCGACGAGCAGCTCGGCGAAACCCTCGAACGCTGCCGCCAGACCTTCCGCCCCTGCGCCCTGCTGGTCAGCGGCGGGGTCGATTCCAACCTGCTCGGCAGCTACCTGGACCCGCAGTTGCAACGCTTTCACCTGTGCCTGGAAGGCGACGAGGAAAGCCTGCTGCCACACCCTCGGCTGCAACGCTTCGAGCTGCGCCAGGAAGCCTTCATGCCGCTGCTGCGTCGCGCGGTCGGCAACTTCGGCGGGGCGACACGGATGTCCAGCCTGCTGATGTACCAGCGCCTGGCCGACGGTATCGGCGAGCAGGGCTATCACTGCGTGCTTCTCGGCGAAGGCGCCGACGAACTGTTCTGGGGCTACCCGCGCCATCTCGAACTCTGGCGCCGGCGCGACGCACCGGAACCGCGGCGCTTCGCCGCCGCCTGGTTCGGCGAGTACCGGCGCAAGGCCGCGCTGCTGGCGGAACCGGCGGGCCGACGGGTCGCCGAGCGGATCGAGGAACTCGCCCACGAGGCCCTCGGCCAGGGCCTCGAGGCGGCGATCGGCCAGTTCGACCTGCACTACTCGCTGGAGCCGCTGCTGCGCCGCGCCGACCATCTGCTGATGTCGCGCACCATCGAAGCGCGCACCCCCTACCTGCATGGCGCCCTGGCGCAGCGCGCCGGGCGCCTCCAGCGGATCGTCGGCGACACCGCCAAGGCACCGCTGGTGGCGCTCCTGGAGCAGCGCGAGAAACGCTGGCAGGCGCAGCCGAAACGGCATTTCCGCCTGCCGTTCGAACGTTGGCCGCAGGCCCTCGGGGAAATGCGCCGGCACCTCGCCGAACGCCTGCCGGCGCTCCACGACCTCGGCCTGGAAGGCCTGGATGCACCGAGCGTCGCGGCGCTGCCCGGCGACCAGTTGTTCACCCTCACCACCCTGTCGCTCTGGCAGCAGGAATACGGAGCCTCGCTATGACAACCATCCATCGTCGCCCCGCGCCCTGGCGGGGCAACGCGGTGTTCTGCGCTTCGGCCGCTTTCGCCGCCGGCCTGGAAACGCTGTTCGCGCGCCTGCTGGAGCGGCGTCCCGCGGATAGCGCGGAGGCTCTCCTGCGCCAGCGCCTGCATCACGAACTGGAGCATGGAAGCGGCGTGCTGCTGCACGATTCCGCGCTGCTGCGCGGACTCGCCGAGGACGAATTCCAGCGGGTGTTCCGCGCATTCTGCCAATGGCTGGGACGCACCGTGGCGATCAACCGCAACGGCGAGTACCTCAAGGAAGTGCGCGACCTCGGCCTGCGCGACGCCCGCGACGCGCCGCAGCGCGGCCACCTGACCAGCCAGGAACTGGCCTTCCACTCCGATCGCGCCGACCTCACGGTGCTCGCCTGCTGGTCGCCGGCACGCCGGGGCGGCGCCTTCCGCATCCGTTCCTCGGCCGACGTCCTCGCCACCCTGGAAGCCGCCAATCCGGCCTGGCTGCCCCTGCTCGGCCAGCCGATCCCCCACGACCTGCGCGACGAAGGCGACGCCGACTACGCGCTGGTGCCGCTGCTCACGGAAACCCCGCGGACCTTCGTCTTGCGCTATATCCGCAAGTTCAACGAATCGGTGACGCGCCACGGGCTAAGCCTCGCCCCGCAGGTGCGAAGCATGCTCGACGGCCTGGACGAGGCGATCGAACGCGCCGACGGCTATGCCGAACTGGACTTCAGCAAGGGCATGCTGGTGCTGGTGAACAACCACACCACCCTGCACGCGCGCACCGAGTTCAGCGACGACGAGCGGCAGCGCCGCTGCCTGCTGCGCTGCTGGCTGAGCAGCGAATTCACCCGCGAACTGCCGGAAAGCTTCCTGCCGCTGTTCCACCAGGTAGCCGCCGGCAGCCTGCGCGGCGGCATCCGTCCCCTCGCCCAGGAGCCCCGCCCGTGAGCGACAACACCTTCAGCGTGCAACGCTTCCGCGCCCTGCCGACGGAAATCCACGTGATGCTCGTCGGTACGCTGCTGACCCGCGGCGCCTACTTCATGGTCTGGCCGTTCCTGGCATTGCTGCTGTGGCGCGAGTTCCGGCTGTCCGCCAGCGCCATCGGCCTGCTGCTGGCGCTGGCGACCGTCTGCGGCGCGCTCAGCGGCATCTACACCGGCTGGCTGTCGGACCGTTTCGGGCGCAAGCGCCTGATCTTCTTCGGCACCAGCCTCAGCGGGCTTTCCTTCGTGTTGCTGGGCTTCAGCGGCCAGCCGCTGTCCTACGGACTGGCGATCTCCGGGGTGAGCATCGGCTGCGCCCTGCTCGAATCCAGTTGCAAGGCGCTGATCGGCGACCGCGTCGAGGATCGCCGCTCGCGGGAACTGGCGCTCTACTGCCGGTACTTCCTGATCAACCTCGGCGCCGCCCTCGGCCCGCTGATCGGCCTGACTCTCGGCGTCGCCGCCCAGGCCGGCACCTTCCTGGTCACCGCGCTGGTCTACTTCTGCTACGGCCTGCTGCTCTGGCGCCTGCTGCACCACCTCGAACTTAAGCGGCGCAGCCTTGCCCCGCGATCCTCGACGGGGTTCCTCGAAGCCTGCCTGAGCATGGCCCGGCATCGCGCCTTCACCCTGCTGTTGCTGTGCAACATGCTGGCCGCGCTGATCTACGCCACCTTCGATTCGACCCTCGTGCAGTACCTCACCCGCAGCGGTCTGCCCGACGTGGTCAACAGCATCGCCCTGCTGGTGACCATCAACGCGCTGACCATAGTGGTCGCCCAGTTTCCCCTCCTCCGCCTGCTGGAAAACACCGGCACCGGCGGCCGCCTGATGCTCGGCATGCTGCTCATGCTCCTGGCCCAGCTAGGCTTCGCCTGGACCCCGGTGACCCTGTTCGCCGGCCTGGCGCTGGCCACGGTGGTACTCAGCCTCGGCGAACTGATCGTGTTCCCGACCTTCAGCGTGGAGGTCGACCAACTGACCCCCGACGACTTGCGCGGCAGCTATTTCGGCGCGGCCAATCTCTACAGCCTCGGCACCGCGCTGGCACCGCTGTACGGCGGGATCATGCTCGACCATGCCGGCAGCCAGGCGCTGTACCTCGGCCTGGCCGCGCTGTGCGGGGTGATCATGCTGCTGCAGGTCGGCGCGGTCGGCCTGCGCCAGGCCGAGCGGGCCGGCGGATGAGCGGCGCGCTGCTGGTCTCGGGATTTTTCCTGCGCCGCTCCGCCTGGTCCGTGGAAGGCGCCGGCTGGCGAAGCTGCGACCATCTGCGCGACGCGCCCGGATGCGACCTGGCGCATTGGCTGGACCAGGCCGCCGCCACGCTGGCCGGCGAGGAGCGGGTGATACTCTGCGGCCACAGCTTCGGCGGCTACCTGGCGCAATGCCTGGCGGCCCGCCTGGGCGAGCGCGCCGCGCACCTGTACCTGTTCAGCGCGCTGGTCAGCGAGGGCGGCGGCGCGCTGGAAAGCTACCAGGACAGCGGCCAGGACAATCTCCTCGGGCTATGCCGCCTCGACCCGCTCGGAGGGCGGGTCCGCCTGGAAGACCGCGCCGGCTTCCTCGAACTGCTCGGCGCCGAGGTGCCGACCAGCGCCAGCGAACCCGCGCAATTGCTGATCGACTCGCCGCGGCAGGTTCGTCCAGCCTGCCCGGTCACCTACGTTGTGGCGGCCGCCGACCGGCTCAGCCCGCCGCCGCTGCAACGTACCTTCGCCCACCGCCTGGACGCGCGAGTGCGGGAATACCCGGGCGGGCACCTCGCCGCACTGGCGGACCCGCGCTTCCTTCGCGCCCTGATCGAATCTAATAATTAGATAGATAAAGCCGAAAATACGCGCTTTTTTATCGCAATGATCTGACGGATGATGACCCCATCAACCGCCCGCACCCTCGCGCAAACGAGCGGCGACGGGCCCAATGGAGATCCGATCATGATCGAACGTCGTCCCTTCGACCGTCTGGGCCATGCCAACCACGGCTGGCTGAACGCGCGTCATCATTTTTCCTTCGCCGACTACTATGACCCGGAGCGCGAGGACTGGGGCCGCCTGCGGGTCTGGAACGATGACGAGATCGCCGCCGGCAGCGGCTTCCCGCCGCACCCGCACCGCGACATGGAGATCATTACCTATGTCCGCGAAGGCGCGATCACCCACCAGGACAGCCTGGGCAACAAGGGCCGCACCGAGGCCGGTGACGTGCAGGTGATGAGCGCCGGTACCGGCATCGTCCATTCGGAGTACAACCTGGAAGCCGAGACCACCCGGATCTTCCAGATCTGGATCATCCCGGACCGCCGCGGCGACCAACCGCGCTGGGGCTCCAAACCGTTCCCGAAGGCCGAGCGCGACGGTCGTTTCGTCACTCTCGCCAGCGGCGACGAGCAGGACAGCGAAGCGCTGCACATCCGCGCCGACGCCGAGGTCGCCGCGGTGACCCTGAAGGCCGGCCAGAGCGCCGAGTACGCCCTGGAAAACGGTCGCCGCGCCTACCTGGTGCCGGCCACCGGCAGCATCGAGGTCAACGGCGTGCGCGCCGAGGCCCGCGATGGCCTGGCGGTACGCGACGAACCGACCCTGAAGGTCACCGCCCTGGAAGACAGCGAAGTGCTGCTGGTGGAAGTGGCCTGACCCGACAGCCCCTCGCCCCCACGGGCGAGGGGCTGCTTTCGTTGCGCCCCAGCCTCTCTCGACGCAGCGGCGTTATCCGCCGCAACGCCTCCGGCCCTGCCGACTGGGTTCTTCCCAGCTTCACGCTTCGCGCTCACACTACCCGCAGAAGAATTCGAGAGGCTCCGCCATGCGTGAACTGCAACCCCTGCTGGAGAACCACGGGCTGCTCCTGCTGTTCCTCAACGTGCTCTGCGAGCAGGCCGGGCTGCCGATCCCCGCCTACCCGGCGCTGATCGTCGCCGGCGCGCTGGCCATGCAGGGCGTCGGCGCGCCGCTGGGCGTGGTCCTGCTGGTGGTGGTGCTCGCCTGCCTGCTGGCGGACGTCGCCTGGTACCTGGCCGGACGCCGCTACGGCGGCTTCCTCCTGCGCAGCATCTGCAAGGTCTCGCTGTCCCAGGACAGTTGCATCCGCCAGAGCCAGAACATGTACCTGCGGGTCGGTCCGAGGGCGCTGCTGATGTCGAAGTTCCTGCCCGGCGCCAGTGCGTTGTCCACCACCCTGGCCGGCATGACCCGCACCCACCTGCGCCGCTTCCTCGCCTACGACGCCGCCGGCTCGGCACTCTGGGCCGGTTCCGCGCTGCTGCTGGGGGTGATCTTCAGCGATGCGGTAGACCACCTGCTGGCCCTGCTCAGCGACTACGCGGCCATCGGCGCGCTGCTGATCGCCGGCGCCTTCGCCGCCTTCATCGCCTGGAAGCTCTGGCAGCGCCAGCGCCTGCTGTCGCGCAGCCGGCGGATTCCGCGAATCAGCGTGGAGGAACTGGAAAACCTTCGCGAACAGGGGCAATTGCCGGTGATCCTCGATGTCCGCGCCCATCACGAAGACGAGCCGAGCGGCATTCCGGGAGCCATCCCGGTGGAGCTGAACGTGTCGCTGAAGGACCTCCCCGGCGACCTCAGGGACGCCAGCATCGTCATCTATTGCGCCTGTCCCCACGAACTTTCCGCCGCGATGCTCGCCCAGCGCCTCAACGCCTCCGGCTTCACCCGCACCTGGGCGCTGGCCGGCGGCCTGGACGCCTGGCGCAAGGCCTACGGGCAGGTCGTGGCGAACGCCTGAGCGACGCCCACCGGGTTCAGCCCAGGGCCTGCACCGCCGCGCCGCCGGCTTGCCGCTGCGGCGCCGGCGAGGAGAACACCAGGTAGCCGTCCTCGACCTTGCCGTAGCGCAGCAGCGCCAGGTCGAGGACGTAGTTCTGGTAAAGCTTCCAGGGCATCCGGTCGCCCTGCTTGGGCATGCGCTCGGCGGCGCGCTGGATGTAGCCGGAGTCGAGGTTGAGGAAGGGCTCCTCGCGCACGTCGCCGGTGCTGTCGCGGGCGGTCACCTGGCGCATGCCGGTGGCATCCATGTGATTGATCAGGCGGCAGAAGTATTCGCTGGAGAGGTCCGCCTTGAGCGTCCAACTGGCGTTGGTATAGCCGACCACCGCCGCCAGGTTCGGCAGGTCGCGCAGCATGATGCCGCGATAGCCCATGCTCTGGTTGACCTGGAACGGCTTGCCGTCGACCGCCAGCTCGGCGCCGCCGAACATCACCAGGTCGAGGCCGGTGGCGGTGACGATGATGTCCGCCTCCAGCACCTCGCCGGTCTTCAGGCGAATGCCCCGCTCGACGAAGCGGTCGATGTGCTCGGTGACCACCGACGCCTTGCCCTTGCGCAGCACCTTGAACAGGTCGCCGTCCGGCACCGCGCAGACCCGCTCGTCCCACGGCTTGTAGCGCGGGCTGAAGTGACGCATGTCGAAGCGTTTGCCCAGTTGCAGGCTGGCCAGCTTGAGCAGGGCCTTGCGGACCAGGCCGGGGAAGGTCCTGGCGAGCATGAAGAAGACCATCTGCATGGCCACGTTGCGCGCCCGCGCCTGGCGGTAGATCCAGGTTTCCGGAAGGAAGCGGCGGAGGAAATTGGAGATCGCGTCCTTCTGCGGCAGGGTGATCACGTAGGATGGCGAGCGCTGCAGCATGGTGACGTGGGCGGCCTTGTCGGTCAGCGACGGCACCAGGGTTACGGCGGTCGCGCCGCTACCGATCACCACCACCTTCTTGCCGCTGTAGTCGAGGTCCTCGGGCCACAGCTGCGGATGGACGACCTGCCCGGCGAAATCCTCGCGACCGACGAATTCCGGGGTATAGCCGGCCTCGTAGCGGTAGTAGCCGGTGCACATCAGCAGGAACTGCGCGGTCATGCGCAGCGGCTCGGGCTCGTCGCCGCGCTGCACGTCGAGGTTCCAGCGCGCATTGGCGGAATCCCAGTCGGCCCTGAGCACCCGGTGGCGGTAGCGGATCTTCCGGTCGATGCCGTTCTCCCGTGCGGTCTCCTCGATGTAGCGGCGGATCGACGGACCGTCGGCGATGGCCTTGGGATCGCTCCATGGCTTGAAGTTGTAGCCGAGGGTGAACATGTCCGAGTCGGAACGGATGCCGGGGTAGCGGAACAGGTCCCAGGTACCGCCCATCGCCGCGCGCCCTTCGAGCAGGGCGAAGCTCTTGCCGGGGCAATGCTTCATCAGGTGGTAGGCGGCGCCGACGCCGGACAATCCGGCGCCGACGATGAGTACGTCCAGGTGTTCGACAGGCATAAGGTTCCTCGATCGGCGGAAGCGTCCAGCCGTCTGCTGGGCTGATGCCCTCCACCCTACAGAGGGGATGCCGCGCGGGTATCCCAACCTTCGTACTGCGATATCCGCAAAGTATGGACCCAGGCGTGGGAATCACCCATGCCGGCGTACCGGCATGGGTCGGGCGCTAGGAGGCGCGGGAAGGTTTCTCCGGGGTCTCCGCCGCTACCGCGCCACGGTCTTCCAACTGGTCGGTCTGGAACAGCGTCTCCAGCTCGACCCGCGCCTCGCGAGCGCTTTTGATCAGCGCGTCGCGGTCGTTGTAGAACAGGTGCTGGGAGGCCAGGACCTCTTCGTCGTGCCGGCGGAAACGACGGATCCGCGCGTCCGCCTGTTCCTCGCTCAGACCCAGGCCGCAGAGCACCATGCGGCTCATCTCCAGGCTGGAGAAGAAGGTCTCGCGCACCGGCTCGACCCCGGCGTCGAGCAACAGGTGGACGTGCTGGCGGTTACGCGCGCGAGCGATGATCTTCAGGTGCGGATACAGCTTGCGCACGCGCTTGGCCGTCTCGATGTTGGTCTCCGGGTCATCGGTGGCGATGACGAAGAACTCGGCCTTCTCTACCTGGGCCGCGCGAAGGATCTCCGGGCGCATCGGGTCGCCGTAGAAGATCGGGATCGCGCCGAGGGTACGGGTCAGCTCGATGGTCTCCACCGAGGTGTCCAGGGCGATGAACGGCACGCGCTGGGCGCGCAGCACGCGAGCGACGATCTGGCCCATGCGGCCGACCCCGGCGATCACCACGCGCGGGGTGTCGTCGTTGTCGATGCGTTCCATTTCCGGCGGCGGCTTCGTCGCCTCCGGCTCCTTCGCCAGCAGGCGCGCGAGACCGAGTACCAGCAACGGGGTCAGGGCCATCGACAGGGTGATGGAAAGCACCAGCAGGTTGTGCAGGTCGTTCTGGAACAGGCCCTGGTCGCGGGCCATCTTGAACACGACGAAGGCGAACTCGCCGCCGGCCGCCAGGACCACGCCCAGGCGCAGCGCCGAGGCCTTGTCGAGGCCGCCGGAAATGCGTCCGACGAAGTACAGCACCGGCGCCTTCAGGGCGATCAGCAGCACGGTCAGGCCGAGCACCATCCACGGCGACTTGAGCAGCAGGCTGATGTCCGCGCTCATCCCCACGCTGATGAAGAACAGGCCGAGCAACAGGCCCTTGAACGGCTCGATCTGCGCCTCCAGTTCGTGGCGGTACTCCGAGTCGGCCAGCAGCAGGCCGGCGAGGAAGGCACCGAGGGCCATGGACACGCCGGCCAGCTCCATCAGCAGCGCGGTGCCCATCACCACCAGCAGCGCGGTGGCGGTGGACATGTCCTGCAGCTTGGTCTGGGCGACGATGCGGAACACCGGGCGCAGCAGGTAGCGGCCACCGACCACCACCGCGGCGATGCTGCCGACCACCTTGAGGGTCTGGGTCAGTTCGCTGCCGCCGGCGTCGCTGTGCGCACCGCTGAGCAGCGGGATCATGGCGATCAGCGGGATCGCCGCGATGTCCTGGAACAGCAGGATGGCGAAGGCCAGGCGGCCATGGGGCTGGGTCAGTTCCTTGCGCTCGGCGAGGATCTGCAGGCCGAAGGCGGTGGAGGACAGCGCCAGGCCCAGGCCGAGCACCACCGCGCTGTTCACCGGCTGGTCGAAGCCGACCAGGGCCACGGTGCCGATCACCAGGCCGGTCAGCAGCACCTGCAGCAGGCCGACGCCGAACACCGACTTGCGCATCACCCACAGGCGCCGCGGCGACAGCTCCAGGCCGATGATGAACAGCAGCAATACCACGCCCATCTCGGAGATCTGCGCGACGCTTTCCGGGTTGTCCACCAGGCCCAGCACGCTGGGACCGATCAGCACGCCGGCCAGCAGGTAGCCGAGCACCGCGCCCAGTTGCAGGCGCTTGGCCAGCGGCACCATGAACACCGCCGCGATCAGGAAGACCACGCCGGACTGGAGAAAACTGCTTCCGTGTTCCACGCTCAACTCCCGCTGGCGGCGCTGGCGCCGAACCGGTCGCGGATGGTGGCGATGGTCTCCACATCCATGGCGATATAGGCCTGCTTGACGAAGGCGTCGTAGGGTAGTTCGTCGCCCAGCGGCTGCAGGTAGCGGGTGCAGTAGGCGAAACGCACGAACAGCGAGCCGGGTTCCGGCTCCTCGATGGTCATGTCGAGGCTGCCGCCGGCCACCTCGGCGCTCGGCTTGATACTGTAGTGGGCACTGTCCGGCGCCTTCAGCACGACTTCGTCCTCGACCACCAGACCCGGCAGGTAGAGGCGCCGGTGCAGGCGGTCGCCGTCATCGACGAGGATCTCGAAACGCTCCAGGCCGACGACGAAATACTGTGGCTCGCGCGCACGGCAGACCAGGCCTTCCCAGAGTTGCAGCCGGTCGAGGACCGGCAGGTCGACAAGTGTCCGGTCGTTGACCTGGACCAGGTGTTCGAATTGCATGTGGCTCACTTCCTGTTCGGTGCATGCGATAGGCGAGTTCTGACCGGCGATGGGTGCAGAAAGTTTTCCCGCTGCCGGCGAATCGCCAGGCCGCAGGTCCACAACGATCGCCGACAGGCATTCGAGGACGCCGCCGGGGCACCCGGCGGCACATCGACCTCACTCGGCGTCGATCTTCCAGGGAATCGGCGGAGCGCTCAAGCGCGGCCCTTCCAGGGCGTCGAGCCGGCCGAAGCGGGCATCCCCCTCCTCCCAGGCCTTCTGCGCCCGGGCGATCTCGCCCTTGCTGTGGCCGACGAAGTTCCACCACATGAAGATCTCCGCACCGAACGGTGCGCCACCCAGCAACAGCACCCGCGCGCCAGGGTCGAGTTGCAGTTGCAGGCCGTCGCGGCCGTCGCCCAGGTAGGCCAGTTCGTTCACCGCGAAATGCTCGCCGCCCACTTCCAACCCGCCTTCCAGCGGCAGCAGGCCGTACTCGAAGTGCGGGTCGAGCGTCAGTTGCAGGGTCGAGGCGTCGTGGCAGGCCAGGTCGGCACCGAGCAGCGGCGAGTAGAGCCGGCACGGCGCCTGTCGCCCGGCCAGCGCACCGGCCAGCAGGGTGAAGGTGACCCCCTGCTCCTGCCAGCGCGGCAGGTCGGGATGATGGTCGAAGGCCGGGGCGATGTCGCGCTGCTCGTAGGGCAGCGCGATCCACAACTGCGCGGCGTGGGCGTGGCGCTCGTCGGGCAGCGACTCCTCGGTGTGGGCGATGCCATGACCGGCGGTCATCAGGTTGACCTGGCCGGGGCGGATCACCTGGACGTTGCCCAGGCTGTCGCGGTGCAACGCCTCGCCCTGGATCATCCAGGTAAAGGTCTGCAGGCCGATGTGCGGGTGCGGGCCCACGGCCAGTCCGCCGCCAGGTTCGAATTCGGCGGGACCGGCATGGTCGAGGAAGCACCAGGCACCGATCATCCGCCGCTGGCGCGACGGCATCAGCCGACTGACGGTGATCCCGCCGCCGATTTCCGCGGCACGCGCGGTGACCCGTTGCAGCAGGTGTTCGCGGCGCTCCGGACAGTCCCGCGAGGAGGACAGGTCGCAACGCTCTTCGGTATTGCTCATGTTCAGGCTCTCCGGTGACGAGGCATTCAACCGCGCAGGCGGCGCACCCATAGCTGCAGGGCCTGCAACTGCTGCTGGATCAGCTCGCGCGCCTTGTCGTCGAGCAGCCGGCCCTGGGCGTCGAAGGCGTTCTGCGCGCTGGAGATCATCACTTCCGGCTTGTTCAGCGGATGAACGTCGAGGAACACCAGCGTCTGGCGCAAGTGATACTGCGCCCGCGCGGTGCCGAAACGCCCGGCACTGGCACCGAGGATCGCCGCCGGCTTGCCGGAGAACGGCTGCTCCGGCGGCCGCGAGGCCCAGTCGATGGCATTCTTCAGCACCCCGGCCATCGAATAGTTGTATTCCGGGGTGGCGAACAGCAGCGCGTCCGCCGCGCGGATCTGCTCGCGGAAGCGTTCCACCGCGGGCGGGAAGCCGAGGGCGTAGACGTCCTCGTTGTACAGCGGGATGCCGGAGATGTCCGCCAGCTCGATGCTCATGCCCGGCGGGACCAGGCCAATCGCCTCCTGCAGCGCCGCGCTGTTGTAGGAGCCGCTGCGCAGGCTGCCGGAAATGCCCAATACCTTGATGTCGTCGCTCATGCCGTGCTCCTCGTTGTGCGTGCGGGTTCAGTCGCGTAGCTGGCTGCTGACGCTGACCTCTCCGGAGAGTACACGATGGATCGGGCAGGCATTGGCGATCTCCAGCAGACGCTGGCGCTGCTCGGCGTCGAGATCGCCGGCCAGGCGGATGTCGCGGCGGATATGGGTGAAGGGCTCCGGCTTGGTGCGTTCCTCGACGATGTTCAGTTGCACGTCGATACCCTCCAGCGGCCACTCCTTGCGCTGCGCGTACATCGCCACGGTGATCGCCGTGCAGGCGCCCAGCGCCGAGAGCAGGATCTCGTGCGGCGAGGGACCGCTGTCGGCGCCGCCGAGGGCGGCCGGCACGTCGCTCAGCCACTGGTGGCTGTCGTCGCCGAGGGTCACGCGATAAGGGGTGGTGCCGAGGGAAGCGTTGACGACCTGGGTAGCCATGGGGTTTCTCCTGTGCATGGGGGGCGTGCCGGAACCTCGGGTTCCGGCGAAGCGGCGTTCCGATGAAAACATCTGGACGGAAAACGACACAAGGCACCCGATGGTCGGAGTGCCTTGTGTCCGGGACAGCGGCGAAGCCGGCTTACTTCTTCGTGCCGAAGCTCTGGATCAGGTTGGCGTACGCCGGCAGGTGGCCGCCGAGGATGGCACCGAAGCCTTCGATGTCGTTGCGCCAGTCGCGGTGCAGTTCGCAGCCGACGCTGAACCAGTTCATCAGTTGCGCGCCGGCGGCGGTCATGCGCGCCCAGGCGGCGTCGCGCACCACCGGGTTGAAGGTGCCGGAGGCGTCGGTGACGACGAATACGTCAAACCCCTCCTCCAGTGCCGAGAGGGTCGGGAAGGCTACGCAGACATCGGTCACCACGCCGGCGATGATCAGTTGCTTCTTGCCGGTGGCCTTGACTGCCTTGACGAAGTCCTCGTTGTCCCAGGCGTTGATGTTGCCGGGGCGGGCGATGTACGGGGCCTGCGGAAACATTTCCTTGAGTTCCGGCACCAGCGGGCCGTTGGGGCCATCCTCGAAGCTGGTGGTGAGGATGGTCGGCAGGTTGAAGAACCTGGCGATGTCGGCCAATGCCAGGACGTTGTTCTTGAACTCGTCCGGGCTGAAATCGCGGACCAGGGAGAGCAGGCCTGCCTGGTGGTCGACGAACAGCACCGCCGCATCGTTCTTGTCGAGTCGCTTGTAGGTGAAGGACATGGTGTTTCTCCGGTCTCGGGCGGCGTCCGTCGCCGCGCGGTGTGAAACGAAGCGCCTCCTGGGAGGCAAGCATGGGCGGTCTCGGGAGCGCACGCCGCCCATCAAGAGTAGTGACAGCGACAGCGATTTACCGCCCGGTAAAATGCGAAAACGGTGTTCTCGATACGAGAACAATGCCATTCCCCGGGCGCGCTACGCTTGCCCTGCCATTGTCTTTCCCGTACGTGCGACGCGCGCATCCCCTTACCAGGAGTTCTCCCGCATGCGACAGTCTGCCTCCCGATTGTTTCGAGATTCGCCATGAGCCTGCGCCTTGAAGACATACAGGCCTTCCTCAACGTGGTCGAGCTGGGCAGCATCAGCGCCGCCGCCGAACGCATGAGCCTGTCCAAGTCCGTGATCAGCAAACGCGTCAGCGACCTGGAGCGCCACCTCGGCGTGCGCCTGCTCTACCGCTCGACGCGCAACGTCGAGCCGACCGAGGCCGGCGGCTTCTTCTACAAGTCGGCCAAGGCCTCGCTGCAGGACCTGAACAACGCCGCGGAAAGCGTGGCCCTGCGCGAGAACGACCTGTGCGGGGAATTGCGGGTGATGGCGCCGATGAGCTTCGGCACGCTCTGGCTGGGGCCGCTGGTGATGGAATTCATGGCGCGCAACCCGCGCCTGGAAGTGGTCCTGCAACTGGACGACCGGATCGTCGACTTCGAGAAGGAAGGCTACGACCTGGCGATCCGCATCACCCGCCTGCAGGACAGCTCGCTGATCGCCCGCCAACTGGGCACCAGCCGCCGGGTAGTGTGTTGCAGCCCGGAATACCTGGAACGGCACGGCCCGCTGCAACGTATCGAAGACATCCTCTGCCATCCCTGCATCGGCTACAGCCACAACACCCCGTCGCAGCTATGGAGCTTCGAGCCGCGGGTGGCCGGCGAGCCGGCGCGGATGATCACCCCGCGCGGACGCTTCAACACCAACAACGGCCAGACCATGCGCGACGCCGCGGTGCGTGGCCTGGGCCTGGCGATGCTGCCGCTGTTCATCGCCGCCGAGGACCTGGCCGCCGGCCGGCTGGTCGAGGCCCTGCCGCAGGAGCGGCCGCTGGACGACCTGATCTACGCCATGTATTCGCGAGCGGCAACCCTCTCGCCGAAAGTGAAGCTGTTCGTCCAGTTTCTCCAGCAGGCCCTGGGCAGCCCGCCGTGGGGCGTGCGCTGAGCCTCGCTCAGCGCTTGCGACAGACGCTCAGCCCGTCGCCGATCGGCAGCAGCGAGTAGTCCACCCGCGCGTCGTTCTTCAGCGCCAGGTTGAGCTGCTGGATGCCGCGGGTATCCGCACTCTTCGGCTGCGCTTCGAGCACCCGGCCGCTCCACAGCACGTTGTCGAAAAGCACCAGCCCACCCTGGCGCACCAGCGCCAGCGCGGCCTCCAGGTATTCGGGGTAGTTGGCCTTGTCGGCGTCGATGAAGGCCAGGTCGAACTGCCCGGCCAGGCCTTCGTCGAGCAACGCACGCAGGGTTTCCAGGGCGGGCCCGAGGCGTAGCTCGATGCGCTCCTCGACAGCGGCTTCGCGCCAGTAGCGGCGCGCAGTCAGGTGGTAGTCGCCGGGCAGGTCGCAACAGGTAAGACGCCCCTGCTCGCCAAGGGCGGTAGCCATGCACAGGGCGCTGTAGCCGGTGAAGGTGCCGACCTCCAGCGCCCGCCGCGCGCCGATCAGGGTCAGCAGCAAGGCGATGAACTGGCCCTGCTCGGGGGCGATCTGCCAGCGTGCGTTGGGCAGCTTCGCGGTTTCCTCGCGCAGGCGGGTCATCAGCGGGGTTTCCCGCAGCGAAACGTCCAGCAGGTAGCGGTAGAGGTTGTCGTCGAGGTTGAGGGTGCGGGTGGTCATCGGCCCGGACCTCCCCGCCTCAGGGCACCCGCGCCAACGGCGACGGCGCGACCAGCACGCGCTTGGCGTCCAGGTACGCGCGTTGCCAGTAGCTGTTCTGCAGGCTGTCCAGGCGCACCGTGCCGCCGGTGCGCGGCGCATGCACGAAGCGACCCTCGCCGACGTAGATGCCGGCATGGCTCACGGTGCGACCACCGGAGGTGGCGAAGAACACCAGGTCGCCGGTCTGCAGGGCCTGCACCGGCACGCTGGGCGCGCGCATGGAAATCATCTCGCGGGTCGAGCGCGGCAGCTTGATGCCGGTCATGTCGCGGTAGACGAAGTTGATCAGGCCGCTGCAATCGAAGCCCGAATCGGGCGTGTTGCCGCCCCAGCGGTAGGGCGTGCCGACCAGGCCGAGGGCACGGAACAGCACATCGTCGGCGGCGGGCGAGAAATTCGTCGCCGGACGGAATACGACCTGTTTGGCGGGCGCGGGGGGCGGCGCTTTGCTGGCGCAGGCGGTAAGCAGCGCAGCAAAGGCGAGGATCGAGAATCGGGCCAGTGCATGCATAGTGGAAGCCTTCCTGGTGAGGAATGCTTCCACTTTGCTACGACAAGGAGTTAAACGCAATACTTAAAGTAAAACTTTAAGTTTAGCGCTTGCTCGTCAGGGCATCCTTGTAGCCGGGTTCGAGCACCCGCTTGGCTTCCATGTAGCTCAGGCTCCAGTAGCTGGAGTCCAGGCTGTCCACCCGCACCCCGCCGCCGCGACGGCTGGCGGAATGGATGAACTGGCCATCGCCGATGTAGATGCCGGCGTGGCTGACGCGGCCACGGCCACGGTTGTTGAAGAACAGCAGGTCGCCGGGCTGCAGCTCGTCCTTGGAGACCAGCGGTACGTCCATATCGATGAGTTCGCGGGTGGAGCGCGGCAGCTTGATGCCGGCCTCCTCGCGGAACAGGTAGCCGACGAAGCCGCTGCAATCGAAGCCTTTCGCCGTCGTACCGCCGAAACGGTACGGCGTACCGATCAGTTCGAAAGCGCGCTCGAGGATGCTGGACGCCAGCGCAGGCGTACCAGCCGATGAATTGTCCGCCCCTTCGTCCTCAACATCCTGCCAAGCGATCGCGTCGCGTTCGACGTCGATGCTGCTCTTGGCTGCGGTCGGCTCTTTGGCGACCTGCGGCTCCGGCGAATGGCTGGCGCAAGCGGCCAGCAGCAGAACGAAACTCATGGGCACGAGGGGTGCTAAGCGTTTAAGCATGGGCACGACCGTGTCTCATTAGTTTTACTAGCGGGCTAATTTGCCTTCTCGATCAATCCTATGCAAGTTTTTTATCGATAAATGTGACTTACCACCTGCGGCATGATGTCTAAGGCTCGTCCTGTCATTTTCACATCGACCCGCTCGCTGAGGTCGGTCACGCCAGGATTCACCTCCGCGGTGAAGCCTCCCGCCTGCCGCGTGCGCAGCACCGGTTCGACGATATAGGGGAAGCTCGCGGTGGTTCCCACCACCAGCACCGCATCGAAGCCTTTGCGCAATTCGCGGTACAGGGTATCGATCGCCTCTTCCGGCAACATTTCCTCGAACAGCACCACCGGCGGCCGCAGCACCCCACCGCAAGCGGCGCAGCGCGGCGGCAACTGGCCGTGCAGATGCTCCTCCAGGCCGCCGCTCTCGGCACCGCAGGACTGGCAGTAGAGCGGCGCCAGTTCGCCATGGATCTCGATCAGCCGCTCGGCCGGCGAGCCGGCCTGGCGATGGAAGCCGTCGATGTTCTGGGTCAGCACCCAGCATTCCGGCTTGTGCTTCTGCAACTCGGCGATGGCTTCGTGGCCGGCGTTGGGTCGGGCCGCCAGGCAAGCCTTGCCAAGTTCCGCGAGGTACTTCCAGCACAGCGCCGGATCGCGCCGCAGCATCGGTCCGGAAAGTGCCGCCTCGATCGGCAGGCCCTCTTCCGTGCGACCGTTGTAGAGACCGCCGAGGCCGCGATAGGTGGGCATACCGGAGTCCGCGGAGAGGCCGGCGCCGGTGATGACCAGGATGCGTTCGGCGCGCCGCAGGGCCTGGGCGACGGTAGCGATCGGGCTGTGGCTGTCCATGGTTGGCTCCTGTCAGGCTGGCGGATCGAGGGAAGCCGGCAAGCCGAGCCGGCGCATGCGCCCGAGCAGGGTCGTGCGCGGAATCCGCAACCGGGCGGCGGCCCGGGAGAGATTGCCGCGCGCCTGGCGCAAGGCGTCTTCTATCAGGTTGCGCTCCTGTTGCGCCAGCGCCTCGCGCAGGCCTCCGACCGCCGCGCTGTTCATCGAGAGCGCGGCCTCGCCGCCCACGGCCTCGGCGCCGTCGTCGGCGAACGCCACCTCATCCAGCAGTGCGCCGCCCTCCCCGTGCAGCAACAGGCTGCGCCGGATCACGTTTTCCAGTTGCCGGACGTTGCCCGGCCAGTCGCAGGCCAGCAACTGCGCCAGCGCCCGCTCGCCAAGAGCGGTGACACGCGGGTTGAGGCTGCGCGCATCGCGACGGACGAACGCCCGTGCCAGCAGTTCCACATCGCCGGGGCGCTCGCGCAGCGGCGGGATGCACAGGCTGCCCACGTCCAGACGGTAGTACAGGTCCTCGCGCAGGCGTCCCTCGGCGATCGCCTGGCGCGGCGGCTGGTTGCTCGCCGCGATCAGGCGCACATCGGCCCGCTGCGGGCTCAGGCTGCCCAGAGGCAGGTAGCTGCCGTCCTGCAGGACCCGCAGCAGCTTGCTCTGCATGGCCATCGGCATGGAATTGATCTCGTCGAGGAACAAGCTGCCGCCCTGCGCCAGGGCGAACATGCCCTTGCGGTTCTCGGCGCCGGTGAAAGCGCCGCGGGTGGTGCCGAACAGGGTACTTTCCAGCAGCGTCTCGGGAATCGCTGCGCAGTTCAGGCTGATCATCGGACCGCTGCGTCGCGGGCTCAGGGCATGGGCGCGACGGGCGAACAGTTCCTTGCCGGTGCCGGTCTCGCCATGGATCAGCAGCGGCAGGTCGGTGGCCGCGAAAACGTCCAGGCGCTGCAACTGCCGCAGCAGGCTCGGCGCCACGCTCAGGATGTTCGGGCAATCCGCCAGGCCTGCGGCCTCTTCGGTCTCGGCGACGACTTCGCCGAGCTCCATCGCGCCGAGCAGGCAACCGTCGCGCCCGCGCAGCGGGATCGCCCGGTGGCGATACTGCAACAGCTCGCCGCCGGCCCCCACGTAGGCCTGCAGCGTATCGATCGACGGCCGCCCTTCGGCCAGGCAACGCAACAGCGTGCTTTGCTCGGCCGCCAGCCAGGGAGCGCTCTGCAACAGGTGCATACCCAACGCCCGCTGCGGGTCGAGACCATCGAGCAGGCCGCTGGCACGGTTGTAGTAGACGAAGCGACCGGAGGGGTCGACCACCGTGACCGGTTGCCGCAGGCCGTCGAAAATCGGCGCCAGGCAGTCCACCAACCAGGCCAGTTCACCGCTTCGCGTGGAAATCGTCGGCTCCTCGACAAGCGCCATGCTCTCCCCCTCGGTTTCCCGGATGTCGAAATCTCGTCAGTTGACCCATCTTCGACGCAGCGCGACCGAGCATCCTTGGCGTGGATCAACCAAGCCCTCGGAAAACCAGGAAAATCCTCCGATTTATCAAGGATTTCCAAGGCAATTCCCGGGCGTTGGCTGGCGCGTGGCTTGCAACGACCTCGTCGTCCCCACACGAGGAAAATCGTCATGTTCAAGCACATCATCGCTCGCACGCCCGCCCGCAGCCTGGTCGACGGCCTGACCTCCAGCCACCTCGGCAAGCCGGACTACGCCAAGGCCCTGGAGCAGCACAACGCCTACATCCGCGCCTTGCAGACCTGCGACGTGGACATCACCCTGCTGCCGCCGGACGAACGCTTCCCCGACTCGGTGTTCGTCGAGGACCCGGTGCTCTGCACCTCGCGCTGCGCCATCATCACCCGCCCCGGCGCCGAATCGCGGCGCGGCGAGACCGAGATCATCGAGGAAACCGTGCAGCGCTTCTATCCGGGCAAGGTCGAGCGCATCGAGGCACCCGGCACGGTGGAAGCCGGCGACATCATGATGGTCGGCGACCACTTCTACATCGGCGAATCGGCCCGCACCAACGCCGAGGGCGCCCGGCAGATGATCGCGATCCTGGAGAAACATGGCCTCAGCGGCTCGGTGGTGCGCCTGGAAAAGGTCCTGCACCTGAAGACCGGGCTCGCCTACCTGGAACACAACAACCTGCTGGCCGCCGGCGAGTTCGTCAGCAAGCCGGAGTTCCAGGACTTCAACATCATCGAGATCCCCGAAGAGGAGTCCTACGCCGCCAACTGCATCTGGGTCAACGAAAGGGTGATCATGCCCGCCGGCTATCCCCGGACCCGCGAGAAGATCGCCCGCCTCGGCTACCGGGTGATCGAGGTGGACACCTCCGAATATCGCAAGATCGACGGCGGCGTCAGTTGCATGTCGCTGCGCTTCTGAACCATGCCGCGGCGGACCGACCCGCCGCCTCCCGCCGTCGCACCCCGGCGCAGGCTCCGCCTGCGCCGGGCGCGACATACCGGATGCAGTTTCGGAGGTGCCACATGGCCGATTCGGACAAGGGAAAACTGGGGCTGCCGGCGCTGACCGCGCTGGTGGTGGGCGGCATCATCGGCAGCGGCATCTTCAGCCTGCCGCAGAACATGGCCGAAGGCGCAGGCGCCGGCGCGATCCTGATCGCCTGGGCGATCACCTTCGTCGGCATGCTGACCCTGACGCGGATATTCCAGTGGCTGTCGACCACCCGCCCCGAACTGGACGACGGCGTCTACGGCTACGCCCGCGAAGGCTTCGGCGAATACCTGGGGTTCAATGCCGCCTGGGGCTACTGGATTTCCGCCTGGGTCGGCAACGCCGGCTACCTGGTGGTGCTGTTCAGCGCCCTCGGCTCGTTCGGCGCGCTGGCCTTCTTCGGCGACGGAACCACCTGGCCGGCGCTGCTCGGCGAATTGACGGTGCTCTGGCTGATGCATGCCTTCGTCCTCCACGGCGTGCACAACGCGGCGATCACCAACGCCATCGTGACCCTCGCCAAGGTGGTGCCGATCGCCCTGTTCATCCTCTGCGTAGCCCTGGCCTTCCGCATCGAGACCTTTCACCTGGACTTCTGGGGCAGCCCGGCCCTGGGCAGTGTCACCCGCCAGGTGGAAACCACCATGCTCTACACCGTCTGGGTATTCCTCGGCATCGAGAGCGCCACGGTCTATGCCAGCCACGCACGGCACGCGGCCGATGTCAGCCGCGCAACCCTGCTCGGCTTCGTGGTCACCCTGCTGTTGCTGGTCTGCGTCTCGGTGCTGTCGCTGGGCGTGGTGCCGCAGCACGAACTGGCGCAGATGAAGAACCCCTCGATGGCCCAGGTGATGGCCGCGGCGGTGGGCCCCTGGGGCGCCACGCTGATCAACGTCGGGCTGATCGTCTCGGTCGGCGGCGCGCTGCTGGCCTGGACCATGCTCGCGGTGGAAATGCTCTACCTGGCCAGCCGTGGCCCAACGCACACCGCGCCGGCACTGTTCGGCCGCACCAATGCGGTGGAAACCCCGGCGCCGGCACTGTGGCTGACCAGCACGCTGATCTCTGCGCTGCTGCTGGTGGCCTTCCTCAACGCCTCGGGCTACAACGCGCTGATCCAGTTGGCCACCTCGATGGCGCTGATCCCCTACCTGCTCTGCGCCGGCTTCTGCCTGAAGCTGGTGGCGCGCCGCCCGCACTCGGGCGCGATGCTGGCGCTGGCGCTGTTGGGGACGCTCTACGGGGTCTGGCTGATCTACGCCGCCGGGCTGAAATACCTGCTGCTGTCGATGATCCTCTACGCGCCAGGCCTGGGCTTCTTCCTGCATGCCCGTCGCCAGCGCGGCCTGCCGGCGTTCGGCAATCGCGCCGAAGGCAGCGTCGCGGCGCTGGTGCTGGTCCTCGCGCTGGCGGCGCTATGGATGATCGGCAGCGGTCGGCTGACCCTCTAGCTCAATGATTGACCGTATGTGCCAGCATCACCGACAGCTGGCACAGCGGCCGGTCGCTCTCCTCGCGCCACTGGTTGAAGGCGGCCTGCACGGCAGCCAGGTCCTTGAGGCTGGTGGGCGGTTTGTCGATGATCTCCTGGGCCTTCAGCGCGGCGACCATGTCGTCGCTGGGAATGAAGGTGTCCTTGCCGGCCATCCGCAGGAAACGCGGCGCCGACAAGCCGCCGAGCTGGTTGCCGCGCTTGCTCAGCAGCTTCCACAGGCCGACGATGTCGGTTTCCGGCCAATCCGCGAGGAAGTTGCCGAAGCTGCCATGCTCGCGGGCCAGGTCGAGCACCATCTGCGCATTGCGCGGCACGCTCTTGAGCTTGCCCAGGTGGCGGATCAGGCGGGCGTCCTGCATCAGCCGCTCGAGATGCTCGGCGCTCATGAGCACGACCTTCTGCGGATCGAAGCCGAAGAACACTTCCTCGAAGGCCGGCCACTTGGCGTCCACCAGGCTGTGCTTGAGGCCGGCGCGGAAGATCCGCAGGCTGATCAGCGACAGGTAGCGGTCGTCACCCACCGCGCGCAGCTCGGCGGCGCTCTTCGGCTGCGGCAGGCGCGCTTCCAGCGCCTCCCTGGAGCCGAAGCGGTTCAGGCAGTATTCGTACATCCAGGCGTAGTCGCGCATCGGGAATCCTTGCAGACCGGAGAGAAGAACTGACTCGCGGCGCGGCTCAGAGGTTCATCACGTCGAGGAAGCGCGGCGTGGCGTTCTCGTCGATGCGCAGGTTGGCGAAGTCGAACAGGTTGCGGTCGGCCAGTTGCGACGGCACCACGTTCTGCAGGGCGCGGAACATGATCTCGGTACGCCCCGGCGATTTGCGTTCCCATTCCAGCAGCATTTCCTTGACCACCTGGCGCTGCAGGTTCTCCTGCGAACCGCAGAGGTTGCAGGGGATGATCGGGAACTCCTTGAGCTGGGAATAGGCCTCGATGTCCTTCTCGCTGCAATAGGCCAGCGGCCGGATCACCACGTTGCGCCCGTCGTCGGCCAGCAGCTTCGGCGGCATGGCCTTCAGGGTGCCGCCGTAGAACATGTTGAGGAAGAAGGTCTCGAGGATGTCGTCGCGATGGTGACCGAGGGCCATCTTGGTCGCGCCGATCTCGTCGGCGAAGGTGTACAGCGTGCCACGGCGCAGGCGCGAGCACAGCGAGCAGGTGGTCTTGCCTTCCGGGATCTTCTCCTTGACCACCGAGTAGGTGTCCTTCTCGACGATGTGGTACTCGACGCCGATCGACTTCAGGTACTCCGGCAGGACATGCTCGGGAAAACCGGGCTGCTTCTGGTCCATGTTCACCGCGACGATCTCGAAGCGGATCGGCGCGACCTTCTGCAGGTAGAGCAGGATGTCGAGCATGGTGTAGCTGTCCTTGCCGCCGGACAGGCAGACCATGACCTTGTCGCCATCCTCGATCATGTTGAAGTCGGTGATGGCCTCGCCGGCCAGGCGGCGCAGGCGCTTCTGCAGTTTGTTCTGATTGACCGAAAGGGTGCCCATGGTGCTCTGGAATCCGGGTGTTCGAGGAGAAAAGCTGGCTATTTTACGCACAAATCGGCAAAGCCGAATCAGCGCTCATAACTTATTGATATGCAAAGGAAAAATCTAGGACGTCTCGGCAAGTGTCGAAGAACTGTCGAAATCCGCCAGCGGGTTGAGTCGAATAGCGTCCCGCAGGTATTCCGGCGACAAATGCGCATAGCGCATGGTCATGTTCAGCGACGAATGCCCAAGAATCTCTTTCAGCGCCAGGATGTTTCCACCGTTCATCATGAAGTGGGAAGCGAACGTATGGCGTAGCACATGGGTGCACTGCCCTCTTGGCAGTACGATACCGCAACGCTTCACCATCCGTGCAAACGCCTCCCGACAAGAGGGAAAGCGATTCCGACCGGCGAAATATTTCTCAAGTCGAGCCTGCAAGTCTGTCGAGATTGGTACGGATCGAACACGCTTTGATTTGGTATTGGAGAAGACCACCGATCCATCCCGAACCATGGGCAGAGTCAACCCTTGCGCTTCCGACCAGCGAGCCCCCGTCGCCAAGCAGACCTCTGAAATCAATGCCAAGTGGGGAAAGGTCGAATAGTCCCGGAGCGCTGACACCAGCACCGCTACCTGATCCTTAGACAGGAACGATACAACCGACTGTTGAGGCTTCAACGGCTTGAGACGATCCAAAGGATTCGGATAGTCGATATCGCCGAGCCTACGAAGCTCGGTGAATACTGTTTTCAGATACGAATAGCGAACGTTGATAGACCTAGGTAAGGCGCCCTCCTCCAACTCACGCTTCCTGAACGCGACCAGATCAGCAGTGGTGAACCTCTGCCCTACCGGGTCGCCTAGGCGAGACGCGATCAGCAATAGCAGATTCTTACGACGCCTCCCGCTGGTAATCGAGTGCCCATGCAATTCATACCAACGCTCTATAAGTTCCGACAGCAGTCGCTTATCTTGCTGAACGGGGTTCCACTCCCGCTGTCGCGCATGCTTCGTCCGCACCATCGCCTCAAACCGCTGGGCTTCGCCCTTGGTCTTGAAACGCTTCCTAAAGCGCTTGCCTTTGATCGGTTCAACGTCGGCCAGCCAGCGGCCATCCTCAAGCTTGGTGATCGCCATCAGATCGCGTATCCCCGCCGTAGATACCGATCACACATCAGCTTGTGTATATGCCTTTCCAGATCGCGACGAGTCCAACCCTTGGCCAGGTAGTGGTCTTCGATGACGTGCCAGAACTCCAATTTGCGGGCGGACTCAATAGCCTTTTTTGCAGGGATACGCTCCCGCGCAATCAGGCTGATGAACTGGCCGAGGAACATCTCGCAGTTACGCCCGCTGAAGCCCTTGGCAGTCTTGTAATAGCGCCGATACTCGGTGCGCTCGATCAGCGGATCGCACTCGACCTGGACGCGGGCGTCCTGGCTGATCAGGCTCCAGAAGGGATCGTAGACCGCTGTCCGGCTCAGCAGCTTGAAGCTTTCGCAGGCGTAGTTCCACAGCCCTTGCAGGTGCGGGCAGAGGCCCTCATAAGTGCGGCAGCCAATGACCTCCCCGGAGGCCATACGCGAGCCTTCGGAGAACTGCTGGACGATGGAGTGATGGAAACGGAATTCGAGCCGCCACACCGTTTCCAGGGGGTTATAGGCCGGGTCGCCATCGCCGAACGGATCCCCGTTCAGAGTCGCCCACACGCTTTCCCAATAGTCGAGCTTGTCGGTGGCCCGAGCCTGGAGAGTCTTGTTATAGATCGACAGTTGCAGGCCGTTGGCCGAGCCGAACATGTACGTCTCGCCACGCCCGTAGACCGAGGCGTTGCCGTCAAACTCGATCCGCTCGATCCCGCTGATTTGCCGCACCCGACGCGAGCGGCAATGCATGCGGTCCACCAGATCGCGAGGCGGTTTCCAGCCTTGCACGTCCAGGGCGATATGCACAGCGGCTTGGTTGGTTTCGCAGTGGCTCAGCACGGCAGCGGCCAAGTCATCCAGCACGCCCTGGAGGATGCGCGGATCGGCGCCATCGAGGGCGTGAGGCGATACCTCGATCTTGAGGTGCGAGCCGAGGGTATCGACCTTGATGTTGTGATTCTTGATCAGCAGGATCAGCCCCAATTCTGCGTTCTGCAGACGGTACTGATAGCCGGAGTCGCGACCGATGCGGCCCTTGGACCACTCGTAGCCGGCGAACTCGACCACATCCACCGAGAGGTCAAACAGCGCCATCACTTCCGGCCGGAGCTTGCCGTTGTACAACTGCCGCACCGTATCCACGCCGCAACGCAGAATGCGCACGCCTGACAGGTCGGTGAACGCCCCCGTCATGGAATCAACGAAGAGCCGTCCCTTGGGGGAGTCCAGCAGTTGCCCGTCGGGTTGCAGCAGGAGGCGGTTTTGATGGGTCACTTTCTTCATGGTTTCACCTAACAATGTCCATTAATGTCCAAATCGCGGGGTGCTTATCTGACGTGTTACAGGGGCGTCAGCCGGCCCCGCCGTGGCGCTTGCTCACTCCGAGACGAGCCGTTCGCGCGCGCCCCGGCCAGGCCGGCTACAGCGGCCATACCGGCCCCGTCGGCGTCACCACCACCGCGAAGAAAAAGCCCGCCAGATAGGCCAGGAACACCAGCCCCAGAGCGGCGAAATAGCTTGTCCAGTTCATCGGCTCCCCCTCAGTTGAACGAGCGCGGCAAGCGGCTGGTGTCGGGAACCACCGTCACCCGCACGGCGGCGCTGTTCGCGGCGGCGGACGGTACGTTCGGCGCGGCGGCCTGAGCCGGCGGCGCATTGCCCAAGGCGTTACGCCCCGCGCAGGCGGCATAGCCGGACCAACCGCCCTTGAAGCTCAGTTCCGCGGCGCAGTTGCCCCGCGGCACCACGGCATAGCCGGTATCGGTCAGGTCGCGATCGGTGAGAGTGAATTCGCTGCCATCCTGGCCCCGGACGGCGAACAGATAGGTGCGGCGCCCGGAGGCGGACAGCAGGGTTGCCTTGACGATGAAGTCGCGGCCGGCGAAGGGATGGCCTACAGGAGCAGCGCCCGGAACGCCTGAGTGCCCAGGTACATCATCAGCAGCATCAGGACCAGCCGCACCAACAGCACGCGCAGCACCCACAGCAGGACCGGCTTGAGCAGGCGCAGCAGTTCCAGCAGCAGGCGACGATACAGGGTCGCCCATGAGCAGACGAGGTCCGCCGTCATAAACCACAGACCCAATAGCAAGGGCCGGAATTGCCATGAATAGAAGAATCTTAGGTTGTCTAAAAAGGCTCTTGCCGGCGATGGTGTCGGTGACGGAGCCGGTGGCTGTCGATTCATAGAGGGCGAAGGTCTCCTGGCGGATTTTCTTGATCTCGACGATCACGTCGCGGGCCGGCGGTTTGTTGTCCTGCGCCGAGTGCTGGCTTTCCTTGTAGCGGCCCCGAATGCCAATGACGGCGAGGTTGGAGTGCAGATAGGCCTTTTCCGCCGTCATGCGGATGTCGTCGCGGATATAGGCGATGTTCGGCGTGGTAAGGATGATGTCCCAGTTGAAATGCCGGTGCCGGGTCCAGGCATCCAGCCAGCCCATGGGCCGCCCGGCTGCCTTGGCCGCTTCCGGGCCGTCCGGGAAGTCGAAGCGCTTGAGGTCGGCTTCGCGCCAGGACTTCAGAAAGATCAGTTGGGTTTCGTCGAAAATGATGAACGCGCCACGCGGCGCCCACATGAACCAGGTGCGCATCTTTTCCATGTCATCCAGGTCCTCGAGGTCGAGGTTGATGACGTCGCAACTGGAGGGCGTCTCCGGCATCACCTGGAAGATCCGTTCGCGGGTCAGGCCGCGCACGTTGGTGATGATGACGCGGCCCTTCTTGATCGCGGGGATCAGGTCATCTTGGATCGCGCCGGAGGTCTTGTAGGAGCCGTTCGGGCCGTGATGAATCTTGATCGCCATGTCACTTACCTATGAAGGGGATGAAGGACATGGAGAAGCGCGTGCCGATGGCGGCGAAGATCATGTTCACCGCGTCCGGCAGGCCGAAGAACGCCAGCAGCGAGCGCAGGTCGCCGTCCAGGGACGAGTAATAGGACGTGATGGTCGAGCCGATACCGATGCCGCCGACGACCTCCTTGAAGGCCTTGTAGCCGATTTCCGCGACGAACAATTGCATCTCGAACCAGCCCTTGATGGCCATCTTGGTCAGCAGGACAAAGGCGTCGGTGACGAAGTCATAGACACCGCTGTAGAGGAAGTCCCAAAGGGATTGCATCCAGGCGAGAATGTCGGAGAGAAAGGGAATGTCCATGGCGTTTCCTCAGGAGCGATAGAAAACGATCCATCCGGCCAGGATCGCGGCGATGAACAGCACCACGTAGCGGATGACGGAGAGTTCTTTGGCGTATTCGGTCAGACAGACGTCGAAGCGTTGGCCGAGGGCGGTAAAGTCCCAACACGGCAGGGAGCCGCCGCCGGTGCCCAGGTGAATATCGAACTTGGAAGCGAGGACGCTTTCGAACTTGCCTTGCAGTTCCTGGAAGTCCTTTTGCGCCTTGGCAATGGCGTCGTCGTATTCCTTGATGGTCTTGTCGAAGGAACCTTGCTTCGGCTCTTTCAGGCCGCCCCCGCCGGAGCCGTCGCCGCCATCGCTACCAGCGCCGCCGTCGGAACCAGAACCGTCACCATCGCCGCCGCTGTTGCCATCGCCATCGCCATTGCCGTCGGGAGGGTTGCCGCCACCGCCGCCGCCACCTCCTCCACCGCCGCCACTGGAGCCGTTGTCGCCGCCACCGGGCTTGGTGCCGCCGTCGCTTCCACCGTCGCCGCCGGGCGGGTTGCTGCCACCATCGCCCCCAGTGCCGCCGTCACCACCCGGAGGCGGACCGTCGCCCGGACCCACGTCGCAGCCGAAGGCACAGGAGCCATTGGAGGTGAACCAGTTGCCGGTGAACGAGCCGATGACCCGGCAGAAGGTTCCACCGGTTTCGCCCTCAGCGGGGCCGATACAGCCGTCAATCGCGCTGACGGCAATCTCGCAGCCGAGGTAGTTGATGAAGCGAGGAATGGGCGCTTGGTGGCCGCCCTTTTCATACAGCGAGCCCTGGAGAATCTTGCACTTGTTCTCCTTACACTCGCCGGTCTCTTTGTTGTATTCGGTGTCGGCTGGACAGGAGTCACCCGAGCGAAAAAGCCTCCAGTTATCGCAGTCCGAACACTCCCTAACGTTGTTCGGATTGTTTCGATCAACATACTTGACGTAACAAAAGCCCTCGGCTCCATTCAAACGTGCCACATGGGCCTCGACGAATTGCCAGGACGAGTTTCTATCCGCGAGGACCCTAGCGGCTTCGCATGCAGCTGCGGCACTAGGCTCTGCCACGTCATATCCGGCAACCTTCCAAGAATAGGGCGCCGCACTCAAGCCGGAGCAACCCAGCCCCAAGCACAGCAAAAAGAGCCACGTCAGCCGATTCCTCATAACGTTCCCCGTTCAGCAAAAAAGCCCCCTGCCGGAAACTCCGGAGGGGGCTTCCGTTTCGGTCGCCACTACTGGTATTGCCCGACCTTGAGCCCTGAAATCAGGGAATAGGCCATGAACGCACCCAGCATGAGAGACCAGATCACGTCAGGCCTTGCGCATCGCGCCGATAACCAGGGCGAGGCCGACCAGCACCGCCACGGCGGCGATCACCAGCTTGGCCACGGACGAGCCGTCGGTGCCGGCTTGGGTCAGCACTTCCTTGGTGGTTTCGTCGATCAGCGAGTCGGCGAAGGAGACGTTGGCCACGGCCAGGCCGACGGTGGCGATGGAAGCGTTGCGGAACAGGGTTTTCATTTTTTCCATGATTGGAACCTCATTAATTGCGCGCTTTGCGCATGGCGGAAATGATCAAGCCAGCCCCCAAACCAACGGCGAACAGCCCGATGGTCCCGGCGAAGCCGAGGCGGAAGGCCGACGGGTCGAAACCACCCATCAGCAGAGTCAAATAGCCCTCTGCCTCAGGCGGCAGCAGGTAGGTCTGTATCCACTCAAGGTGCGTACAGCCGACCGTGCCGTCTGCGTTCTGGACCCAGGTCTTGCACACTTGAACCGATACAGAGCCTTCCATTCGTGCAGTCCTCAAAAAGCCAGGGAGGCCGCTAGGCCGTCGATCCAGCCCCAGGCGTAGCCGGTGGCCAGACCTACCGCGAACAGCGAGAGATAGCGGAGCATCGCGGCCTCCTACGGCTTACGCCTTGGCGTCCGGGGACTTGTCTTGTTTGTCCTGGCCCTGCGGCTGCTGGGCCGGACGCGGGGCTTGGGCCTGTGCTTGCGGGCGGGCCGGGGCTTGGGCGGTCGGCGCCACCGGCTTGCCGCCCACGGCCAGCAGATCCACGAGGACTTGGGTATTGGTGATCCGGCCGAAACG
>NZ_KV819854.1:31161-106883 GCF_001815235.1 Pseudomonas sp. HMSC065H01 | reverse complement strand
ACCCGCCGCCCTGCCGGTAGCAGGGCATCACCAGCCCCACCGAACTCTATCCGGAGACACACGGTGAAGCGAAACGCCAACCCGGCGGCGACCGTTGCTGCCTGGAATTCCGCATACCCCGCCGGCACCGAGGTCGACTACCGATTCCATCGCGCCGCGGCGCCGAAGCGCACCCGGACGACAACCGAAGCCCAGGTGCTCGGCGGACACACTGCTGTCGTCTGGCTCGCCGGAGTGTCCGGTTGCGTTGCCCTTTCCCACTGCGAGCCGGCCTGAGCCCGCACGTCCAGCATCCTGAACGGAGGCACATATGCTGATCCTCACCCGCCGAGTCGGCGAAACCCTGCATATCGGCGACAACATCACCGTCACGGTCCTTGGCAGCCAAGGCGACCAGGTGCGCCTCGGCATCACCGCCCCGGACGACGTCGCCATCCACCGCTCCGAGATCTACCAGCAGATCGGCAACGTCCGTCCCGTGCCGCCGGCGGAGTTGGTCGAGGCCTGGAACCGAGAGCACCCGGCGCCAGCGCTGATCGAGTACCGCCCGTACCGAGGGGCCGAACCACAGCGCACCCGCACCGTCGGCCGGGCCAGCGTGTCGCTTGGCGGGGCGGCGGTTATCTGGATCGAAGGCCAGTCGGCGCCGGTGGCGTTGCGGGCCTGCACCGCTCTCTGAAAGAACACCACCCGAGGGGCTTTGACCGACATGCCGTGCTGGCCCTGCATGTCGAGAGCCGAGGACCAGCTAAACCGGGGTGCTCCGCAGGGCTGAAAAACCGGGGATTTGGTTATTGCGAGTTGAGTCCTGCCCGATCCCCTGGCCCAGCCAGGGCGCATCGGAGAGTGATCTGCGGCGTGGAAAGCGCACACGCAGAGGTGGATGAACGAAAGCGGCTATCCGGTCGGGAACCCGTAACGCCAGCAATCACATCCCACGTTCCCACCGTGCAGGCAAAGGAGTCATGACCGGAGCCTGTTCGGCAAGCCGGAGTAGCGACCGGTCAGATCACTCCCCGCTGCGCATGCAGCGTTCCCCATCTTCGCCCGGCTCCGGCCGGGCTTTTTTCAACCTCCATTCGAGAGCACCTACCACGGCGCCCCACCGGGCACGACTGCCGTGTGCCTGGGTGCTGCCGAATGCAGGTGAACCACGGAGAGCATCCCGATGTGGACATACCGCGAGCGCCGCAACCGCGCGGCTTTCAGCAACGCGCAACTCGCTTACGACCGTGCCGTCGACCCGCTCTGGGACCAGCCGGACCCGGAACCAGAGCCCGAGGACGAGCAGGAGGACGACGATGGCCTTCAGCAATGAACGCGCGGTTCGGATGATTGAGGAAGGCATCACGGCCATGCGCCGGTCCCACTTCCCGCGCCCCGAACAGAGCTTCCTTCACGGCCAGATCGAACTGGCCTACGCAGTGGACTTCATCGACACCCGCCTCTACGACGACATGCGCCGCCGGCTCGACGCCGCGGCGGATTCGCGCTGGGCAGAACTCAGGAGCACGAACACATGACCACCCGCCCCGTTCGCTCGATCATCGACGACCAACTCGACGACCTGGTGATGCCGGCCGGCGCCGACATCGCCGCAGTGCTCGGCCTGCCCCGCGAGACCCTGGTGGTGAATCTCCCGCGTCGCATGGCGCTGACCATCAAGCGCGGCCGGAAATGCCTGGGGGTGCGTCGTGAACGCGAAGCGTAAAGCCACCATCCTCGGCGCCCTGGCCATGACCGCCTTCTACATCCTGCTCATCTTCGCCCCAGCCTGGGGCGGTCTGATCACCGCCGAACAACCCGCCACGGCACCCATCGCCGGGAAGTGAGCCAACCATGCAAACCATCACCGTGCGCGCCTCGTCCTGGGGCGCGCTGTTCGACTGCGCGTTCAAGTGGGAGGGCGTACACCTCCTGAAGATGCGCAGCCCTTCGTCCCCCCGGGCGCTGCTCGGTACCGCGATCCACGCAAGCACCGCAGCATTCGACGCGGCACGGGTGAACGGCGAGCCTATCAGCGCCTACGACGCCTCGGAACTGCTGGTGCACACGCTGCAGCAGCCGGAGTTCGAGGTCGACTGGCGCGGCTCCGACATCAGCCCGCGCGAAGCCGAGTCCACCGGACTGACGCTGCACACGAAGTACTGCAACGACATCAGTCCGCACTTTGACTTCGTGGCCGTGGAGCTGACGACCAAGCCGCTGGAGATCGACTGCGGCGGCGGGGTCATCGTACGGCTGACCGGCCAACTCGACCGGGCCCGCATCAAGCGCGATAGCCACGGCGTCGGCATCGCCGACGTGAAGACCGGCGGCGCCGCGGTGAACCAGGGCGTGGCCAAGACCAAGGGCCACAAAGCCCAGATCGGCACCTACGAACTGCTCTACGAGCACACCACCGGCGATGCGATCACCGCGCCGGCCGAGATCATCGGCCTGAAGACCAAGGGCAAGCCCGAGGCGGCGGTCGGCGAGATCGTCGGCGCGCGCCAGGTGATGGCCGGCACCGACGAGCATCCCGGCCTGATCAAGTTCGCCGCCGACATGTTCCGCTCCGGACTCTTCCCCCCGAACCCGCAAAGCCCACTTTGCAGCCCGAAGTACTGTCCGCGCTGGCGGACCTGCCCTTACCACGAATGACCGGAGACACCATGAGCCAGACAACCACCCTCGAAACCCTGCAGACGCAAGCCGTGGCTCCGCGTCAGCGCGACAAGGCACCTGTCGCTATGTCGTTCTTCAACATGGACGGCTTCGAGCTGATGCAGCGCATCGCCAAGGCCTTCAGCCAGGCCGACCTGGTGCCCAAGCAGTACCAAGGCAACCTGCCCAACTGCATGATTGCGCTGGACATGGCCCAGCGCATGGGCGCGAACCCGCTAATGGTCATGCAGAACCTCTACATCGTGCATGGCACCCCGGGCTGGTCGAGTAAGTTTCTGATCGCCACGGTGAACACCTGCGGTCGCTTCTCCTCAATGCGCTACGAGTGGAAAGGCGAGCCAGGCAGTTCCGACTACGGCTGCCGGGCTTGGGCGATTGAGAAGTCCACCGGCGAACGCCTCGACGGCATCTGGGTCACCTGGAAAATGGTGAACGACGAAGGCTGGGCAGCGAAGAACGGCAGCAAGTGGAAGACGATGCCGGACCAGATGTTCATCTACCGCGCCGCCGCATTCTGGCAGCGCGCCTATGCGCCGGACCTCGGCATGGGCCTGCAGACCGCAGAAGAACTGCAGGACGTCATCGACGCCAAACGCGACGCCGACGGCTCGTTCACGGTCGACCTCGACGTGCTGCGGCGCCAGCAGGAGGTCACCGACAAGGCGCCGGGCGCGGGCCAGCAGGCTCTGGAACACGAACCCGGAGAAGTGATCGACACCGTCAGTGGCGAGATCACCAAGTCGGCTCAGCGCCAGCCCGCCGATCAGCAGCCGGACACCGGCACCGACGAGCTCAATCTCGAGTAACCGGCCATGCCCAGCCGAACCGTCGAAGAGCAGTTCGACCGTGTCGAGGAGTTCAACAGCCTCCTCGGCGCGGCGGAGCTGAATGCCGCCACCACCTGGGAAGAAGAGTTCACCGCCGACCTTCGCGCCAACTTCCAGCGCTACGGCCCGCGGATGTTCCTCAGTGAGTCCCAGCACACCACCCTCGAACGCATCGCCAACCAGTAGGAACCCGCCCATGAGCCAGAACAACGCCGCTTTCCTCCACATGACCGCCGACACGCTCGGCAAGAGCCTGCTGCAGGGCCTGATCCAGGAAATCCGCATCCTGCCGGACGTGTGGCAGAAGCTGTCCGAAGCCAAGCAGACCGATGTGATCGAGCGCCTGGAACAGCAGGTGCGCAACGCCGCCACCATCGCGGTGCACACGATTGCCGGTGCCGAGCGCGAGACCGTCTACGGCAAGCTCGAATCCATCGCGGCCAAGGACAAGATGAAGGCCGTCATCGTGGTGAATCACTCCAGCCCGAACAAGCACGACCTTCTGGACGCAGTGAACGAGGACTGCCTGCTGATCATCGGCGGCGCCGCTGAGTTCCTCGACGGCATGAAGGACGTGAAGGCTGATCCGGACCAGAACCCGCTGGACCTGAATGGCGGCGACGGCGACATGGAAGACCCCGGCGCCTGGGGCGGTATGCAACCAGCAGACGACAGCGACGTCGTCGATGCCGAGTTCCAAGAGCTGCCGCAACTCACCGTCGAGCGCTTTGCCGGCCACACCCTGGGCGAGATCGCCATCGGCGTCGCCACCAAAAAGGACGTGTTCGACGCGGCCTGGCTCCAATCGCGCTTCGCACTCACCACCGAGGAAGCCGAGCGCGTCGTTCTCCAACTGCTGGACCAGGGCGTCATCGTGCTCGAGCAGGAGAACGAGGAATCCCGCGAGTTGAACACTTACCGCGTCGTCAAGAAGCCGGGGGATATCGCCCTCGACCTGGAGTGAGCCATGCGCATCACGAAACTCGAAATCACCAACTTCCAAGGGCTGCGTCATGCGGCCCTTGATGTTTCTGCGCCGGTGCTCCTGGTGGCCGGCCACAACGGCGCCGGCAAGAGTTCGCTGCTCGACGCCATCAGCCACGCCTTCACCGGCAAGCCCGGCCGCGTTGCGCAGAAGCAGCATATCGGCCAACTGATCACCGAGGGCGCCAAGAAGGGCGAAGCCCGTGTCGAGTGGCTGGACGAATCCGGCGAGGTGCAGGCCTGCGGCGTCGCGCTGCCCAGCGGCAAGGGCTCTCCCCTCACCGACTCGCCCTTCCTGCCCTACGTGCTCGACGCCAGCCTGTTTGCCAGCCTGGATGCCAAGGAACGCCGCCGGGTGCTGTTCGACCTGACCGGCGCCAGCGCCAGCCCGGCCGAGGTCGGCAAGCGGCTGGAAGCCAAAGGCCTGGACCTGGCGCTGTTCGAAAAGGTGAAACCCCTGCTCCGTTCCGGGTTCCCGGCCGCCGTCGAGCAGGCCAAGTCCTACGCCAGCGAAGCGCGCGGCGCCTGGAAAGCGGTCACCGGCGAGAACTACGGCAGCGAGAAGGCCATTGACTGGGCGCCGGAGCTGGTGGCCACCGCGGTGACCAACGACCAGGTCGAGGAAGCCCGTAACGCCCTGCAGGCGCTCGAGGACGATCTGGCTGAAGCCCAGCAGACCTTGGGCGCCAGCAAGCAGGCCCGCCAGGCCGCCGACGGCCGCGCCCAGCGCATAGCCAATCTGCGCGAGCTGGTAGACCTGGAGCCGCGCCGCCGCAACAAGCTGAGCACGGACGAGCAGAACCAGGACGAGTGGTCCGAGAAGGTCATGGCCGCCGAACTGGCCTCGTCCGGCAGCGTGCCGCACCAGCCGCTGACCTGCCCCCACTGTCAGGGCGCGGTCGACCTGCAGGCCGGTGCTCTGGTGGTGCATCAGCCGCCTGAGAAGATCGCTGACGCCGAGGCAGCCAAGCGTCTGCCGGAATACCGCGAGTATCTGGCCAGTGCTCAGCGCGCCGTGGCGAACAGCCAGCGGGACCTGGACGAGTGCCTGGCCGCCGCCGAGCAGATCAAGGCCCTGGAAACCGAGTCCGCCGACGCGCCCAGTGCCGAGGCGATCGCCAGCGGCGAACAGGCGATCAACGAACTGCGCCAGGCGCGTGACCGGCAGCAGGCCAAGGTGCAGTCGCTGATGGAAGCGTTCAACGCCGCCGCGCAGCGCCAGGACGTCATCAAGCAGGCCGCCGGCTTCCACGCCGAGGTCTGCGCCTGGGGCGCCCTGGCCGATGCCCTATCGCCCGCGGGCATCCCAGCGGAGATCCTGGCCGATGCGATCGGACCGGTGAACGAGCTGCTGCAGCGCCTATCCGGCACCGCCGGCTGGTCGCCGGTACAGATCAGCGCCGACATCGACGTCACGTTCGGCGGTCGGCTGTACGGCCTGCTGTCCGAGTCCGAACGCTGGCGGTGCGACGCGACGCTGGCCCTGGCCATCGCGACGATCTCCGGCCTGCGCCTGGCGTTGCTGGATCGCTTCGACGTGCTGGATATCCCTGCTCGCACTCAGCAGGCGATGAAGCTGTTCCAGAGCCTGGCCGTGGGCGGCGAGATCGACACGCTGATCGTCGCCGGCACGCTCAAGGAGGCGATGGCGAAGACGCCGGAATGGCTGCAGGCGGTCTGGATCAACGCCGGGCAACTCGTCGACCAGCAGCAACAGGCCGCGGCCTGATCCCCTACAGGACAAGGAGATTTCCATGAAACGAGAAATGATCACCGTAAAGACACCGGAAGGCCTGGTTCTGAAGGTTCCGGCACACGTTGTTGCAACCACGTTCGTCGCTGCAGCCCTGGCTCATGTCGGTCTTCCGCAAATCCCTGCCGTACCTGCTGCGAATGAAACGACTTCCAGCGACCAGGCCAGTCCAGCGCTTGGCAAATACTGGCCCGGACAAGGCGGCCACAACGGCGGTTTCGTGCCGGCCCGCGAAGGCGTTCCCGCCCACTACCTGATCTTTGCTGCCCAGGACGTTGGCGATCATGCCTGGGGCGGTCGTGGAGATGAGTCGGACGCAACCAGCAAGGTAGATGGTTTCGCCAACACCCAGACTCTCCTGGCCGAGGGCAACCACCCGGCAGCTACCGCGTGCACCAAGTTCGAGGCCGATGGGCACTCTGACTTCTATCTACCGGCAGCAGCAGAGCTGTATCAGGGCTGGCTGAACGCTCCCGAGTTGTTCGCGAAGGACCGTTGGTATTGGTCGAGCACGCAGCGCTCCGCCAGCTACGCCTTCAGCATGGGCTTCAACGGTGGCAGCCAGGACTCCAGCGGCGTCAAGATCCTCGAGCTTCGCGTCCGCCCCGTCCGCAGAATGTTCATTTGATCATTCAGTAATTCATCTGGCCGCCAGGTCAGCACATCTCCAGGGCGCATCGGCGCCTTTTTTGTTGCCCGAAAAGAGGAACCACCCATGCAAGCAGCAGCACAGGAAGCAACCATCCTCCCTGAAATCGGTCAGGCCTACGGCGGAGGTTTCGTCTCAGGCTTCTACCTCCAGGATGGCAAGCGTTACGTCTCCATCACCGCCGGTGCCGAGCATGAGCTGGTCGGCGAGTGGGGCGAGTACGGCGTCAAGATCGAAGGCGCGGACAGCCTGACCGATAGCCGTGCGAACACTGAGGCGATGGCCGCCTCCGGTAGCGAACTGGCTCAGAAGGTTCTCGCGCTGGAGATCGGCGGCCACTCCGACTGGGCTATCCCGGCGCGCGACGTACAGGAACTGCAGTACCGCAACTTGAAGCCGACCACCGACAAGAACTACGCCTGTGGCTGCGACGGCGAGAACCACTCCAGCCTTCCGCCCGGCGACCTGTACAGCGAGGAATCGCCAGCGCAGACCTCCGTCGAGGCCTTCAAGGCTGGTGGCGCGGAAGCCTTCCGACCCAACTGGTACTGGTCGAGCACGCAGCGCTCCGCCAACCCCGCCTTCGCCATGGACTTCAGCGTTGGCTACCAGGACTACTTCGTCAAGTACTGCGAGCTTCGCGTCCGCCCCGTCCGCAGCGAAATCATTCAGTAATTCATTCATTTAACCGCCCGGCAACGGGCGGCTTCCCAAGGAGGGGGATGCCATGGCGATGCACACCGAGCTTTCCATCTACAAGGCCGCAAGCGGTCTATTGCAGATGGCCACGAACCTCACCCGGAACATTCCGCGCGAACTCAAGCAGTCGTTGGGGCGCAGGGTTATCGACGAGTGCGTTGACGTGCTCATCCTCATCGCCAGGGCAAACGCAGCGCGCGACAAGCGTCCGCACCTGACCTTGCTGGTCGAGAAAGTCCAGGTGATCGAACTGCTCATGCGCCTGTTCAAGGACAACCGCTTTATCAGCGTCTCCCAGCACGCCATGACGATGGAGGTAACCGCCTCTATCGGAAAGCAGGCCAATGCCTGGAAACGCAATACCGCAACCGCGCCCGCTACCTGACCGTCACGGCGGTCAGGTCTGTGCGAATTGAATCTGGTCGTGCCGCTGGCCTTCTGGCCACCGCCATGCGCATCACGGAAACCACCAGCGGAACGGCTGGACAGGTCCGGCGCAGTTTCCCGGCTGAGCAATCGACCGGGCGACGTAGATAGCACGATTGGTCGCAGCGCTCCGCCAACAACGCCTTCAACATGAACTTCAACGATGGCAACCAGAACAACAACGACAAGAACAACGAGCTTCGCGTCCGCCCCGTCCGCAGATCCAACTGTTGCGCCCTATCCATTCCGCGATCTTGTCCAGGCCTACTACGACTGCCGGCGTACCAAGCGCAACAGCGCCAGCGCGCTGGCCTTCGAGATGGACCTGGAACGGAATCTCATCAACCTGCACGAGGACCTGGTGTCCGGCTCCTACCGCCCAGATCGCTCCATCTGTTTCGTGGTCACCCGACCGAAGGCCCGGGAAGTTTGGGCCGCCGCTTTCCGGGACCGGATCGTCCACCACCTTCTCTACAACCACATCGGCGCCAGCATTGAAGCGAAGTTCATCGCTGACAGCTGCGCCTGCATCCCCGGGCGCGGCACGCTGTACGCCGCCGAGCGTCTGGAGGCGAAGGTGCGGAGCGTGACACAGAACTGGAGGCGACCGGCACACTACCTGAAGATGGACTTGGCGAACTTCTTCGTCGCCATCGACAAGCGTGTTCTGACCAACCAGCTGGTGCGCCTGATCGACGAGCCTTGGTGGCGCCGCCTGGCGCTGCAGGTCCTATGGCATGACCCGCGCGTCGACTACGAGGTGCGCAGCCGTAGAGGGCTGTTCAACAAGGTCCCTCAGCACAAGAGGCTGACGGCGCAGACGGCGCACCTCGGGCTTCCCATCGGCAACCTGAGCAGCCAGTTCTTCGCGAACATCTACCTGAACGACCTTGACCAGTTCGTGAAGCACCAGCTGCGGGCGAAGCACTACATCCGCTACGTCGACGACTTCCTGCTATTGCACGAATCGCCGCAGCAGTTGAACGAATGGCTGGCGGCGATAGAGGCCTTCCTGCCTGGGCTTGGCGCAAGGCTGAACCCATCGAAGACCATCCTGCAGCCGGTCGATCGAGGCATCGACTTCGTGGGCCACGTCATCAAGCCCTGGCGGCGCACTACCCGGAAACGGACGGTGAAGGAAGCCATGCGCCGGGTAGCTGCTGCGCCAGCAGACGATCTTCTGGAAGTGGCCAACTCCTACTTCGGTCTCTTCCGTCAGGCCTCGCATAGCCAGGTCGACCGCGCCGCGCTGGCAAATGTCCTGCTACGCAGAGGGCGTTCGATCAACGGCGCACTCACCAAGACCTACCGCAAACCGACCAAGGAACCCTCTGCATGATCATCAAGCGCACCCTCTACCACTTCCACTTCTGCTGCGGCCTAGGCGGCGGTGCCGCCGGTTTTAACCGGGCGCGTCCGCGGGTCGGCAACGTCGAGGCCGAATGGGTCTGCCTCGGCGGGATCGACGTGGACCCAGCCGGCCTGCGCGACTTCGAGCGACTGGCTGGTGTCCCGGGCACCCTGCTGGACCTCTTCACCCGCGACCAGTACGTGCGGTTCCACGGCAAGGAGCCGCCGGCGGGCTGGCGGGAGGCGACCCCGGAGGATATTCGTCGCGCCGCAGGCGGCCGCCGGCCGGATGCCGTGTTCATCAGCTCCCCCTGCAAGGGCGCCTCTGGCCTCCTCTCCGAGAAGATGAGCCTGACCCCGAAGTACCAGGCGCTGAACGAGTTGACGCTCCGCTGCATCTGGCTGATGGGCGAGGCATGGGCTGATGACCCGGTACCGCTGATCGTTTTCGAGAACGTCCCGCGCCTGGCCAGCCGCGGCCGGCACCTGCTGGACCAGATCAACAGCCTGCTCGGTGGCTTCGGCTACGCCGTGGCGGAAACCACTCACGACTGCGGCGAGCTGGGCGGTCTAGCCCAGTCGCGCAAGCGCTTCCTGCTGGTCGCGCGGCACGTCGAGAAAGTGCCGCCCTTCCTGTACGAGCCGGAGAAGAAGAGCCTCCGCGCCGTCGGCGACATCCTCGGCCGCATGCCGCTGCCCGGCGATATCGACGCCGCCGGCCCGATGCACCGTGTGCCATCCTTGCAGTGGAAGACCTGGGTGCGTCTCGCCCTGGTACGAGCGGGCAGCGACTGGCGCAGCCTGAACGACCTCGCCGTCGAGGACGGCTACCTGCGCGATCTGATCATCGTGCCGGAGTATCAGGCCGGCTACATGGGCGTCCACGGCTGGAACGACAGCATGGGCACCATCGCCGGCCGTAGCGGCCCCACGAACGGGGCGTTCTCGGTAGCGGACCCGCGCGCACCGGCAAACGCTCTGCAATACCAGCAGTACGGCGTGCGCCGCTGGACCGACACCTCGGGCGCCATCATCGGCGTCAAGTCGCCCGGCCAGGGCACGTACTCCGTCGCCGATCCCCGCGGCCAGAGTTTCGGCAAGTACCCGGTCACCGACTGGGACGGTCCGTCCGGCACCGTGATCGCGGCCAGTACTACCGGCCAGGGCGCATTCGCCGTGGCAGACCCGCGCCCAGGCGGCGTCCGGCACAACAACGTGTTTCGCGTCGTCAGCATGGGGAGCCACGCCGGAACCATCACTGGCGGGCACTCGCCGAGCTCCGGCGGCCAGGCTGTTGCCGATCCCAGGTACCACAACTGGCACCCTGGGGCGAGCAGCCGCAAATTGCACGTCGGCGAGTGGGGAAGCGCTACCGGCACGGTCACCGGCTCCCAGCAGGTGGCCAGCGGCGCTCTGTCGATCGCTGATCCGCGCGTGCTCGATCGCGCCAAGGGCGACGCCTACCTGACCGGCGGGCACTACGGCGTAGTGGGGTTCGACCAATCCGCCGGCGCGGTGTCGGCCAGTGCGCGGCACGACAACGGTCGATGGAGCGTCGCCGACCCGCGCATGCCGGCGGCGAACGACCGGCTCACCTGCATCATCCAGTCGCTGGACGGCACCTGGCACCGGCCGTTTACCACCCTGGAACTCGCCGCGCTGCAGAGCTTGGTCGACCCCGAAGAGCAGTTGGTCCTCGACGGCCTGAGCGACAGCGACTGGCGCGAGCGCATCGGCAACGCCGTACCGCCGGCCGCCGCCGAGGCCATCGCCGGCGTGATGGGCACCACCCTGCTGCTGGCCGAGGCCGGCGAAACCTTCATGCTCAGCAATACGCCGATCTGGGTGCGCCCGGTTGCGGTGGCGCTGAGCGTCGCGCAACAGGAGGTGCAACCGTGAACACCGAACAGTTCATCCGTGACTCGGCCGCGCGCGGGCTTTCCCGGCGCGCAACGATGCACGCGCTCGGCATGGGCCCCTGGAAGTTCCGGGAGCTGCTGACCCTGATGCCGGAGATCACTTGGCCGGCACGCGGATGCTCAGCCGACCACCAGCGTGCGAACGAGCAGAAGCGCGGGCGCTGCACACCGGCGCAGGCCGCAGCGCTGGAGCGCGCACACGAACGCTGGAGCGAGAGCAGACGCTTCACCGTCGACGGCGTGACCGGGACCATCGCCGAGCTGGTGGAGCACTTCCAGAGCCCGGTCCACGCAACGACCGTCCGCCGCCGCGTCGCCGCCGGCATGAGCCTGCGCGACGCACTCCTTACCCCGCGCCAGCAGCCCAAGCCCGGGCGCCGGCATCCCTGGAACAGGCCAACTTGCGATTTTGCGCAAGTTGCCGTGTCGCAGCAGGTGCAGCCATGAGCGCCATCATCAGTGAATGCGGCCAGTACCGTTACCTTCTGACTCGCCCTGGCGACTGCCTGGCCGACAAGGGCACAGCGGTCTTCCTAATGCTCAATCCGAGCACCGCCGATGCCGCGCTCGACGATCCAACGATCCGGCGCTGCCGCAACTTCGCCTCGGCCTGGGGCTGCAACGGGATCGCCGTCGTCAATCTGTACGCCTTGCGCGCGACGAACCCTGCCGACCTCTGGAAGCACGACGACCCAGTAGGCCCAGACAACGACTGGCGCCTGCGCGCGATCGCCCGAGAGTACACCGACATCGTGTGCGCCTGGGGCGCCAATGCGAAGCCCGAGCGAGTAGAAGCCGTAACCAGCATCCTGACCGCCGCCGGCGGGCGCCTCTGGTGTCTTGGCACGACGAAGGATGGCCACCCGCGCCACCCTCTGTACGTGCCTGGAAATCAAGCGCTCCAGCCTTGGGCGCCGAGGGTAACGCCATGACCAGATCCAATGCGCCGCTGGTGCAGAGCGAGGCCGAACTCTGCGCGGCGTTCATCGACGAATTCAACCGAGTCCCCGGCTGGACCTGCTACCCGGAGACTGCCGGGTTCGACATCCTGGTGGTCCATGAGGATGGCCGGCAGATCGGCGTCGAGGCCAAGCTGCAGTTGAACGCCAAGGTAGCCGACCAGATCCTGCCGCAGTACTGGCAAGACCGGTACGGGGCGCCAGGGCCAGATCACCGCCTGGTCATTGTCGGGCGGATCACCGAGGCCAGCGCCGGCATCAAGCGCCTGCTTGAAATGTGCGGCATCGCGGTGCTCGCGCCGTCCCGCGGACACCGTCGGCGCGACGGCAAGTTCGTCGACTTCCCCGAGTTCCACTTGCGCCATTGGCTCCAGCACTTGGGCGGGCCGCAACTGTTCGACTGGAACCCCGCTGAACGCTGCCACGTCCCGATCGTGGTCCCCGACGTGCCCGCCGGCGTTCCGGCGCCGCTGCGCCTCACCGAGTGGAAGGAAGGCGCGCTGAAGGTGATCGCCACGCTTCGCCGCCAGGGCTTCATCACCACGAAGCAGATCGCCGAATGCGGCGTCAGCGCGACGAACTGGACACGATCCTGGCTCGACAAGGGGGCCGAGCGCGGCACCTGGGTTGAGTCGCCCCGCATGCCAGCGTTCGACCAGCAGCACCCCGAGGCCTTCACCAAGATCCAGCAGGCGCTGGACAAGAGCGCCCAGCCCACCCTCTTCACCTGAGCACCGCAATGAATCGCCCCACCATCTGCCGCACCACGGGCCAACGGATAGGCCTGTGCAAATGCTTCCGCTGCCGGCCGCCGGCGCCGGAGCAACCGGAGACACCGCAATGTCCTCTACCCAACACCAACTGATCGAGCAGTGCGCCACCCGCCTACGCGGCATCGTCGAAGCCCTGGACAACATCCACGACAACACCCCGCACCGCTGGTCGACGGACCTCGACGATGTTCACTCCTCGGCTGAAAGCCTGCTGGCCATGATCAAGGACCAGGCACCGACGCCCTGCATCGACTGCAAGGGCACCGGCTTCTGCAACAGCATTTCCGGCGAGGAGATCCGCTGCCCCTGCCACGCGCCCATCCAATTCGCCGATCCGGCGCAAACGCCCGTGGAGCAGTTCGAACAGGCACCGCCGTCCGAAGACCAGTTGACCGCCGCTGGCCTCAGCTACCCGCTTGCCAAGGAAGATGCCGTGAAGCTCTGGTACGCCGGCTTCAGGTCCGAAGTGGTCACTGTGCTCGAGGCCTGGGAGGCAATCGGACACGATATCGGCATGAACCCAAGCAAGGGCGAACTGCTCGATTCGCTGCGCTACATGCTGGAGAAATGCGAAGCACATGACGATGCCCTGGCCAGGGTCAAAGCACTCGAAGCCCTGGTCGCCGCGCGCATCAAGGATGTTCCCGTAGACGCTCCAGTAATTGCCGTGGTCGGCGACTTCAACGAAGAACAGGTTCACGAATGCAAGCGGTTCCATGACGCCATTCGGGCGCAACGCAACCCCAAGGCGATTGTGGTTTTCCTAAACTCTAAAAATGACATCCAGGCAGTGGACGAAGCTGCCATGTGCGCTGCCGGCTGGGTTCGCGCCGAAGCCCCTGTGGCTCAGGCCGAGCAGGCGATGGCGGAGAAGGACCCTTTCGGAACCAAGCTGGAGAATATCGCCAAGAAGCTCGACAGCACTCTGCGCGTGGTCGCCCAGGCTGGGCAGGTGCCGCAGGCATGGCTCGACGTGCAGGCCGAGCGACGGCGCCAGATCACCGTTGAAGGCTTCGATACCAGCAACGACGACGGTAGCGCTGGCCAGATCGCCCTGGCGGCCGGCTGCTACGCGCTCCATGCCGGCGGCATCGGCACCGACTGGCCGGACGGCGTTCGGAATGGCTCTGCACTGTTCTGGCCTTGGGACAAAGATTGGTGGAAGCCGACCACCCCACGCCGCGATCTGGTCAAGGCCTGCGCCCTGGCGCTGGCCGAGATCGAACGTCTCGACCGGGCCGCTCCGGCGGAAGGCGGTGACGCATGAGCATCATCCTCAAGGGTCACGTCCTCAACCAGCGCCAGCTCGACGCGATCACTCCGGTGATGAACGACCTGATCCAAGGACGGGTTGGCCAGGCGGGCTTCGAAGATGCCTGCCTCAAAGCGCTGGAGAACGCCGGCTGCCCACTGGGCTACGACACCACCATGCCAGGGGCCGGCTCCACCATCGAACAGCGGGCAACCAAGTGGCTGCGCGACGGGCAGGTCGGCGCGTCCTCTCGCGCCATCCACGATCACATGCTGGGCCTTACTCCGAAGCGTGGCTACTACGATCACCCCCACGACCCGGACGATCTGAATCGCTGCCTGCTTCTGCTGGACCTGATCCCTGAATGGAAGCCTCGCATGCGCGAAATGGCCCAGCACAGTACGGAATGGGCCGCACTGGCGAGCAGTTGGGAAAAGCTCACCAACCTCTTCCTGAGCGAAGCCGGCCTGGACTGGCAACGCAGCAGCGAAGCCCCGGAAACCTACGCGGCGATGCGGTTCCTGCGGGGTGATGCATGAGAAAAGCTCTGACCGCCCTCGGCATTATCGCCGTCCTCGTCCTGGCCGTGGTAGGGCTGGTGGAGATATTCCCGATCCTCCGCACGCTGGCGGCCTGGCAGACGGGGTGCTTCGGATGAAGCAGAAACCAGGCATCGCCCTTCCCCGCTGGCTCCTGCGGACCACAACGATGCAGATGCACAGCGTCGACGTGGTACTGGTCATGGCCCTGGTGCTCCAGCACCACGGCACGGCCGACGCTGTTCGCCGCGCCGCCGGTCAGCTTCGCGACAGAGTGTGTGCCGAGCACCGGCCCAAAATGACCGCGCTCATGCGCATGCAAGACGACGCGGCGGCGCTGCAAGTGGCGCTCAACATCGTCCAACGCGCCACCGACGCCCTGGGCATCCTGCCGGGAACGCCGTTTCCGGCCAGACCTTCGCCCAGCGAAAGCCCACCGGATCAGGGGCACATGCCCGCCAAGGCTGGTCCCGTCACCGGTGAGCCGGTGCATCTACCTGAAATCATCCATGCCGAGTCCCAACGGAAAGGGCTGCGGCACGACCCGGCCGTCAGGCTGGGATAGGTACCTACACATGGAAACCCCGTCTGAATTTCTCTCGAAGGAAGAGTTGGAAGCCATGATCGGCGCCAAGTCATCGAAAAAACAGGTCGAGTGGCTGGCATCTCATGGCTGGAAGTACGAATTGAATGCTGCGCAGCGACCTGTCGTCGGGCGGATCTATGCCCGCCTGCGGCTGGCCGGAGTGAAACCGAACGGAACGGTCGCTGTACAGGAACCATGGACGCTGGATCTGTCGAAGGTGAGTTGAAATGCGGCCGAAGCAGCCGAAGAACAGGGATCTCCCGCCCCGGATGATTCGCCGGACCAGGAAGCTAAAAGGAGGGAGGTTGTGGGTTGGCTACTACTACGACGGCCGCGGCGAAGACGGAAAGAGGAAGGAAATCCCGCTCGGCACCGACCTGGACCTGGCAAAGCTGGAGTGGGCGCGGCTGGATGCCAGTCCGGCTCCGAAGACCCTGCGCAAATGGGGTGACGTGTTCGACCGGTACGAAAAAGAGATCATCCCCGGGAAAGCGCCACGCACCCAGAAAGACAACCTCCTCTCTCTGACGCAACTGAGGAAGGCATTTTCAGAGGCGCCGGTCGAGGCGCTCACCCCCCAAGTGCTGGCACAGTACCGGGACAAGCGGTCCGCGAAGGTACGGGCGAACAGGGAGCTATCCCTCTTCTCCCACATCTTCAACATCGCTAGGGAGTGGGGGATCGTCACGGCTGAAAACCCGGTGAAGGGGGTGCGCAAGAACCGCGAGACGCCGCGCGACTTCTACGCCAGGGCCGAGGTCTGGAACGCGGTATACGGCGCGGCGCCACCGGAACTCCGCGACGCAATGGACCTTGCCTATCTCACCGCCCAGCGACCGAGCGACGTGCTGATCATTCGGGAGGCGGACATTCAGGACGGGCACTTGCAGATCGCCCAGGGCAAGACGTCGAAGAAGTTGCGCATCATGCTCGATGTCGACGGGAGCCCGACAGCGCTTGGAAAACTCGTTGCGCGGCTGTGCGAGCAGCGGCGGCAGCGCGGCGTAGCCGGCCCGTATCTGATCACTACGCCCGATGGGCGCCGGATGACATCCTCCATGCTGCGCATTCGCTTTGACGAAGCACGGTCGGCCGCCGCCGGCGCGGCGCTTGAGGACCTCGACGAGACTCTGGCCACCGCAATCCGTCAGTTCCAGTTCCGGGACATCCGCCCGAAAGCAGCCTCTGAAATTGCTGACCTGGACCGGGCATCCAGGCTGCTTGGACACACCGACAAGCGCATCACCGAGACCGTCTATCGTCGCGTCGGCGAGATCGTGGAGCCAACGAAGTAAGGAAGGGTTGCGGAAATGACAGGGATGTTGCGGAAATGGTCAACGTCTCCGCGCCGCGATGGGGAGACGATCCAGAAATGCAAAAGCCCCGGCTCACGGGGCTTTCAGCGATGAAATGGCGGAGGTGTAGAGATTCGAACTCTAGGACAGGTCTCCCCATCGACGGTTTTCAAGACCGTTGCCTTAAACCACTCGGCCACACCTCCGCATCGCGGGGCGCCATAGTACCGGATAGCAACACACTGTCAAACTCTATCGATTGGCCCTGGCAGAGGCTTTGCTATCATGCCCATCAGTACGTCATGGACCCGTTCCCGTTAAGGAGTACCCACACCATGCAAGAACAGCAATATCAGCTGAACTCCGCCGTCGCGGAACAGCGTGAAGTCAGCGGCGTTCTGCGCAATACCTACGGCCTGCTGGCACTCACCCTGGCCTTCAGCGGCCTGGTGGCCTACGTTTCGCAGCAGATGCGCCTGCCCTATCCGAACGTGTTCGTGGTGCTGATCGGCTTCTACGGCCTGTTCTTCCTCACCGTGAAGCTGCGCAACAGCGCCTGGGGCCTGGTCAGCACTTTCGCCCTGACCGGCTTCATGGGCTACACGCTCGGCCCGATCCTCAACATGTACCTCGGCCTGCCCAACGGCGGCAGCGTCATCACTTCGGCGTTCGCCATGACCGCCCTGGTGTTCTTCGGCCTGTCCGCCTATGTGCTGACCACCCGCAAGGACATGAGCTTCCTGTCCGGCTTCATCACCGCCGGCTTCTTCGTCCTGCTGGGCGCCGTGCTGGTATCGCTGTTCTTCCAGATCAGTGGCCTGCAACTGGCGATCAGCGCCGGCTTCGTCCTGTTCTCCTCGGCGATGATCCTCTACCAGACCAGCGCGATCATCCACGGCGGCGAACGCAACTACATCATGGCCACCATCAGCCTGTACGTGTCGATCTACAACCTGTTCATCAGCCTGTTGCAGATCTTCGGCATCGCCGGCGGCGACGACTGATAGAAAACGCCTCCGGAAAAGCCCGTCCCCGCGACGGGCTTTTTCATTTGCGGACCGGCAAAACACAGGCATTGGTTTATCATTCGAAGAAATCCTTCGCGTATCGCAGCATGAAATTCGCCATCGCCCTATTCGACCCTCCCCACTCCCCCGCCGCCCGCCGCGCGCTGCGCTTCAGCGAAGCCGCGCTGGCCGGCGGGCACGAAATCGTCCGCCTGTTCTTCTACCAGGACGGCGTGCACAGCGCCTCGGCCAACGTCGTGAGCGGCCAGGACGAGTTCGACCTGCCCGCCGCCTGGCGCGAGTTGGTCGAGCGCAACGGCCTGGACGCCGTGGTCTGCATCGCCGCCGCCCTGCGCCGCGGCGTGCTGAACGCCGAGGAAGCCGAACGCTACGGCCGTCCCGGCGCCAACCTTGGCGCACCATGGGAACTGTCCGGACTCGGCCAGTTGCACGAGGCGGCGCAAAGCGCGGACCGCCTGGTCTGCTTCGGAGGCGACCGATGAGCCAGTCGCTGCTGATCATCAGCCGCCAGTCGCCCTGGTCCGGCCCGAGCGCCCGCGAGGCGCTGGACATAGCCCTGGCCGGCGGCGCCTTCGATCTACCGGTCGGCATGCTGTTCCTCGACGACGGCGCGTTCCAGCTGGCTCCCGGCCAGCATCCTGCGCACCTGCAGCAGAAGGACCTGCAGGCCAACCTGCAGGCCCTGCCGATGTTCGGCGTGGACGACCTCTACGTCTCGGCCCGTAGCCTGCGCGAGCGTGGCCTGGCTGAAGAGCGCCTGGCCCTCGCGGTCGAGGTGCTCGACGACCAGGCCCTGCGCGACCTGCTGCAACGCTACGACCAGGTGATTACCCTCTGATGGCCACGACCCTCCACGTACTGTCCCGCTCGCCGTTCAATGACGGCCGCCTGGGCAGTTGCCTGTACCTGCTCAACCCCGGCGACGGCCTGCTGCTCTGCGGCGACGCCGTGCACGCCCTGCTGGCCGGCAGCCACGCCTGCCAGGCCCTGGAACTGATGCCGGCGGAAATCGAACTGTTCGCCCTGCTGGAAGACCTCCAGGCGCGCGGTATCGAGGACGTCCCCGCTCGCCTGGTGGCGGTGGACTACCCCGGCTTCGTCGAACTCGCCACCCGCTTCGACAAGGTCAACAGTTGGCTATGACGCTCCTTATGCTGGAAGGCCGGGAAATCCGGCTGGACAAGGACGGCTACCTCGCCGCCCTCGACGATTGGTCGGAGCCGGTGGCGGAAGCCCTGGCCGCCCGCGAGGAGCTGGCTCTGACCGCCGAGCACTGGGAGATTCTCCAACTGCTCCGCGAGTTCTATGCGGAGTTCCAGCTGTCTCCGGCCAACCGCCCGCTGATCAAGTACGTCGCCCAGCGACTGGGTCCGGACAAGGGCAACAGCCTGCACCTCAACCACCTGTTCAAGGGCGCCCCGGCCAAGCTTGGCGCGAAGCTGGCCGGCCTGCCGAAACCGAGCAACTGTCTATGACTCTCTCGACTCCCGCCGAACATCCGTTCGCCCAGTTCGTCCGCATCCTCGGCAAAGGCAAGCGCGGAGCGCGCAGCCTGACCCGGGAGGAAGCCCGCGAGGCCCTCGGCATGATCCTCGACGGCAGGGTCGAGGACACCCAGCTGGGCGCCTTCCTCATGCTCCTGCGGCACAAGGAGGAAAGCAGCGAGGAACTGGCCGGTTTCACCGAGGCGGTGCGCGAACGCCTGCAAGTCCCGTCCTTGCGCGTCGACCTCGACTGGCCCAGTTACGCCGGCAAGAAGCGCCACCTGCCCTGGTACCTGCTGGCCGCCAAGTGCCTGGCCGGCCATGGCGTGCGCATCCTCATGCACGGCGGCGGCACGCATACCGCCGGACGCCTGTACAGCGAACAGTTGCTGGCGGCGCTGGAGATCCCGCTCTGCCACGACTGGCTGCAGGTAGAACAGGCCCTGGAGCGCGGCCACCTGGCGTTCATTCCGCTCGGCGCCTGGATGCCGGTGCTGCAACGCATGATCGATCTGCGCAATACCCTCGGCCTGCGCTCGCCGATCCATTCGCTGGTTCGCCTGCTCAACCCCCTGAATGCGGATTGCATCCTGCAGAGCATCTTCCACCCCGGTTACCAGGAAACCCACCGCGAGGCCAGCCGCCTGCTCGGCGACCGGGCCATCGTCATCAAGGGCGAAGGCGGCGAGATCGAAGTCAACCCGGACGTCGTCGCCCACCTGTATGGTTGCGACCAGGGCGAAGCCTGGGACGAGGAATGGCCGGCATTGTCGACGCACCGGCACATGAAGCCGGAACAGCTCGACCCGGGTTTCCTTCGGGCCGTCTGGGACGGCCGCGAAGGCGACGCCTATGGCCACCTGGCGGTGCTCTCCAGCATGGCCCTGGCGCTACGGGCCCTTGGCAAGAATCGCGAAGAAGCCTTCAAGGAAGCCGCACACTACTGGGCGACCCGAAACGAATCGATCTGATCGATACGAATAGCCCTTTATTTATATAAATTTATCGATCACCCGACACTAGACTGTTCCTCCAACGACGTATGGAGGAACCCGCTCATGGGACAGTTGATCGATGGCCGCTGGCACGACCAGTGGTATGACACACAGAAAGACGGCCGCTTCCAGCGCGAAAACGCCCAGCGCCGCCATTGGCTGGGCGAGCCGGCGTTCCCCGCCGAGGGCGGGCGCTACCATCTCTATGTCTCGCTGGCCTGCCCCTGGGCCCATCGGACCCTGATCGTGCGCAAGCTGAAGGGGCTGGAGTCGCTGGTCGATGTTTCGGTGGTCAGTTGGCTGATGCGCGAGAACGGCTGGACCTTCGACCCCGCCCACGGCTCCACCGGCGATCGCCTCGACGGCCTGGCCTTTCTGCACCAGCGCTACACCCGCGACGACCCGCACTACAGCGGCCGGGTCACGGTGCCGCTGCTGTGGGACAAGCAGGCGCAGAAGATCGTCAACAACGAATCAGCCGATATCGTCCGCATCTTCAACAGCGCCTTCGACGCCATCGGCGCCAACGCGCTGGACTTCTACCCGGAGCCGCTGCGCGAGGAGATCGAACGCCTCAACGGACGCATCTATCCTGCGGTCAACAACGGCGTGTACCGTGCTGGCTTCGCCACTCGCCAGGACGCCTACGAGGAGGCCTTCGTCCAGTTGTTCGAGGAGCTGGACTACCTGGAAGGCTTGCTCGGCGAACGCCGCTACCTGGCCGGCGAATACCTGACCGAGGCCGATATCCGCCTGTTCACCACCCTGGTGCGCTTCGATGCGGTGTACCACGGACACTTCAAGTGCAACCTGCGGCGCATCGAAGACTACCCGAATCTCTCCGGCTGGTTGCGCGAGCTGTACCAACGCCCGGGCATCGGCGAGACAGTGGACTTCGAACATATCAAGGGGCACTACTACGCCAGCCACCGCACCATCAACCCGACCGGGATAGTACCGCTGGGCCCGCGTCTCGACCTGGCGCGCGCGCCAGGCCGGGAACGACTTCCCGGCAAGGGCATCTGGGGAGAAGGCTGAAGGCTCAGGCGTCCTCGCGGGCGCCTTCGAACCAGGCCAGCTTGTCGCGCAGTTGCACGACTTCGCCGACGATCACCAGGGTCGGCGCATGCACTTCGTGCTCAGCCACCAGTTGCGGCAGGTTTTCCAGGGTTCCGGTGAATACCCGCTGCTGGGCGGTGGTCCCCTGCTGGATCAGCGCCGCCGGGGTCTGTGCGGAGCGACCGTGGGCGACCAGTTGCTCGCAGATCACCGGCAATCCCACCAGGCCCATGTAGAACACCAGGGTCTGGCCAGGCGCTACCAGGTCCTGCCACGGCAGGTCGGTGGTGCCGTCCTTCAGATGACCGGTGACGAAACGAACCGATTGCGCATGATCGCGATGAGTCAGTGGAATCCCGGCGTAGGCCGCGCAGCCGCTGGCCGCGGTGATTCCCGGCACGACCTGGAAAGGTATGCCGTGGGCAGCCAGTTCGTCGATTTCCTCACCGCCGCGGCCGAAGATGAACGGGTCGCCACCCTTCAGGCGCAGCACGCGCTTGCCCTGGCTGGCCAGCTCCACCAGCAGGCGGTTGATCCGATCCTGCGGCACCGCATGTTCGGCGCGGCGCTTGCCGACGTACAGGCGTTCGGCATCGCGGCGGCATAATTCGAGGATCGACGGCGCCACCAGGCGATCGTAGAGCACCACGTCGGCCTGCTGCATCAGGCGCAGGGCACGGAACGTCAGCAGGTCCGGATCCCCCGGCCCGGCCCCGACCAGATATACCTCGCCCGTGGCTATGTGCGCGAGGCCGCCGGCCAGGTGCTCCTCCAGGAGACGCTCGGCTTCCGCCGGACGGCCGGCCAGGACACGCTCGGCGATCTCGCCCTGGAACAGGTTTTCCCAGAACACCCGGCGCTGCTGCAGGTCGGGTAGCAATTCCTTGACCCGGTGGCGGAAGCGGCTGGCGAGTCCGGCCAGTTGCCCGTAGGTCGAGGGAATCCAGGTTTCCAGTTTGGCCCGGATCAGCCGCGCCAGCACGGGCGCATCGCCGCCGCTGGAGACCGCCACCACCAGCGGCGAACGGTCGACGATGGCCGGGAAGATCACGCTGCACAGGGCCGGCGCGTCCACCACGTTGACCGGTATCCCGCGCGCATTGGCCGCTCGCGACACCTCGGCGTTCAGCGGTTCGTCGTCGGTGGCGGCGATGATCAGGACGCAGCCGGGCTGGTCGCCGTCCTGGTAGTCGCGTTCGAGCAGCTCGCCGCCGCCCTGCTCCACCAGATGCCGCAGTTCGATGTGGATCTGCGGCGCGACCACGCGCAGGCGCGCGCCGGCGTCGGCCAGCAGGCGCGCCTTGCGCAGGGCGACTTCGCCGCCACCGACCACCAGCGCGAGGCGCCCTTGCAAGGAGTGGAACAGCGGCAGGAAATCCATGTCAGCCGATCACCTCGATGCCAGCCATGTAGGGCTTGAGGACTTCCGGCACACGGATCGAGCCGTCCGCCTGCTGGTAGTTCTCCAGTACCGCCACCAAGGTGCGGCCGACGGCCAGGCCGGAGCCGTTGAGGGTGTGCACCAGCTCGGGCTTGCCGGTTTCCGGATTGCGGTAGCGGGCCTGCATGCGCCGGGCCTGGAAGTCGCCGCAGTTGGAGCAGGAGGAAATCTCGCGGTACTTGTCCTGGCTGGGAACCCAGACTTCCAGGTCGTAGGTCTTGGTCGCACCGAAGCCCATGTCGCCGGTGCACAGCGCCAGCACCCGATACGGCAACTCGAGCAGTTGCAGGACGCGCTCGGCGTTGGCGGTCAGGCCTTCCAGCGCCTCGTAGGAAGTGGCCGGATCGACGATCTGCACCATCTCCACCTTGTCGAACTGATGCTGACGGATCATGCCGCGGGTATCGCGCCCGGAGGCACCGGCCTCGCTGCGGAAGCACGGGGTATGGGCGACGAACTTCAGCGGCAATTGCTTGGCGTCGAGGATCTGCCCGGAGACGATGTTGGTCAGCGAAACCTCGGCGGTCGGGATCAGGTAGAGGTCGGCTTCGCCGTCGCGGCCGATCTTGAACAGGTCCTCCTCGAACTTCGGCAACTGGCCGGTGCCTTGCAGCGCCGGAGCCTGGACGAGATAGGGGGTGTAGGCCTCCTCGTAGCCATGCTCGGCGGTATGCAGGTTGATCATGAACTGCGCCAGGGCGCGATGCAGGCGGGCGATCGGGCCGCGCATGAGGGCGAAGCGCGCGCCGGAAAGCTTGGCGGCGGTCTCGAAATCCAGCCAGCCGTGCCGTTCACCGAGGGCGACATGGTCCTTGACCTCGAAATCGAAGGTCTTCGGCGTGCCCCAGCGACGCACTTCGACGTTGGCGTCCTCGTCGGCACCGACCGGCACCGACTCGTGCGGCAGGTTGGGAATGCCCAGCAGCATGGCATCCAGTTCGCCCTGGATGGCGTCCAGCTGGCGCTTGCCTTCCTCCAGCTCGGAGCCCATGCGATCGACATCGGCCAGCAGCGGCGCGATATCCTCGCCACGCTGCTTGGCCTGGCCGATCGCCTTGGAACGCGCGTTGCGCTCGGCTTGCAGCTGCTCGGTACGGGTCTGTACCGACTTGCGCTGCTCTTCCAGCGCTTCGATGCGTGCGACATCCAGTTGGAAGCCACGGGTGGCCAGGCGGGCAGCCACTTCTTGCGGCTGGGTGCGTACCAGTTTGGGATCGAGCATGCTCTTTTCTCGTCTCGTGTCGGTTATCGGCGGTTCGTGGCCCGGTTGGCGCTTCGCCGGCCCCGGCGACGTCATCGACGCCGTCGCGGAAGCCTGGCTAGCTCCGCCGAGCCCATACCGCTCAGGATTTTCTGCGTTGGCGGGGACTGGTGCGATCCAGCTCGGCCAGGTGTTCCAGCTTGTCGCGGATCTTCAGTTCCAGGCCCCTCGGCACCGGTTGATAGTAACGCCGCGGCTCCAGATCCTCGGGGAAATAATCCTCTCCGGCGGCATAGGCATCCGGCTCGTCGTGGGCGTAGCGGTATTCCTCGCCATAGCCGAGGCTCTTCATCAATTTGGTCGGCGCGTTGCGCAAGTGCAATGGCACTTCCCGCGAGCCGCTTTCGGCGACGTCGCGCATCGCCGCGTTGAACGCGCTGTACACCGCATTGCTCTTCGGCGCACAGGCCAGGTAGACGATGGCCTGGGCCACCGCCAGCTCGCCTTCGGGGCTGCCCAGGCGCTCCTGCACGTCCCAGGCCGACAGGCATAGGCCGAGGGCGCGAGGATCGGCGTTGCCAACCTCCTCGCTGGCCATGCGCACCACCCGCCGGGCGATGTACAGGGGATCGCAGCCGCCGTCGAGCATACGCGCGAACCAATAGAGTGCCGCGTCGGGATTGGAGCCGCGCACCGACTTGTGCAGCGCGCTGATCTGGTCGTAGAACGCCTCGCCGCCCTTGTCGAAACGTCGGCGGGTATCGCCGAGCAGATTCTGCAGCAGCTCGGGGCTGATCTCGCTGCCGTCCTCGGCGAGGTCGGCAGCGTTCTCCAGCAGGTTCAGCAGGCGCCGCCCATCGCCGTCGGCGGCGGCCAGGAGAACCTGGAAGCTCTCCTCCGGCAGCCTCAGCTTGCGCTTGCCGAGGCCCTTGTCCTCGTTCAGCGCGCGGCCCACCAGCTTGCGCAGGGCGGCTTCGTCGAGGCTCTTGAGGACATACACGCGAGCCCGCGAGAGCAGCGCATTGTTCAACTCGAAGGACGGGTTCTCGGTGGTCGCGCCAATGAAGATCAGCGTGCCGTCTTCCACATAGGGCAGGAAGGCATCCTGCTGGCTCTTGTTGAAGCGGTGCACCTCATCGACGAACAGGATGGTCCGGCGCCCGTATTGCGCCGCGTGCTGCTTGGCCACCTCGACCGCCTGGCGGATCTCCTTGACCCCGGACAGCACCGCGGAAATGGTCTCGAAATGGGCGTCCGACACCTGCGCCAGCAGCCGCGCCAGGGTAGTCTTGCCGACTCCCGGCGGGCCCCAGAAGATCATCGAGTGCAGCGCGCCCTGCTCCAGCGCCTCGCGCAAGGGCTTGCCGCGGGCCAGCAGGTGTTCCTGCCCCACGTACTCGTCCAGGTTTGCGGGCCTCAGCCGTGCCGCCAGGGGCTGCGCGACGGGCTCGCTGCGGAACAGATCCACGGCTTGCGCTTACTCCTGGATCACGTCGACGCCCGGCGGAACGTCGAAGGTGAATTGCTTGGCATCCAGCGCCTCGTTCATCTTCACGTCGAAGAACAGGATGTTGGTGCGCTGGCCGACGCCATCGATCATCTGCATGTCGTTCACCTTGCCGCTGCGGAACGACAGGCGCAAGGTGTCGAAGAGGGTGTCCTTGGTCTTCGGCTTGAGCACGAAATCGACTACGTTGCCGCCCTCCTTGTAGGTGATGGCGAAGCTTTCGCTGATCTTCGAGATGTCGCCGGAGAGCAGCAGCGCCGGCGTCTGGGTCAGGCGCTGATCGAGCTTCTGGATGGTCACCTGCTCCAGGTCCGGGTCGTACAGCCAGACCTTCTCGCCGTTGGAAATGAGCAATTGCTCGTTCGGCGCATCGGTATGCCAGCGGAACAGTCCCGGCCGCTTCAGGCTCAGTTGGCCGGCGGTTTCCTGCAGGCGCGTGCCGCTACCGTCCAGGGTCAGTTGGGAAAAACGCGCGGTCAGGGTCTGGGCCTTGTTCAGCAGGCCGGTCAGGCGCTGGACAGCGGCGCTGTCGTCGGCATGGGCCAGCGAAGCGCCCATGGCCAGGGCGGCAACGAACAACGTGCGGATCAGTCGCATCGGAATCCTCTAAAACCTGTCGGGTTCAATCACGAACCGGCGCCGGCGCGATGACTTCGCGGGAGCCGTTGGTATTCATCGGGGTGACCACGCCGGCCATCTCCATCGCCTCGATCATCCGCGCGGCGCGGTTGTAGCCGATCTTCAGCTTGCGTTGCACGGCGGAGATCGATGCCCGGCGACTCTCGGTGACGAAACGTACCGCCTCGTCGTAGAGCGGGTCGTCCTCGCTGCCTTCGCCGGAGCCGTCGCCGCCATCGAAGGAACCGCCACCGCTGCCGCCTTCGTCGACGCCAGCGAGGATGTCCTCGATGTAGTCGGGCGCGCCGCGCAGCTTCCAGGCCTCGACCACCCGGTGCACCTCGTCGTCGGAAACGAAGGCGCCGTGCACGCGAATCGGCAGGCCTGTGCCCGGCGGCAGGTAGAGCATGTCGCCGTGGCCGAGAAGCTGTTCGGCGCCACCCTGGTCGAGGATGGTGCGCGAGTCGATCTTGCTGGAGACCTGGAAGGCGATCCGGGTCGGGATGTTGGCCTTGATCAGGCCGGTGATCACGTCCACCGACGGCCGCTGGGTCGCCAGGATCAGGTGGATACCGGCCGCCCGCGCCTTCTGCGCGATACGGGCGATAAGCTCCTCGACCTTCTTGCCGACGATCATCATCATGTCGGCGAATTCGTCGACCACCACCACGATGGTCGGCAGGGTGCTCAGCTGCGGCGGCTCGTCGTCCGGGCTTTCGCGACGGAACAGCGGGTCGGTCAGCGGCGTGCCAGCCTCCTCGGCGTCCTTCACCTTGCGGTTGAAGCCAGCCAGGTTGCGCACACCCATGGCCGCCATCAGGCGGTAGCGCCGCTCCATCTCCGCCACGCTCCAGCGCAGGGCGTTGGCGGCTTCCTTCATGTCGGTGACCACCGGGCAGAGCAGGTGCGGGATCCCTTCGTAGATCGACAGTTCGAGCATCTTCGGGTCGATCATGATCAGTCGCGCCTCGCTCGGCGTGGACTTGAACAGGATCGACAGGAGCATGGCGTTGACCCCCACCGACTTACCGGAGCCGGTGGTACCGGCCACCAGCAGGTGCGGCATCTTCGCCAGGTCGGTGATGATCGGCCGACCGCCGATGTCGTGGCCCAGGGCCAGCGGCACGGTGGACTTGTGCTCGTCGTACTCCGGCGACGACAGCACTTCGGAGAAGCGCACCATCTGCCGGTCTTCGTTGGGAATCTCGATGCCGACGGTGGTCTTGCCGGGAATCACTTCCACCACCCGCACGCTGATCACCGCCAGCGAGCGCGCCAGGTCCTTGGCCAGGTTGGAAATGCGGCTGACCTTGACCCCCGCCGCGGGCTGGATCTCGAAACGGGTGATCACGGGGCCCGGATGCACCGAATCCACGCTGACCTCGACGCCGAACTCCTTCAGCTTGATCTCCAGCAGGCGCGACATCGCCTCCAGCGACTCGGGCGAGTAGCTCTTCTGCTTCACTTCCGCCGGATCGAGCAGCGACAGCGGCGGCAGGGTGCCCTCCACCGCCGTATCGACGAACAGCGGCGCCTGCTTCTCTTTCAGCACGCGCTTGCTCGGCTCCGGGGCCTTCGGCGGCGGTGGCGGATCGATCTTCGGCGGCGGGCGCTTCTCCCGCTCGCTCATGTGCTTGGCCAGGGCCTCTTCGCGTTCCAGCAGGCGCTCCTTGGCCTTGGACTGTTCGCGGCGGTCCGGCACGCTCGGCGCCACCACCTCGGCGACGCGCTCGTCGACCTCGCGCAGTTGCGCGACCAGTTGCTTGCGCTCGGCGCGCGCGCCCATCCAGCGATTGAAGGCGTTCTGGATCAGTTCGAAGAAGTCCAGGGTGATCTTGCCGGTGACATCCATCACCTTGAACCAGGAGAGGTCGGCGAACACCGTCAGGCCGAAGAGGAACAGGGCGAAGAACACCAGCGTGCTGCCCTGCACGTTCAGCGCATCCACCGCGACGCGGCCCAGGCTCTGGCCGATGGCGCCGCCGGCCGAGGCGCTGGCCGGCATGTGGCCGCTGGCGTGGAAATGGATGTAGGCCAGTGCCGAGCCGGCCAGGATCAGGAAGATCAGCCCGACCAGGCGCCAGGAAAACAGCCAGGTGTTCCATTCCCACGGCAGGTTGCGGCGGCGGAATACCTGCCAGGTCTTGATGCCCAGCAACAGCGGAAAGAGGTAGGCGAAGTAGCCGAGCGTCATGAACAGGATATCGGCGGATACCGCACCGAGCCGACCGGCGGCATTCTGCACCTGGTCAACCTGGCTCGAGTGACTCCAGCTCGGATCGGCCGGGTCATAGGTGAGCAGAGCCATCCACAAGTAGAGGCAGAGCGCGCCCAGCGCGATCAGGACCCCTTCCTTCAGGCGGGAATGCAGTTGCTGACGCCATGCGGCGGCATGGCTCGCGGTGGTCGAATCCTTCAAATCGCTATTTTTCCTGCGCACGGCTGGTGCTTTAGAAGCTGTCTTGGTCAAAACGCGCCTATTGTACGGCTTTAGGGAAACTCTGAAAAATCACACCCGAAATCAGCGGCAATCCGTGCGTGGCTGATCCCGGCCCCGGGGTTTTGCCGGCCTTTTGCGGATAGGTGTAGCATAGCCGGCAGAACTCTTCAGGCGGCTCCATTGGAGCACGCATTTTCTTATGTGACAAAGGCTTATGGAGTCTTTTTATGAGTGAAGTCAAGCATTCGCGCCTCATCATCCTGGGCTCCGGTCCGGCCGGCTATACCGCCGCCGTGTACGCCGCACGCGCCAATCTCAAGCCAGTGGTGATCACCGGCATCCAGCCAGGCGGCCAGCTGACCACCACCACCGAAGTCGACAACTGGCCGGGCGACGTCGAAGGCCTTACCGGCCCGGCGCTGATGACCCGCATGCAGCAGCACGCCGAGCGTTTCGACACCGAGATCGTCTACGACCACATCCACACCGCCGAGTTGCAACAGCGCCCCTTCACACTGAAGGGCGATAGTGGCACTTATACCTGCGATGCATTGATCATTGCCACCGGTGCCTCCGCGCAATACCTGGGCATGTCGTCGGAAGAAGCCTTCATGGGCAAGGGCGTTTCCGCCTGCGCCACCTGCGACGGCTTCTTCTACCGCAACCAGGTGGTCTGCGTGGTCGGCGGCGGCAATACCGCCGTCGAGGAAGCGCTGTATCTGGCCAACATCGCCAAGGAAGTCCACCTGATCCACCGTCGCGACAAGCTGCGCTCGGAGAAGATCCTCCAGGACAAGCTGTTCGACAAGGCCGAGAACGGCAACGTGCGCCTGCACTGGAACACCACCCTGGACGAGGTGCTGGGCGACGCCAGCGGCGTCACCGGCGTACGCCTGAAGAGCACCATCGACGGCAGCACCAGCGAGCTATCGCTGGCCGGCGTGTTCATCGCCATCGGCCACAAGCCGAACACCGACCTGTTCCAGGGCCAACTGGAAATGCGCGACGGCTACCTGCGGATCCACGGCGGCAGCGAAGGCAATGCCACCCAGACCAGCATCGAAGGCGTGTTCGCCGCCGGCGACGTGGCCGATCACGTCTACCGCCAGGCCATCACTTCCGCCGGCGCCGGCTGCATGGCCGCGCTGGATGCCGAAAAATACCTCGACGACCATTGATCGGACCCGGGGGAGGCCCGCCCTCCCCTACCCCGCCATGCTGACCTGGCTTTCCCGCACCGACTTCGACTTTCCACCCCTCGACAAGGCCCTGCAGGAGCCCAACGGGCTGCTCGCGGCCGGCGGCGACCTCAATCCGCAACGCCTGGTCGCAGCCTATCGCCACGGCTGCTTCCCCTGGTACCAGGATGGCCAGCCGATCCTCTGGTGGTCGCCCGACCCGCGCACCGTCCTGTTCCCCGACGAACTGCACGTTTCCCGCAGCCTGGCCAAGTGCCTGCGCCAGCAACGCTTCGAAGTCACTTTCAACCGTGACTTCCGGGCGGTGATCCAGGCTTGTGCCGCGCCGCGTAACTACGCCGACGGCACCTGGATCACCACGCCGATGCAACTGGCCTACCAGGAGCTGCACCTGCGCGGCATCGCCCACTCCGTGGAAGTCTGGCAGGAGCGACAACTGGTCGGCGGCCTCTACGGCCTGGCCATGGGCAGGCTGTTCTTCGGCGAATCGATGTTCAGCCGCGCCGACAACGCTTCCAAGGTCGGCTTCGTCACGCTGGTCCGCCATCTGCGCGACGCCGGCTTCGTCCTCATCGACTGCCAGATGCCGACCCGCCACCTGCACAGCCTGGGCGCCCGCGCCATCAGCCGGGGGGAATTCGCCGACTACCTGCAACGCTATCGCGACCAGCCTCCTACCGGCGACCTGGATTTTTAGGCGAGTTTCCGTGCCTGGCATAAACTTGCTTATGGGTCCCTGCTGGAGTTCACCATGACCGAACTCGCCCGACTGAAGTTCTACGCGACGCAACCGCACCCGTGCAGCTACCTGCCCGAGGAGCAGGCAACCACCCTGTTCCTCGATCCCAGCCAGCCCATGGACACGCAGCTGTACGCCTCGCTGTCGGAGGTCGGCTTCCGCCGCAGCGGCGACCATCTCTATCGTCCGCACTGCCAGCATTGCACCGCCTGCATCGCCGCGCGCATACCGGTCGCCGGCTTCAGCCCGAACCGCCAGCAGCGGCGCATCCTCAAGCGCAATGCGGAACTGCAGGTGATCCGCAAGCGACCGAGCTTCAACGAGGAGTACTACGACCTCTATCGGCGCTACATCGAGCAACGCCACGCCGACGGCGACATGTATCCGCCCAGCCGCGACCAGTTCGCCACCTTCCTGGTTCGCGACCTGCCCTTCTGCTGCTTCTTCGAGTTCCGCCTGCATGGCCGCCTGCTGGCCATAGCCGTGACGGACGTGCTGCCGAACGGACTCTCGGCCGTCTATACCTTCTACGATCCCGACGAAGAGCAGCGCAGCCTGGGACGCTACGCGATCCTCTGGCAGATCGCCGAGACCGAACGCCTGGGCCTGCAGGCCGTCTACCTGGGCTACTGGATCAAGAATTGCCGCAAGATGAACTACAAGACCCAGTACCGCCCCATCGAACTGTTCGTCAACCAGCGCTGGGTCGCCCTCACCTGATAGCCGTGTGGCGCTATTGTCGATTTTCTGGCACAATGCACGCCGCTTTTCACGGCCCACCTCTCATTGAAAGGGCCACCCACAGATACCGAGGGCTCTACTGCATGTCGAAAGAAGACAGCTTCGAAATGGAAGGTACTGTCGTCGACACCCTGCCCAACACCATGTTCCGTGTGGAGTTGGAAAATGGGCACGTCGTCACCGCGCACATCTCCGGCAAAATGCGCAAGAACTACATCCGCATCCTCACCGGCGACAAGGTCCGCGTGGAACTGACGCCCTACGACCTGAGCAAGGGCCGCATCACCTACCGCGCCCGCTGAGTCGACACGAGCCGCTGCGGCTCGCCGATTGCAAAAGAAAACGCCCGGCATCTGCCGGGCGTTTTCGTTGCCGCGCCCGGATCAGGCGGGCTCCGCCGCCGTGATCTCGAACTCGAAGGCCAGCTCGTCGCCCTTCAGGTCGACATGCACCAGGCCGCCATGCTCGGCCAGCTCGCCGAACAGGATCTCCTCGGCCAACGGCCGCTTGATCTTGTCCTGGATAAGCCGCGCCATCGGTCGCGCACCCATCTGCACGTCGTAGCCCTTCTCCGCCAGCCAGCCGCGCGCCGCATCGCTGACCTCGAGCTGGACGCGCTTGTCCTCCAGCTGCGCCTGCAGCTCGGTGAGGAACTTGTCGACCACGCTCTTGATCGTCTCGGTGCTCAGGCGGCCGAACTGGATGATGGTATCCAGGCGGTTGCGGAACTCCGGGGTGAAGCTCTTCTTGATCACTTCCATCGCATCGGTGGTGTGATCCTGCTGGTTGAAGCCGATCGACGCGCGCGCCGCCACTTCCGCGCCGGCGTTGGTGGTCATGATCAGGATGATGTTGCGGAAGTCCGCCTTGCGCCCGTTGTTGTCGGTCAGGGTGCCGTGGTCCATCACCTGCAGCAGCAGGTTGAAGACCTCCGGGTGAGCCTTCTCGATCTCGTCGAGCAGCAACACGCAGTGCGGGGTCTTGGTGATCGCCTCGGTGAGCAGGCCGCCCTGGTCGAAGCCGACGTAGCCCGGAGGCGCACCGATCAGCCGCGACACGGTATGCCGCTCCATGTACTCGGACATGTCGAAGCGCACCAGCTCCACACCCAAGGCCTTCGCCAACTGCCGCGCCACCTCGGTCTTGCCCACGCCGGTGGGACCGGCGAAGAGGAATGAGCCGACCGGCTTGTCCGGCGCCTTGAGCCCGGCCCGGGACAGCTTGATCGCCGTGGACAGCGACTCGATGGCGTCGTCCTGGCCGAACACGGTCAGCTTGAGGTCGCGTTCGAGGTTGCGCAGCAACTCCTTGTCGGAGGTGGTGACGTGTTTCGGCGGGATCCGCGCAATCTTCGCCACGATATCCTCGACCTGCGCCACCTCGATGCGCTTCACGCGCTTCTCTTCCGGCTGCAGGCGCTGGTAGGCGCCCGCCTCGTCGATGACGTCGATGGCCTTGTCCGGCATGTGCCGGTCGTTGATGTAGCGCGCCGCCAGCTCGGCCGCGGCGCGCAGCGCCTCGTCGCTGTACTCGATGTGGTGATGCTGCTCGAAGCGCCCCTTGAGGCCCTTGAGGATGCCATAGGTGTCTTCCACCGACGGCTCGGTCACGTCGACCTTCTGGAAGCGCCGCGCCAAGGCCCGGTCCTTCTCGAAGATGCCGCGGAACTCCTGGAAGGTGGTCGAGCCGATGCAGCGGATCTCGCCCGAGGACAGAACCGGCTTGAGCAGGTTGGAGGCGTCCATTACCCCGCCGGATGCCGCACCGGCGCCGATGATGGTATGGATCTCGTCGATGAACAGCACCGCGTGCGGGCGCTTGCGCAACTCGTTGAGCAAGGCCTTGAAGCGCTTCTCGAAGTCGCCGCGGTACTTGGTACCCGCGAGCAAGGCACCCAGGTCGAGGGAGTAGACCACGCTGTCGGCCAGCAGGTCCGGCACCTGGCCATCGACGATGCGTTTGGCCAGGCCCTCGGCGATGGCCGTCTTGCCGACCCCCGCCTCGCCTACCAGCAGCGGGTTGTTCTTGCGCCGGCGGGCAAGGATCTGCGCCACCCGCTCGACTTCATGCTCACGCCCCACCAGCGGGTCGATCCGCCCCTGGCGAGCCAGCTCGTTGAGGTTGCTGGCATAGGCGTCCAGCGGATGGTTGGACGTGGCCGACTCGCCACCTTCCTCATCCTGCATATCCTGCTCCCCATCCTGCGGATGTTCGGCATGCCCGGGCACCTTGGAGATACCATGGGCGATGTAGTTCACCACATCGATACGCGCGATGCTCTGCTGCTTGAGCAGGAACACCGCCTGGCTTTCCTGTTCGCTGAAGATCGCCACCAGGACATTGGCCCCGGTCACTTCGCGCTTGCCGGAACTCTGCACGTGGAACACCGCACGCTGCAGGACGCGCTGGAAGCCCAGCGTCGGCTGGGTTTCGCGCTCGTCGTCGTGCTGCGGGATCAGCGGCGTGGTGGAATCGATGAATTCCTGCAGGTCGCGCCGCAGCTTGTCCAGGTTGGCACCGCACGCACGCAATACCGTTGCCGCCGCCTCATTGTCCAGCAAGGCCAGCAGCAGGTGCTCAACCGTCATGAATTCATGGCGTTTGGCCCTCGCCTCCTTGAAGGCGAGATTGAGGGTGACTTCGAGCTCTCGATTCAACATGGCTTCACCTCGCTCCCAAACATCCGATCAACTGTCTTTCTCTATCTCGCAGAGCAATGGATGCTGGCTCTCCCGTGCATACTGATTGACCTGCATCGCCTTGGTTTCGGCCACGTCCCGGGTAAACAAGCCGCAGACCGCTTTACCCTGAGTATGTACCGTCAACATGATCTTGGTGGCTTTTTCCCGGTCCATGTTGAAGAACACTTCCAGCACTTCAACAACAAAGTCCATCGGCGTGTAATCGTCGTTGAACAGTACCACCTTATACAACGGTGGCGGCTGTAATACAGGCTTCGACTCCTGTACCGCGAGCCCCGCCCCTTCGTCCTCGTGCTCATGAGGCTCGGGATGGTCCTGATTGAATGTTAGTCGAATCTGGCTAGGTGCATGCATGAGGAAAAAAAGCTTTGCCTTTCTGGAAAGTTATGGACCGACATGATGTTGATCCGTTTCTCAGGCGTATGGTTCAGCGCCTTGACTAACTGCAAAAGGGTGTTACAAACAATGGAATACCCCTACAGGGTATCAGGGGTTCCGCACCCGTCTCGACCCAGGTCGGACGCGGGATCGTAGTGGATGATACTCCAGCGTTGGAGTCCTTTGCAGAGGGATATGAGCATGCTCAGCGGTAAGGTCAAGTGGTTCAACAACGCCAAGGGCTACGGGTTCATCCTGGCCGAGGGCCGAGATGAGGACCTGTTCGCCCATTACTCGGCCATTCAGATGGACGGTTACAAGACACTCAAGGCGGGCCAGCCGGTCAATTTCGAGATCATCCAGGGACCGAAGGGACTGCATGCCATCAACATCAGCCCCGCCACCGCGACAACCGCCGCACCCTCCGCCCCCGCCCCGCAGGAAGAGCCGCAGGCGACGCCCGTCGAAGCCTGACCCCAGCGCGGATGCGGAAATGAAAAAGGCCGGTGCGAACCGGCCTTTTTCTCGTTCGGGCGCTAGCCCTTCCTACATCTTGGCAATCATCGCGTCGCCGAACTCCGAGCAGGACAGCAGGGTCGCGCCGTCCATCAGGCGTTCGAAGTCATAGGTCACGGTCTTGGCGGCGATCGCCCCGTTGGTGCCCTTGATGATCAGGTCGGCCGCCTCGGTCCAACCCATGTGGCGCAGCATCATCTCCGCGGAGAGGATCAGCGAACCCGGGTTGACCTTGTCCTGGCCGGCGTACTTCGGCGCGGTGCCGTGGGTCGCCTCGAACATGGCCACCGAATCGGACAGGTTGGCGCCGGGCGCGATGCCGATGCCGCCGACCTCGGCCGCCAGGGCGTCGGAGAGATAGTCGCCGTTCAGGTTCAGGGTGGCGATCACGTCGTACTCGGCGGGGCGCAGCAGGATCTGCTGCAACATGGCGTCGGCGATCACGTCCTTGACCACGACGTTCTTGCCGGTCTTCGGATTCTTGAACTGCATCCACGGACCGCCGTCCAGCAGCTCGGCGCCGAATTCATCGCGCGCGACTTCGTAGCCCCAATCCTTGAAGGCACCCTCGGTGAACTTCATGATGTTGCCCTTGTGCACCAGGGTCACCGAACTGCGGTCGTTGTCGACGGCGTATTGCAGGGCCTTGCGCACCAGGCGCTTGGTGCCTTCCTGGGAAACCGGCTTGATGCCGATGCCGCAGTTCTCGGTGAAGCGGATCTTCTTGACGCCCATTTCCTCGGTGAGGAACTTGATGACCTTCTCCGCTTCCGGCGAACCGGCCTTCCACTCGACGCCGGCATAGATGTCCTCGGAGTTCTCGCGGAAGATCACCATGTCCACGTCGCCGGGCTTCTTCACCGGGCTGGGCACGCCTTCGAACCAGCGTACCGGGCGCTGGCAGACGTAGAGATCGAGTTGCTGGCGCAGGGCCACGTTCAGGGAGCGGATGCCGCCACCGACCGGGGTGGTCAGCGGGCCCTTGATGGAAACCACGTAGTCGCGTACGGCGTCCAGGGTTTCCTGGGGCAGCCAGGTGTCCTGGTCATAGACCTGGGTGGCCTTCTCGCCGGCGTAGACTTCCATCCAGGCGATCTTGCGCTCGCCCTTGTATGCTTTTTCCACTGCAGCGTCGACAACCTTGATCATGACCGGGCTGATATCGACGCCGATGCCATCACCCTCGATGAACGGGATGATCGGGTTCTTCGGTACGCTCAAGGACATGTCGGCATTCACAGTGATTTTGTCACCGGTCGCCGGCACCTGGATCTTTTGGTATCCCATGCTGAACTCCGTGTTGTGGTTAAAACCCTGTTGCAGCCTTCTAGGGTAGCCCAGTTGTCCGCCCGGAAACCACATCTTCCTTAGTCTAAACAGGCGAGCGCATCAGCCCGGCGAGAGGGTGGTATACTGCGCGCCATGACTTCGCAGTCATCGAGGTCCGAGCAGTCTGGGACCAGACCCTCTCCCCTCGCAGCGTCGGGTTCGCCACCATGAACCCGCCGTACAACGCTCTACTGGCGCCCCTATATCCCGCGGCATATCTCGATTTCGATTCAACCCGATGTTGAGCGAAGGCATCGCGTCCACCAACGCGTATCGAGACTCTGTGCGCGCCCAGCAAAAAAGAGAGTTACCGTAGATGTCCATCCGCTCGAAGATCACCTACACCTTCACCGACGAAGCACCCGCGCTCGCCACCTACTCGCTCCTCCCCATCGTCAAGGCCTTTGCCGCTTCCGCCGGCATCGACGTCGAGACCAGCGACATCTCTCTTGCAGGACGCATCCTGGCCAACTTCGCCGACCGCCTCGAAGCCGACCAGCGTATCGAAGACGACCTCGCCCGCCTGGCGGTCCTGGCCACCTCGCCCGACGCCAATATCATCAAGCTGCCCAACATCAGCGCCTCGGTGCCCCAGCTGAAAGGCGCGATCGCCGAGCTGCAGGGCCTGGGCTACAAGGTTCCCGACTTCCCGGAAGACCCGCAGACCGACGAAGAGAAAGAGGTTCGCGCACGCTACGCGAAGATCCTCGGCAGCGCCGTGAACCCGGTCCTGCGCGAAGGCAATTCCGACCGTCGCGCGCCTGCCGCAGTGAAGGCCTACGCCCGCAAGCACCCGCACTCCATGGGCAAGTGGAGCATGGCCTCGCGCTCCCACGCCGACTACATGCGCGGCGGCGACTTCTTCTCCAGCGAACAGTCCATCACCATGGCCAAGGCCGGTGACGTGCGCATCGAATTCGTCGGCAAGGACGGCAAGGTCGAGGTCAAGAAGCAACTGAGCCTGCAGGAAGGCGAAGTGCTCGACAGCATGTTCATGAGCTGCGGCAAGCTGCGCGACTTCTTCGAGAAGACCCTGCAGGACTGCAAGGAAACCGGCGTCATGTGGTCCCTGCACGTCAAGGCGACCATGATGAAGATTTCCCACCCGATCGTCTTCGGACATGCGGTGAGCGTCTACTACAAGGACGTCTTCGACAAGTGGGGCCAACTCTTCGAAGAGCTCGGCGTGAACCCGAACAACGGTATCTCCAGCGTCTACGACAAGATCAAGTCGCTGCCCGCCTCCCAGCAGGAAGAGATCCTCCACGACATCCACGAGGTGTACAGCCACCGCCCGGAAATGGCGATGGTCGACTCCGTGAAAGGCATCACCAACCTGCACATTCCGAGCGACGTCATCGTCGACGCCTCGATGCCGGCGATGATCCGCAACTCCGGCCAGATGTGGGGCAAGGACGGCAAGCAGAAAGACACCAAGGCGGTAATGCCGGAAAGCACCTACGCCCGCATCTACCAGGAGATGATCAACTTCTGCAAGACCAACGGCGCCTTCGACCCGACCACCATGGGCAGCGTGCCGAACGTCGGCCTGATGGCGCAGAAGGCCGAGGAATACGGCTCCCACGACAAGACCTTCGAAATGACCGCCGACGGCACCATGCGCGTGGTCCTGGCCGACGGCAGCGTGCTGATGCAGCACGACGTGGAGACCGGCGACATCTGGCGCGCCTGCCAGACCAAGGACGCACCGATCCGCGACTGGGTCAAGCTGGCCGTCACCCGCGCACGCCAGTCCGATACCCCGGCGATCTTCTGGCTGGACCCGGAGCGCGCCCACGACCGCGAACTGCGCAAGAAGGTCGAGCTGTACCTCAAGGACCACGACCTGACCGGTCTCGACATCAGCATCATGGGCTACAACGAGGCCATTCGCGTCAGCATGGAACGCCTGATCCGCGGCAAGGACACCATCTCGGTGACCGGCAACGTCCTGCGCGACTACCTGACCGACCTGTTCCCGATCATGGAACTGGGCACCTCGGCCAAGATGCTCTCCATCGTTCCGCTGATGGCGGGCGGCGGCATGTACGAAACCGGCGCCGGCGGCTCGGCACCCAAGCACGTCCAGCAACTGGTGGAAGAGAACTACCTGCGCTGGGACTCCCTGGGCGAGTTCCTGGCCCTGGCCGTGTCCCTGGAGGAAACCGGGATCAAGACCGGCAACGCCAAGGCCAAGCTGCTCGGCAAGGCGCTGGACGAAGCCACCGGCAAGCTGCTGGACAACAACAAGTCGCCGTCGCGCAAGGTCGGCGACATCGACAACCGCGGCAGCCACTTCTACCTGGCGATGTACTGGGCCCAGGCCCTGGCCGCCCAGGACGAAGACGCCGAACTGAAAGCGCACTTCGCACCGCTGGCCAAGGCCCTGACCGAGCAGGAAGCGACCATCGTCGCCGAACTCAATGCGGTCCAGGGCAAGCCGGCCGAGATCGGCGGCTACTATCGCTCCAACCCGGAGCTGACCAGCAAGGTGATGCGCCCCAGCGCCACCTTCAACGCGGCGATCGACAGCCTGGCCTGATAGCGTCACGCTGACGAAGCAGAAACCCCGGGCCTACGCTCGGGGTTTCTTTTTATCGAGGCCTTTTCCGTACCGAGGAGACATCCATGAGCTGGCATCCCCATGTCACCGTAGCGACCATCGTCGAGGACCAGGGCCGCTTCCTGCTGGTCGAGGAACAGGCCGACGGCCGCGAGGTGCTGAACCAGCCCGCCGGGCACCTGGAGCCCGCCGAAAGCCTGCTCGAGGCCGCCCTGCGCGAAACCCTCGAGGAAACCGGCTGGGAGGTCGAGCTGAGCGCCGTCACCGGCATCTACCTGTACACCGCGCCGTCCAACGGTGTCACCTATCAGCGCGTATGCTTCGCCGCCCGCCCCGTGCGCCACCACCCCGAACGCGCCCTCGACGACGGCATCATCGGCCCGCGCTGGCTGACCCGCGACGAACTGGCCGCCCAGCCGCAGCGCTGGCGCAGCCACCTGGTGCTGCGCTGCATCGACGACTACCTGGCCGGCGGCCGCTATCCCCTGGCGCTGATCCGCGACACCCACGTGTCGCCCTCCCTGCCCCAGGCCTGATAGAATCCGCGTTTTACGAATTCGCCCGTGACGCCTGATCGCTATGTCTGAATCCGCCCCCACCCCACGCCGCGAGCGCGTGATCGTCGGCATGTCCGGCGGCGTCGACTCGTCCGTCTCCGCCCTGCTCCTGTTGCAGCAGGGCTATCAGGTCGAAGGCCTGTTCATGAAGAACTGGGACGAGGACGACGGCACCGAATACTGTACCGCCCGCGAGGACCTGGCCGACGCCCAGGCCGTCTGCGACCGGATCGGCATCAAGCTGCACACGGCGAACTTCGCCGCGGAATACTGGGATAACGTGTTCGAGCACTTCCTTGCCGAGTACAAGGCCGGCCGTACGCCGAACCCGGACATCCTCTGCAACCGCGAAATCAAGTTCAAGGCGTTCCTCGACTACGCGCTGATGCTCGGCGCGGACCTGATCGCCACCGGCCACTATGTGCGGCGCCGCGACCGCGACGGGCGCACCGAGCTGCTCAAGGGCCTGGACCCGAACAAGGACCAGAGCTACTTCCTGCACGCGGTGGGCGGCGAGCAGATCGCCCGCAGCCTGTTCCCCGTCGGCGAACTGGAGAAGCCGGAAGTCCGCGCCATCGCCGAGAAGCATGGCCTCGCCACGGCGAAGAAGAAGGACTCCACGGGCATCTGCTTCATTGGCGAGCGACGCTTCACCGATTTCCTCAAGCAGTACCTGCCGGCCCAGCCGGGCGACATCGAGACCACCGAAGGCAAGGTCATCGGTCGCCACAGCGGCCTGATGTACCACACCATCGGTCAGCGCCAGGGCCTCGGCATCGGCGGTCTCAAGGAAGCCGGCGACGATCCCTGGTACGTGCTCGGCAAGGACCTGCAACGCAACGTGCTGCTGGTCGGCCAGGGCAACGACCACCCGCTGCTGTTCTCCCGCGCCCTGCTGGCCTCGCGAATCTACTGGGTCAACCCGGTCGAACTGGAGCGGCCGCGCCGCCTGCGGGCCAAGGTGCGCTACCGGCAGAGCGACCAGGACTGCGTCCTGGAGAAAATCGCCGAAGGCTACCGCGCGGTGTTCGACGAACCGCAGCGCGCAGTGACCCCGGGGCAATCGGTGGTGTTCTACGACGGCGACGCCTGCCTCGGCGGCGGCGTGATCGAAACGGCGGAAGCCTGGGATTTCGGAGGACGCCCGTGAGCGATCCGCGACAGCAACTGATTGCCCTCGGCGCCGTCTTCGAATCCGCAGCCCTGGTCGACAAGCTGGCACGCACCGGACAGATCAGCGAAGCCCCGCTGGGCTGCATGCTCGGCAGCCTGCTGGCGCGCAACCCGGCCAGCACCCTGGACGTCTACGGTGGCGACAGCCTCAACCTGCGCGACGGCTTCAAGGCCCTGGCCAGCGCCCTGGAGCGCAAGCCCGGCAGCCTGCAGCGCGAACCGCTGCGCTACGCCCTGGCGATGCTGACCCTGGAACGGCAACTGGACAAGCGCGGCGATATGCTCGACCTGATCGGCCAGCGCCTCGACCAGGTCGAACAGCAGGTCCAGCACTTCGGCCTGGTCCACGAGAACGTCATCGCCTCGTTCGCCAGCATCTACCAGGACACCCTCAGCACCTTCCGCCAGCGCATCCAGGTACACGGCGACATGCGCCACCTGCAGGTCAGCAGCAACGCCGCGCGGATCCGCGCCCTGCTGCTCGCCGGCATCCGCTCGGCGCGGCTCTGGCGGCAACTGGGCGGCAGCCGCTGGCAGATGGTATTCAGCCGGCGCCGGCTGCTCAACGAACTCTATCCCCTGCTGCGCGGCTAGCCATGGCCATGGCCGGGAGCCAGCCGCAACGGCGCAACAGCCCGACCCAGGGCGCCGCCATGCTGGCTCTTTCGGCGCTGTTCTTCGCCCTGATGGGCGGCCTGATCCGCGAGGCCTCCAGCACCGTCAACAACGAAACCGTGGTGTTCTTCCGCAACCTCGTCGGCGTGCTGTTCTTCCTGCCCCTGGCGCTGACTCGCGGCATCGGCCCGCTGCGCACCCGCCGCCCGCTATCGCACCTGCTGCGCACCACCTACGGCCTGGGCGGCATGTACTGCTACTTCTACGCCCTCGCCCACCTGCCGCTGACCGACGCCATGCTGTTCAGCTATGCCGCGCCGGTGTTCACGCCGCTGATCGCACACCTGTGGATCAAGGAGCCGCTGACCCGCCGCATGATGGTCGCCACCCTGGTCGGCTTCCTCGGCGTGCTGCTGGTGGCCAGGCCCAGCGGCGCGGTAGTGGCGCCGATCGCCCTGGTCGGCATCGCCTCCAGCCTGATGGCTGCCTGCGCCTTCGTCTCGATCCGCGAAATGAGCGACAGCGAGCCAGCCTATCGCATCGTGTTCTACTTCGCCCTGTTCGGCACCCTGTTCTCCGCCGTGCCGCTGGCCTGGGCCTGGCAGCCGCTGAACGGCCAGGAACTGCTCCTGCTGCTCGGCGCCGGACTGTTCGCCAGCCTCGGCCAACTGACCATGTCGCAGGCCTATGCCCTGGCCTCCCCGGGAGTGATCGGACCGATCGCCTACATGGCCATCGTTTTCGCCGGGGTGATCGCCTGGCTGCGCTGGGACGAACTGCCCAGCCACACGTCGCTGCTCGGCGCCGCCCTGATCTTCGCCGCCAGCCTGATCCCCCTGCTGGGCAACCGCCCCGCCGAAAGGCCCCGCTGAATGCCCCACCGGGGCGCACCTTTCATGTATGATATGCGCCCCTTTTTCGTTGACTTCCAGCCACGAGAACGTCTCATGCAGCTTTCCTCGCTCACCGCGGTATCCCCCGTCGATGGCCGCTATGCCGGCAAAACCAGCAGCCTGCGTCCGATCTTCAGCGAATACGGCCTGATCCGTTTCCGCGTCATGGTGGAAGTCCGCTGGCTGCAGCGCCTCGCCGCCCACGCCGGGATTCCCGAGGTCGCGCCGTTCTCCGCCGAAGCCAACGCCCTGCTCGACAGCCTGGCCAGCGACTTCCAGCTGGAACACGCCGAACGCATCAAGGAAATCGAGCGCACCACCAACCACGACGTGAAAGCCGTGGAGTACCTGCTCAAGGAACAGGCCGCCAAGCTTCCGGAGCTGGCCGCGGTCAGCGAGTTCATCCACTTCGCCTGCACCTCCGAGGACATCAACAACCTGTCCCACGCCCTGATGCTCCGCGAGGGTCGCGACAGCGTGCTGCTGCCGCTGATGCGCCAGATCGCCGAGGCCATCCGCGAACTGGCGGTGAAACTCGCCGACGTGCCGATGCTGTCCCGCACCCACGGCCAGCCTGCCTCGCCGACCACCCTGGGCAAGGAACTGGCCAACGTCGTCTACCGCCTGGAGCGGCAGATCAAGCAGGTCGCCGACATCGAGTTGCTGGGCAAGATCAACGGTGCCGTGGGCAACTACAACGCCCACCTGTCCGCCTATCCCGAAGTCGACTGGGAAGCCAACGCGCGCCAGTTCATCGAAGGCGACCTCGGCCTGACCTTCAACCCCTACACCACTCAGATCGAGCCGCACGACTACATCGCCGAGCTGTTCGATGCGATCGCCCGCTTCAACACCATCCTCATCGACTTCGACCGCGACGTCTGGGGCTACATCTCCCTCGGCTATTTCAAGCAGAAGACCGTGGCCGGCGAGATCGGCTCCTCGACCATGCCGCACAAGGTCAACCCGATCGACTTCGAGAACTCCGAGGGCAACCTCGGCATCGCCAACGCGCTGTTCCAGCACCTGGCCAGCAAGCTGCCGATCTCGCGCTGGCAGCGCGACCTGACCGACTCCACCGTGCTGCGCAACCTCGGCGTCGGCATCGCCCACAGCGTCATCGCCTACGAGGCCAGCCTGAAGGGCATCGGCAAGCTGGAGCTGAACGCCCAGCGCATCGCCGAGGACCTGGACGCCTGCTGGGAAGTCCTTGCCGAGCCGGTGCAGACCGTGATGCGTCGCTATGGCGTGGAAAACCCCTACGAGAAGCTGAAGGAACTGACCCGCGGCAAAGGCATCAGCGCCGAAGCCTTGCAGACTTTCATCGAAGAGCTGGCGATTCCCGCCGAGGCCAAGGTCGAGCTGAAGAAGCTGACCCCGGCCGGCTACGTCGGCAATGCCGCCGCCCAGGCCAGGCGCATCTGAGCACCCAACCCTTTTGCACGCCCGGCTGCGCCGGGCGTTTTTGTTTCAAGGACTTAACCATGAATGCTGATACTCCCCTGCAACTTCTGGGCGGACTGACCGCTGCCGAATTCCTCCGCGACTACTGGCAGCGCAAACCGCTGCTGGTCCGCCAGGCGATCCCGGACTTCGAAAGCCCGCTGTCCGCCGACGAGCTGGCCGGGTTGTCGCTGGAGGAGTCGGTGGAATCGCGCATCGTCCTCGAACACGGGAAAACCCCGTGGGAAATGCGCCGTGGCCCGTTCCAGGAGGAGGACTACCAGCACCTGCCGGAACAGGACTGGACCCTGCTGGTGCAGGCGGTCGACCAGTTCGTCCCGGAAGTCGCCCAACTGCTGGAGCAATTCCGCTTCCTGCCCAGCTGGCGGATCGACGACGTAATGATCAGCTACGCCGCTCCCGGCGGCGGCGTCGGTCCGCACTTCGACAACTACGACGTATTCCTGCTTCAGGGCCACGGACGCCGGCGCTGGAAAGTCGGACAGATGTGCAGCAGCGACAGCCCGCTGCGCGAGCACGCCGACCTGCGCATCCTCGCCGGCTTCGAACAGAGCGACGAGTGGGTCCTGGAGCCCGGCGACATGCTCTACCTGCCCCCGCGCCTCGCCCACTACGGCATCGCCGAAGACGAGTGCATGACCTACTCGATCGGCTTCCGCGCGCCCAGCGCCGCCGAAGTGCTGACCCATTTCACCGACTTCCTCGGCCAGTTCCTCTCCGACGAGGAGCGCTACACCGATGCCGGCCTGCAACCGGTAGGCGACGATCCGCACCAGATCCAGCGCGACGCTCTGGAGCGCCTGCAGGGCCTGATCCAGGAGCACATGAGCGACGAGCGCCTGCTGCTGACTTGGTTCGGCCAGTTCATGACCGAGCCGCGCTATCCCGAACTGGTTGCCGGCGAGGAGATCCCCGAGGAGGAGCTGTTCGGCGCCCTCGAGGATGGCGCGCTGCTGGTGCGCAACCCCAGCGCCCGCCTGGCCTGGAGCGAGATCGACATCGGCCTGGTGCTGTTCGCCAGCGGCCAGAGCGTACTCCTGCCCGGGCAGCTCAAGGAACTGCTGAAGCTGGTCTGCTCGGCCGATGCGTTGCATCTGGAAAACCTCGGCCAATGGCTGGCCGATGACGATGCGCGTAAGCTGTTGGCGGAGTTGGTCAAACAGGGCAGTTTGGAGTTTGCAGATGAATAAGATCCGCGTACGCGTAGCCGACTGGCAGAAGGACAATGCCGAGCTGCGCCGCATCCGCGAAGCGGTCTTCATTGCCGAACAGTCGGTTCCGCCGGAACTGGAGTGGGACGCCGAAGACGACGAAGCCGTGCATTTTCTCGCCTATGAAGGCGAATACGCGATCGGCACCGCGCGCCTGCTGGGCGACGGGCACATCGGCAGGGTCTCGGTACTCAAGGACTGGCGCGGCCTGAAGGTCGGCGACGCGCTGATGCGCGCGGCCATCGAGGAAGCCGAGCGACGCGGCCTGAAGCGCCAACTGCTGACCGCGCAGGTCTATGCCATACCCTTCTACGAGCGACTGGGCTTCAAGGTCGACAGCGGCGAGTTCCTCGACGCCGGCCTGCCCCATGTCGACATGGTTCGCGACAGCGACTGAGGCCCGATGAGCGACGCCCCGGAGACCTCGCCGGCCGACCTGCCGGCCATCGAATTCAGCTCTCCGGGGTGCTTTGCGGTACGCAACCCGGCCAGCGCCGCGCTGCCTGCGGAACGCTGGGAACCAGCGCCATTCCGCCTCGGCGAACATGAGCCGCTGGAGCGCTTCGAGCATCCGCAGGAAGCCCGCGCCCATGCCCTGGCCCTCCTGCAGCAGGCCCGCCGCTCGCTCTGCCTGCACAGTCCCGACCTGGAAAGCTGGCTCTATCACCACAGCAGCATCCAGGAAGCCTGCACCCGTTTTCTCCTGGCCAATCCACGCAATCGCCTGCGTATCCTCGTTGGCGACAGCGCCCAGGCCGTGCGCAACGGCCACCGCCTGATCAACCTTTCGCGCCGCCTGTCGAGCAACTGCCTGATCCGCCGCCTCAACCCGGACTACCCTAAAGAGGACGACGCCTTCCTCCTGGCCGACGACCAGGGCCTGCTGCTGCGCCCGAAACCGGCGCAACCGGCGGGCTATGCCTGCTACCGTGCCGCCGGGCGGGTGCGTCAACTCCAGGCCCGCTTCGAGCAGGCCTGGGACACCAGTCTTTCCGACCCGGACCTGCGGAGCTTCCTCCTGTGACCCTGTTGCGCACCACCCTGCTCTCCTCGCTGTTGGCGACAGTCGTTCTCGGCGCCTCGGCCGCCCCGCGCACCGAAGTGATCCCGCTCAACTACCGCACCGCCGACGACGTGATGGCGGTGGCCCAGTCGGTCATCGGCAGCGAAGGCAAGGTCACCGCCTATGGCAACCAGTTGATCGTCAATGCCGAGCCGGCGAAGATCCGCGAGTTGCAATCGGTCCTGCAGCAGATCGACTCGCGCCCGCATCGCCTGCTGATCACCGTGGATACCAGCGAGAACCTGCAACAGGACAGCCGCGGCTATTCGGTGGATGGTTCGGCCAGCGCCGGCAACATCGAGATCCAGAGCGGCCGCGGCGAGGTCAACGGCAAGGATCGAGTCCGCATCATCCGTCGCTCCACCGACAGCCGTTCCGGCGGCAGCCAGCAGGTCCAGGCCACCGAGGGCTACCCGGCGCTGATCCAGGTCGGCCAGAGCGTCCCCATCACCAGCACCGCCACCGGTCCCTACGGGCAGATCTACAGCCAGACCGAATACCGCAACGTCAACCGCGGCTTCTACGTCACCGCGACGCTGACCGGCAACCTGGTGCACGTCACCATCAGTTCCAGCAATAACCGCCTCAGCCAGAGCCATCCCGGCGTCATCGATACCCAGAGCACCGACACCCGGGTCAGCGGCAAGCTCGGCGAGTGGATCACCCTGGGCGGCGTCAGCGAACAGAACCAGGCCGACCAGCACGGCTTCGTGCGTCGCTACTCGACCCAGGGACGCGACGACACCAGCCTGCGCCTGAAAGTCGAAACCCTCGACTGACCGACGGCGCTCTTTCCAGCGCGAATTGCCTCCCGCTCCGGCAAAGCCGCGGGGCGCGGGCTTTTGCGGGCATTTTCGATGCAAACGGAAACATCTCGACCAGACAAGACCATCCGGTCACTCTTAGACCTTCGTGTAGTAGTCTTGAAAAAACACTACAAAACGTTTGACGACGGATTTTTTCCAGAGCATGATGGCCCCGCTCCCGCTAATCAGGGGCTCTGAAACGACGAGCTCCCGGTGCCTGCGCCGATACGCCCTCGGCCTCCACCGTGTTGATCTGCCCACAAGGCGGCTTGACGAGATTGCGACTGGAACGAAGTTGTCCTGAGGGACGGGGAAGCGTTTACGTATCAGCCAGATCGAAAGACTCGACAGCGAGTCGCCCACCGGCAACCACGAGCCGAACGGCACTTGATCCAGTCGAGAAGCACGGTCCGCGAACTGTTCGTCTCCACCCCCTCCTCGGCGTCATTCTTCGCCACGGTCATTCTCTCGCCATGCAGCGGTGAGCCACCCGCAAGACAACCTTCACCAGCAGGTTTTGAGTGGGTCAGTCGGTGCTCAACCAATACATTTCTTGAAGGATTGACCATGTCCGCATATCAGAACGAGATCAAGGCAGTTGCCGCGCTGAAAGAGAAGAACGGCAGCAGCTGGAGCGCGATCAACCCCGAGTACGCAGCTCGCATGCGTATCCAGAACCGCTTCAAGACCGGCCTGGATATCGCCAAGTACACCGCGGCCATCATGCGCAAGGACATGGCCGAATACGATGCGGACTCCTCCGTCTACACCCAGTCGCTGGGTTGCTGGCACGGCTTCATCGGGCAGCAGAAGCTGATCTCGATCAAGAAGCACCTGAAGACCACCAACAAGCGCTACCTCTACCTGTCCGGTTGGATGGTCGCCGCGCTGCGCTCCGACTTCGGCCCGCTGCCGGACCAGTCCATGCACGAGAAAACCGCGGTTTCCGGCCTGATCGAAGAGCTGTACACCTTCCTGCGCCAGGCTGACGCCCGCGAGCTGGACCTGCTGTTCACCGGCCTGGACGCTGCCCGCGCCGCTGGCGACAAGGCCAAGGAAGCCGAGCTGCTGGCCCAGATCGACAACTTCGAAACCCACGTGGTGCCGATCATCGCCGACATCGACGCCGGCTTCGGCAACGCCGAGGCGACCTACCTGCTGGCCAAGAAGATGATCGAAGCCGGCGCCTGCTGCATCCAGATCGAGAACCAGGTGTCCGACGAGAAGCAGTGCGGCCACCAGGACGGCAAGGTCACCGTTCCGCACATCGACTTCCTCGCCAAGATCAATGCCGTACGCTACGCCTTCCTCGAGCTGGGCGTGGACGATGGCGTGATCGTCGCCCGTACCGACTCCCTGGGCGCCGGCCTGACCAAGCAGATCGCCGTGACCAACGAGCCGGGCGACCTGGGCGACCTGTACAACTCCTTCCTGGATTGCGAAGAAATCTCCGAGGCCGAGCTGGGCAACGGCGACGTCGTGATCAAGCGCGAAGGCAAGCTGCTGCGTCCGAAGCGCCTGGCTTCCAACCTGTTCCAGTTCCGCAAGGGCACCGGCGAAGATCGCTGCGTCCTGGACTGCATCACCTCGCTGCAGAACGGCGCCGACCTGCTCTGGATCGAAACCGAGAAGCCGCACGTCGGCCAGATCAAGGCAATGGTCGATCGCATCCGCGAAGTGATTCCGAACGCCAAGCTGGTCTACAACAACAGCCCGTCCTTCAACTGGACCCTGAACTTCCGCCAGCAGGTGTTCGATGCGTTCGTCGCCGAAGGCAAGGACGTTTCCGCCTACGACCGCAACAAGCTGATGAGCGTCGAGTACGACGACACCGAGCTGGCCAAGGTCGCCGACGAGAAGATCCGCACCTTCCAGCGCGATGGCTCGGCCCACGCCGGCATCTTCCACCACCTGATCACCCTGCCGACCTACCACACCGCCGCGCTGTCCACCGACAACCTGGCCAAGGGCTACTTCGCCGACGAAGGCATGCTGGCCTACGTGAAGGGCGTGCAGCGCCAGGAACTGCGCCAGGGCATCGCCTGCGTCAAGCACCAGAACATGGCGGGCTCCGACATCGGCGACAACCATAAAGAGTACTTCGCTGGCGAAGCCGCTCTGAAGGCCAGCGGCAAAGACAACACCATGAACCAGTTCCACTAAGGAACAGGGGCCAGCCGGGCAGCCACGATCTGCCCGGCCCGCCTCGCGAAAACCCCGGCTCCGGCCGGGGTTTTTCATTTCCGGATCATGGCAAAAGGCCTCGAGTGCCTGTCATCGTCCCGTCGCTTTCAGCGGTTAGCGTCAATGCTCCGTCGATCAGCCCACAAGGAGCACGTCCGTGAGCCTGGAGAAAAAAGATGCCATCCTGTTCGGTGATGGCGACGAGTTGCCCAGCAACCATTCGAACAACCCGCACATGAACGACCTGATCGCCGGCCTCGGCCGCCGTCAGGTCCTGGCCGGCGGCGCGGCGCTCGGCGCCCTCGCCTTCCTCGGCGTCGCGCTCCCCGCCAGCGCCGCTCCCGCCGAAGCGCAGGTGCCCGCCGCGGAAGGCCTGCGCGGCTTGCCTTTCAAACGCCGCAACCGCTTGCCCTTCGAAGCCATCGCCAGCGGCCGTGCCGATACCATCCGGGTGCCCGCCGGCTACAAGGCGACGCCCTTCATACCCTGGGGTACCCCGATCAGCGGCAGTTATCCGGGCTTCCTCGACGACGCCAGCAACAGCGCCCAGGACCAGGCCGAACAGATCGGCATGCACCACGACGGCATGCACTTCTTCCCGATCGACGCGCAGTTCGGCTTCGGCGGCGGACACATCAGCAACCATGGCCTGCTGGTGCTCAACCATGAATACATCGACGCGCCGCTGCTGCACACCAATGGCCCGACCGTGGTCGATGGCAAGCGCACCGTCGCCGATGAAGTGCGCAAGGAAATCAACGCCCATGGCGTTTCCGTCGTGGAGATCCGTCGCAACGTGCGTGGCGAGTGGAATGTCGTGCCGTCGCAACGAAATCGCCGGATCACCGCCGCCACGCCGATGCGTATCGCCGGCCCGGCGCGCGGCCACGAACTGCTGCGCACCCGCCACAGTCCGGACGGCACCCGCACCCGCGGCACCCATAACAACTGTTCCAACGGTTTCACCCCCTGGGGCACCTACCTCACCTGCGAGGAGAACTGGGTCGGCTATTTCTCCACCCAGGACAGCGAACTGCCGCGCGAACTGACCCGCTACGGCATTCGCAACACCAGCCGTTTCGGCTGGGAAACCCTGGCGGGCGACGAGTTCGAACGCTTCGACGCCACCCGCAAGGGCAAACAGGCCCAGGACGACTACCGCAACGAACCGAACAACTTCGGCTGGATCGTCGAGATCGACCCGTTCGACCCGCAATCGGTGCCGGTCAAGCGCACCGCTCTCGGCCGCTTCGCCCACGAAGGCCTGGTCTTCGCCCCGGTCAAGCCGGGCCGCCAGGTAGTCTGCTACTCCGGCGACGACTCGCAGAACGAGTACATCTACAAGTACGTCAGCCGCGACAAGTTCCGTCCGGGTCGCAGCAACGCTCGCCTGCTCGACGAAGGCACCCTCTACGTCGCCCGCTTCAACGCCGATGGCAGCGGCCAGTGGCTGCCGCTGGACATCGCCGACGGCAACTTCCGCGCGGCCTGTCGCAAGGCCGGGGTGAGCTTCGCCGACCAGGGCGAAGTGCTGATCAACACCCGCCTGGCCGCCGATGTCCTCGGCGCGACCAAGATGGATCGCCCGGAGTGGGGCGCGGTCAACCCGGACAACGGCGACGTCTACTTCACCCTCACCAACAACACGTCGCGCACCGTCGCCGACGCGGCCAACCCACGGGTGAAGAACGCCTACGGCCATATCATCCGCTGGCGCGAACGCAGCCGCGACTATGCCGGGCAACGCTTCACCTGGGACCTGTTCATGCTCGCCGGTCCCGGCGAAGACAGCCGCGGCCCGGACGGCAAGCCGCTGAACCAGGACAATATCCTGGCCAGCCCCGACGGCCTCTGGTTCGACCCGGAAGGCCGCCTGTGGATCCAGACCGACATGAGCGGCAGCCAGTTGAGCAGCGGCCCGTTCGGCAACAACCAGATGCTGGTGGCCGACCCACGCACCGGCGAACTGAAGCGCTTCCTCACCGGTCCGCTGGGTTGCGAGGTGACCGGCATTGCCGCGACGCCGGACTTCCGTACGCTGTTCATCAACATCCAGCACCCGGGGGAAGGTTCGACCGCCGATAACCTCCTCAGCACCTGGCCGGACGGGCCGGGCCGCCGGCCACGCTCGGCCACCGTGGTGATCACCCGCGAAGACGGCCGACGCCTGCTCTGACGCGCCACGACGACCTGCGTTGGCCGGAATGCCGGCGCAGGTCGCCGCTACAGCCGTGGGCAAGCCCGGGCAAAGCGGGTGGAATGCAGGCTCCCCTCTCTATGGAAGGACGCCAGCATGCCCAAGCGCAATCGTCTCAGCCGCGCCGTCGGCGCCATCAACCTCCTCCCCCGCCGCCTGCGCAGCCGCAGCCTGACGCTGCTGCTGGGCTCCCAGGTGCGCTTCGCCGGCACTGCCAGGGTGCGCATCCATGAACTGGGGCAGGAGCGCGCCATCCTCAGCCTGAAGAACCGTCGGCCGGTGCAGAACCACATAAAAGGTATCCATGCCGCGGCGATGGCCTTGCTCGCCGAGTCGGCCAGCGGCTTCCTGGTCGGAATGAACGTACCGGACGACAAGCTGCCGCTGATCAAGACCATGAAGATCGACTATCTCAAGCGCGCCCAGGGCGACCTGACCGCCATCGCGACGCTGGAGGCCGGACAGATCGAGCAGATCCGGCAACAGGACAAGGGCGAGGTCCGCGTGGCGGTGTTGGTCAGCGACGAGAACGGCAACCAGCCGATCGCCTGCGAAATGGTCTGGGCCTGGGTCGGCAAGAAACCCCGGGTCGCTACCGCAGCCCCCAGGTAGCGCACCTCCGGAGCGACTACATCTACGCTGCGACGCGAACCGCCGCAAACCTTGCCCAGCGCCTTCGCATCCGTCACGAAGAACCGCGGGCGCAGCCCCAGGCGGCGCCGCAGCCGGGTTGCCATGGTGCGGAAAGAAGAAAAACCGCCATGCGCCCGGCCCGGAGAATATTCCCGGTTTAATGCAATAACGGATTGGGCGAGAGTAATTACCAATAAAAGGGTAAACAATAGTAACGCGGCGAAGAATATATGTAGCGAAGTTATACGGATGCGACATTGCAAACGATATTCATTATCGTTTGAAGCCTTGCAAAGAGCCCTCCACCACGCTTCGCGGCAATACGACCAAAAGCCAGCCAGGCCGCGCCATTTCTCGCAAAGACAGCATTCACGAGGGTTTCGGGGATTAACCAAAGCGCTGGAAAAAGCAGAGAAGCGTCTGTTTGTGTTAGAAAAATTTACTTGTCCGGCGCTTTGGGCATAAAATCGGAAAGATACATACAACCCTTAGCTCACTACGCAGCGGGTTGCACAAGAAGTCGGGCATTGCGCCCAGAACCCACGATCTTATATATCCGGTACAGAAGGAGTATCAGCATGCCAAACCCAGCTGAACTTGCAGCTCATCACTGGGGATTCGCTGCCTTCCTTCTAGGGGTCGTTGGCCTTCTCGCCTTCATGCTAGGGGTTTCGTCCCTGCTTGGCAGCAAGGCATTTGGTCGCAGCAAGAACGAACCCTTCGAATCCGGGATCGTCCCCACCGGAGGCGCACGCCTGCGTCTCTCGGCAAAATTCTATCTGGTCGCGATGCTCTTCGTGATCTTCGACGTCGAAGCCCTCTTCCTCTTCGCCTGGTCGGTGTCGGTTCGCGAAAGCGGCTGGGCCGGCCTGATCGAGGCAACCATTTTCATAGCAATTCTGTTGGCGGGTCTTGTCTATCTTTGGCGGATCGGTGCGCTCGATTGGGCTCCCGAAAGCCGTCGCAAGCGGCAGGCGAAGCTAAAACAATGAGGCTTTGGCGATGCAATACAAACTTACCCGGATCGATCCCGATGCGGCCAACGACCAATACCCGATAGGCGAACGGGAAACCGTAGCCGACCCGCTGGTCGAGGGCCAGGTTCACAAGAACATCTTCATGGGCAAGCTCGAGGATGTGCTGAACTCCACCGTCAACTGGGGTCGCAAGAACTCGCTCTGGCCCTATAACTTCGGGCTGTCGTGCTGCTACGTGGAGATGACCACCGCCTTCACCGCGCCGCACGATATCGCCCGCTTCGGCGCCGAAGTGATCCGGGCGTCGCCGCGCCAGGCCGACTTCATGGTCATCGCCGGCACCTGCTTCATCAAGATGGCCCCGGTCATCCAGCGCCTCTACGAGCAGATGCTCGAACCCAAGTGGGTCATCTCCATGGGCTCGTGCGCCAATTCCGGCGGCATGTACGACATCTATTCGGTGGTCCAGGGGGTCGACAAGTTCCTCCCCGTGGACGTCTACATCCCCGGCTGCCCGCCCCGTCCGGAGGCGTTCCTGCAAGGCCTGATGCTGTTGCAGGAATCCATCGGCCAGGAGCGCCGCCCGCTGTCCTGGGTCGTTGGCGACCAGGGGGTCTACCGCGCCGAAATGCCGGCCCAGAAAGACCTGAAACGCGAGCAGCGCATCCAGGTGACCAACCTGCGCAGCCCCGACGAAGTGTGATCCGGAACTCCCGGCCAGCCCCGCTGGCCGGCCGAGACCAGCCGCGTTCACCCCACCGTTGACCGAAAGCGACCGAGACCATGACTGCAGACTCCGCTCTGTACATCCCGCCTTACAAGGCAGACGACCAGGATATCGTCGTCGAACTGAATTCCCGCTTTGGCGCCGAGACCTTCACCGTCCAGCCCACCCGTACCGGCATGCCGGTGCTCTGGGTTCCGCGCGAAAGACTGATCGAAGTCCTGACCTTCCTCCGTCAGGTACCCAAGCCCTACGTGATGCTCTACGACCTGCACGGCGTCGACGAGCGGCTGCGCACCCATCGCCGCGGCCTGCCGAGCGCCGACTTCAGCGTGTTCTACCACCTGATGTCGCTGGAGCGTAATAGTGACGTGATGATCAAGGTCGCCTTGTCCGAGCGCGACCTCAACCTGCCCACCGCCACCCGTATCTGGCCCAACGCCAACTGGTACGAGCGCGAAGTGTGGGACATGTACGGCATCACCTTCACCGGCCACCCGCACCTGACCCGCATGCTGATGCCGCCGACCTGGCAGGGCCATCCGCTGCGCAAGGACTACCCGGCGCGCGCCACCGAGTTCGATCCCTACTCCCTGTCCGCCGCCAAGCAGGACCTGGAGCAGGAAGCCCTGCGCTTCAAGCCGGAAGACTGGGGCATGAAGCGCCACGGCGAGAACGAGGACTACATGTTCCTCAACCTCGGCCCGAACCACCCGTCCGCCCACGGCGCGTTCCGCATCATCCTGCAACTGGACGGCGAGGAGATCATCGACTGCGTCCCGGAGATCGGCTACCACCACCGCGGCGCCGAGAAGATGGCCGAGCGCCAGTCCTGGCACAGTTTCATCCCCTACACCGACCGCATCGACTACCTCGGCGGGGTGATGAACAACCTGCCCTACGTACTCTCGGTGGAGAAGCTCGCCGGGATCAAGGTGCCCCAGCGGGTCGACGTGATCCGGATCATGATGGCAGAGTTCTTCCGTATCCTGAACCACCTGCTGTACCTGGGCACCTATATCCAGGACGTCGGCGCCATGACCCCGGTGTTCTTCACCTTCACCGACCGCCAGCGCGCCTACAAGGTGGTCGAGGCCATCACCGGCTTCCGCCTGCACCCGGCCTGGTACCGCATCGGCGGCGTCGCCCACGACCTGCCGCGCGGCTGGGACAAGCTGGTCCGCGAGTTCCTCGACTGGATGCCCAAGCGCCTCGACGAGTACGAGACCGCGGCCCTGAAGAACAGCATCCTGCGCGGCCGGACCATCGGCGTCGCCCAGTACAACACCAAGGAAGCCCTCGAGTGGGGCACCACCGGCGCCGGCCTGCGCGCCACCGGTTGCGACTTCGACCTGCGCAAGGCCCGCCCCTACTCCGGCTACGAGAACTTCGAGTTCGAGGTACCGCTGGCCCACAACGGCGACGCCTACGACCGCTGCATGGTCAAGATGGGCGAGATGCGCCAGAGCCTGCGGATCATCGAACAGTGCCTGAAGAACATGCCGGAAGGCCCTTACAAGGCCGACCATCCGCTGACCACGCCGCCGCCGAAAGAACGCACGCTGCAACACATCGAAACCCTGATCACCCACTTCCTGCAGGTTTCCTGGGGCCCGGTCATGCCGGCCAACGAAGCCTTCCAGATGATCGAGGCGACCAAGGGTATCAACAGCTACTACCTGACCAGCGACGGCAGCACCATGAGCTACCGCACGCGTATCCGGACGCCCAGCTTCGCGCACCTGCAACAGATCCCCTCGGTGATCAACGGCAGCATGATCGCGGACCTGATCGCCTACCTGGGTAGCATCGATTTCGTTATGGCTGACGTGGACCGCTGACATGAGCCAGAGCAACCTGATTCAGACCGACCGTTTCGTCCTCAGCGAAACCGAGCGCTCGTCCATCGAGCATGAAATGCATCACTACGAGGACCCGCGCGCGGCGTCCATCGAAGCCCTGAAGATCGTCCAGAAACAGCGCGGCTGGGTGCCGGACGGCGCCATCCCGGCGATCGGCGAGGTGCTGGGGATCCCGGCCAGCGACGTCGAAGGCGTCGCCACCTTCTATAGTCAGATATTCCGCCAGCCGGTGGGCCGCCACATCATCCGCGTCTGCGACAGCATGGTCTGCTACATCGGCGGCCACGAGTCGGTGGTCGGCGAGATCCAGAAGCAACTCGGCATCGGTCTCGGCCAGACTACCGCCGACGGACGCTTCACCCTGCTCCCGGTCTGCTGCCTGGGCAACTGCGACAAGGCCCCGGCGCTGATGATCGACGACGACACCCATGGCGACGTGCGTCCCGACGGTGTCGCCAAACTGCTGGAGGCCTACGTATGACCCTTACCTCCATTGGTCCGGCCAACCGCATGGCGCGTTCGGCGGAAACCCATCCGCTGACCTGGCGCCTGCGCGAAGACGCCCAGCCCGTCTGGCTCGAGGAATACCAGAGCAAGGACGGCTATGCCGCGGCGCGCAAGGCGCTGACCCAGATGGCCCAGGACGACATCGTCCAGACCGTCAAGGACTCCGGCCTCAAGGGCCGCGGCGGCGCGGGCTTCCCCACCGGCGTGAAGTGGGGCCTGATGCCGAAGGACGAGTCGCTGAACATCCGCTACCTGCTGTGCAACGCGGACGAGATGGAGCCGAACACCTGGAAGGACCGCATGCTCATGGAGCAGCTGCCGCACCTGCTGGTGGAAGGCATGCTGATTTCCGCGCGCGCGCTGAAGGCCTACCGCGGCTACATCTTCCTGCGCGGCGAATACGTCGACGCGGCGCGCAACCTCAACCGCGCCATCGACGAAGCCAAGGCCGCCGGCCTGCTCGGCAAGAACATCCTCGGCAGCGGCTTCGATTTCGAGCTGTTCGTCCACACCGGTGCCGGCCGCTACATCTGCGGCGAAGAGACCGCGCTGATCAACTCGCTGGAAGGCCGCCGCGCCAACCCGCGTTCCAAACCGCCCTTCCCTGCCGCCGTCGGCGTCTGGGGCAAGCCGACCTGCGTGAACAACGTGGAGACGCTGTGCAACGTGCCGGCCATCGTCGGCAACGGCGTGGACTGGTACAAGACCCTGGCCCGCCCCGGCAGCGAAGACATGGGCACCAAGCTGATGGGCTTCTCCGGCAAGGTGAAGAACCCCGGCCTGTGGGAACTGCCGTTCGGCGTCAGCGCCCGCGAGCTGTTCGAGGACTACGCCGGCGGCATGCGCGACGGCTTCCAGCTCAAGGCCTGGCAGCCCGGCGGCGCCGGTACCGGCTTCCTGCTCCCGGAGCACCTGGATGCGCAGATGTTCGCCGGCGGCATCGCCAAGGTCGGCACCCGGATGGGCACCGGCCTGGCCATGGCGGTGGACGACAGCATCAACATGGTTTCCCTGCTGCGCAACATGGAAGAGTTCTTCGCCCGCGAGTCCTGCGGCTGGTGCACCCCCTGCCGCGATGGCCTGCCGTGGAGCGTGAAGCTGCTGCGCGCCCTGGAGCGGGGCGAAGGCCAGCCCGGCGACCTCGAGACCCTCGAGCAGCTGGTCAACTTCCTCGGCCCAGGCAAGACCTTCTGCGCCCACGCGCCGGGAGCCGTCGAGCCGCTGGGCAGCGCCCTCAAGTATTTCCGTGCCGAATTCGAGGCGGGCATCTCCCGCCAGCCTTCGGCCGCGCCGCGCCCGGCAACGGTCGGCGCCTGATGCTTTGCAGCCGGACGGCCAGCCGTCCGGCGATGTTTCGTCGTCGTGCCGCGGCCCGGCCGCAGGCCCGACGGAACCGTGAGTTTCTATTAGCCACGCCCGCTGACAACGGGCCAACGAAGACTTGAACCATGGCCACTATCCACGTAGACGGCAAGACGCTCGAAGTCGATGGTGCAGACAACCTCCTGCAGGCCTGTCTGTCCCTCGGTCTCGACATTCCCTACTTCTGCTGGCACCCGGCGCTCGGTAGCGTCGGCGCCTGCCGCCAGTGCGCGGTGAAGCAGTACACCGACGAGAACGACAAGCGTGGTCGCCTCGTCATGTCCTGCATGACCCCCGCCACCGACAACACCTGGATCTCCATCGAAGACGAAGAGGCCAAGCAGTTCCGCGCCAGCGTCGTCGAATGGCTGATGACCAACCACCCGCACGACTGCCCGGTGTGCGAGGAAGGCGGTCACTGCCACCTGCAGGACATGACGGTGATGACCGGCCACAACGAGCGCCGGTACCGCTTCACCAAGCGCACCCACCAGAACCAGGAACTCGGCCCGTTCATCGCCCACGAGATGAACCGCTGCATCGCCTGCTACCGCTGCGTGCGCTACTACAAGGACTACGCCGGCGGCACCGACCTCGGCGTCTACGGCGCCCACGACAACGTCTACTTCGGACGGGTCGAGGACGGCGTGCTGGAAAGCGAGTTCTCCGGCAACCTCACCGAGGTCTGCCCCACCGGCGTGTTCACCGACAAGACCCACTCCGAGCGCTACAACCGCAAGTGGGACATGCAGTTCGCCCCGAGCATCTGCCACGGCTGCTCCAGCGGCTGCAACATCAGCCCCGGCGAGCGCTACGGCGAGATCCGCCGCATCGAGAACCGCTACAACGGCTCGGTCAACCACTACTTCCTCTGCGACCGCGGTCGCTTCGGCTACGGCTACGTCAACCGCGAAGACCGTCCGCGCCAGCCGCTGCTGGTGCTGAGCAAGCAGAAGCTGAGCCTGGACGGCGCCCTCGACCAGGCCGCCGCCCTGCTGAAGGAGCGCAAGGTGGTCGGCATCGGTTCGCCGCGCGCCAGCCTGGAAAGCAACTTCGCCCTGCGCGAGCTGGTTGGCGAAGGCAACTTCTACAGCGGCATCAACGAAGGCGAGCTCGACCGCCTGCGCCTGATCCTGCAGGTCATGCAGGAAGGCCCGCTGCCGGTGCCGAGCATCCGCGACATCGAGGACCACGACGCGGTCTTCGTCCTCGGCGAGGACCTGACCCAGACCGCCGCCCGCATCGCCCTGGCCCTGCGCCAGTCGGTGAAGGGCAAGGCCGTCGAGATGGCCGCCGACATGAAGGTCCAGCCGTGGCTCGACGCCGCGGTGAAGAACATCGCCCAGCACGCGCAGAACCCGCTGTTCATCGCCAGCGTCAGCGCGACCCGCCTCGACGACGTGGCCGAGGAAACCGTCCACGCCGCACCGGACGACCTCGCCCGCCTCGGCTTCGCCGTGGCCCACGCGATCGACCCGAGCGCTCCAGCCGTGGCCGACCTCGACCCGCAGGCCCAGGCCTTCGCCCAGCGCATCGCCGATGCCCTGCTGGCGGCCAAGCGTCCGCTGCTGGTGTCCGGCAACTCGCTGGGCAACAAGGCACTGATCGAAGCCGCGGCGAACATCGCCAAGGCCCTCAAGCAGCGCGAGAAGAACGGTTCCATCAGCCTGGTGGTCGGCGAAGCCAACAGCCTCGGCCTGGCGCTCTTCGGCGGCGACTCCGTGGAAGCCGCGCTCGAGCGACTGACCTCCGGACAGGCCGACGCCGTGGTGGTGCTGGAGAACGATCTCTACCGCCGCACCGACGCCGCCCGTGTCGACGCAGCCCTGGCGGCGGCCAGGGTGGTGATCGTCGCCGATCACCAGCAGACCGCCACCACCGCCAAGGCGCACCTGGTGCTGCCGGCGGCCAGCTTCGCCGAAGGCGACGGCACCCTGGTCAGCCAGGAAGGCCGCGCCCAGCGCTTCTTCCAGGTGTTCGACCCGACCTACTACGACGCCAGGAACATGGTCCGCGAGGGCTGGCGCTGGCTGCATGCGATCCACAGCACCCTGCAAGGCAAGCGCGTCGACTGGACCCAGCTGGACCACGTCACCGAAGCCGTGGCCGAGGCCAAGCCGATCCTGGCCGGTATCCGCGACGCCGCACCGGCCGCCTCGTTCCGCATCAAGGGCCTCAAGCTGGCCCGCGAACCGCACCGCTACAGCGGGCGCACCGCCATGCGCGCCAACATCAGCGTGCACGAGCCGCGCACCCCGCAGGACATCGACTCGGCGTTCGCCTTCTCCATGGAAGGCTACTCCGGCAGCCAGGAAGACCGTCAGCAGATCCCGTTCGCCTGGTCGCCGGGCTGGAACTCGCCGCAGGCCTGGAACAAGTTCCAGGACGAGGTCGGCGGCCACCTGCGCGCCGGCGACCCCGGCGTGCGCCTGATCGAACCGAAGGGCGAAGGCCTCGACTGGTTCCAGGCCGTGCCGGTGCCGTTCAGCGCCAAGGCCGACAGCTGGAAGGTAGTGCCTCTGTACCACCTGTTCGGTAGCGAGGAAAACAGCTCGCGGGCCGCGCCGATCCAGCAGCGCATCCCGGAGACCTACGTCGCCCTGTCCAAGGAAGACGCGGACCGCCTCGGCGTCAACGACGGCGCGACCCTCGGCTTCCAGCTCAAGGGCCAGGCCCTGCGCCTGCCGCTGCGCATCGATGAACAACTCGGCGCCGGCCTGATCGGCCTGCCGGTCGGCTTCGCCGGCATCCCGGCGGCGATCGCCGGCTGCTCCGTGGAAGGTCTGCAGGAGGCTGCACAATGAGTTGGCTGACTCCCGCTCTGGTCACCATCATCCTCACCGTGGTCAAGGCCATCGTGGTGCTGCTCGCCGTGGTCATCTGCGGCGCCCTGCTCAGCTGGGTCGAGCGCCGCCTGCTCGGCCTCTGGCAGGACCGCTACGGCCCCAACCGGGTCGGTCCGTTCGGTGCGTTCCAGCTCGGCGCGGACATGGTCAAGATGTTCTTCAAGGAGGACTGGACCCCGCCGTTCGCCGACAAGATGATCTTCACCCTGGCCCCGGTGATCGCGATGGGCGCCCTGCTCGTCGCCTTCGCCATCGTGCCGATCACCCCCACCTGGGGCGTGGCGGACCTGAACATCGGCATCCTGTTCTTCTTCGCCATGGCCGGCCTGACGGTGTACGCCGTGCTGTTCGCCGGCTGGTCGAGCAACAACAAGTTCGCCCTGCTCGGCAGCCTGCGCGCCTCGGCCCAGACCATCTCCTACGAGGTGTTCCTGGCCCTGTCGCTGATGGGCATCGTCGCCCAGGTCGGCTCGTTCAACATGCGCGACATCGTCCAGTACCAGATCGACAACGTCTGGTTCATCATTCCGCAGTTCTTCGGCTTCTGCACCTTCATCATCGCCGGCGTCGCCGTGACCCACCGTCACCCGTTCGACCAGCCGGAAGCGGAGCAGGAACTGGCGGACGGCTACCACATCGAGTACGCCGGGATGAAATGGGGCATGTTCTTCGTCGGCGAGTACATCGGCATCGTACTGGTCTCGGCGCTGCTGGCGACCCTGTTCTTCGGCGGCTGGCACGGTCCGTTCCTGGACACCCTGCCCTGGCTGTCGTTCTTCTACTTCGCCGCCAAGACCGGCTTCTTCATCATGCTCTTCATCCTGATCCGCGCCTCGCTGCCGCGTCCGCGCTATGACCAGGTGATGGCGTTCAGCTGGAAGGTGTGCCTGCCGCTGACCCTGATCAACCTGCTGGTGACCGGCGCGCTCGTGCTGGCCGCGGCCCAGTAAGGAGAACCACCGTGATCAAAGAAATCATCAACGTCGTGCATGGCACCTTCACCCAGCTTCGCAGCCTGGTGATGATCTTCGGCCATGCCTTCCGCAAGCGCGACACCCTGCAATACCCCGAAGAGCCGGTCTACCTGCCGCCGCGCTATCGTGGCCGGATCGTCCTGACCCGCGACCCCGACGGCGAGGAACGCTGCGTAGCCTGCAACCTGTGCGCCGTGGCCTGTCCGGTTGGCTGCATCTCCCTGCAGAAGGCCGAGACCGAGGACGGTCGCTGGTATCCGGAGTTCTTCCGCATCAACTTCTCGCGCTGCATCTTCTGCGGCCTGTGCGAGGAAGCCTGCCCGACCACCGCGATCCAGCTCACCCCGGACTTCGAGATGGGCGAGTTCAAGCGCCAGGACCTGGTCTACGAGAAGCACGACCTGCTGATCTCCGGGCCGGGCAAGAACCCGGACTACAACTACTACCGCGTTGCGGGGATGGCGATCGCCGGCAAGCCGAAAGGCGCCGCGCAGAACGAAGCCGAACCGATCAACGTGAAAAGCCTGCTGCCATAAGGAGACGTCGCGTGGAATTCGCTTTCTATTTCGCTGCCGGCGTCGCCGTACTGGCCACGCTGCGGGTCATCACCAACAGCAACCCGGTGCATGCCCTGCTCTACCTGATCATTTCCCTGCTGGCCATCTCGATGACCTTCTTCAGCCTCGGCGCACCCTTCGCCGGTGCCCTGGAGATCATCGTCTACGCTGGCGCCATCATGGTTCTGTTCGTCTTCGTGGTGATGATGCTCAACCTCGGCCCGGCCGTGGTCGAGCAGGAGCGCAAGTGGCTCACGCCCGGCATCTGGGTCGGGCCTTCGGCCCTGGCCCTGGTCCTGCTGGTGGAACTGCTGGTGGTCCTCGCCCGCACCCCGAGCGGTGCCGGCATCGGCCATACCACGGTAGACGCCAAGGCGGTCGGCATCAGCCTCTACGGCCCGTACCTGCTGGTGGTCGAACTGGCCTCCATGCTGTTGCTCGCGGCCCTGGTCGCTGCCTATCACCTGGGTCGTCAAGACGCCAAACAATAAAGGTTCGGCGGGCGCCCTGCGCCCGCCCCAAGGGAACGTAACGCTATGAACGCAATACCACTGGAACACGGCCTGGCCCTCGCCAGCGTCCTGTTCGCCCTCGGACTGGTCGGCTTGATGGTGCGACGCAACATCCTGTTCGTACTGATGAGCCTGGAAGTGATGATGAACGCCGCCGCCCTCGCCTTCGTGGTCGCCGGCAGCCGCTGGGGCCAACCCGACGGCCAGGTGATGTTCATCCTGGTGCTGAGCCTCGCGGCCGCCGAAGCGAGCATCGGCCTGGCGATCCTGCTGCAACTGTATCGCCGCTTCCACACCCTCGATATCGACGCTGCCAGCGAGATGCGCGGATGAACCTTCTACCTCTTACCTTCCTGTTCCCCCTGGTCGGCTTCCTGCTGCTGTCGTTCTCCCGCGGCAGGTGGTCGGAAAACCTTTCGGCGCTGGTCGGCGTCGGCTCGGTCGGCCTCTCCGCCCTGAGCGCGGCCTGGGCCATCTTCAGCTTCCACAGCAGTCCGCCGGAAGGCGGCGCCTACAGCCTGGTGCTGTGGCAGTGGATGGCGGCCGGCGACTTCAGCACCAACTTCACCCTGTACCTGGACGGCCTCTCGGTAACCATGCTCGGCGTGGTTACCGGCGTCGGCTTCCTGATCCACCTGTTCGCCTCCTGGTACATGCGTGGCGAAACCGGCTATTCGCGCTTCTTCGCCTACACCAACCTGTTCATCGCCAGCATGCTGTTCCTGGTGCTGGGCGACAACCTGCTGTTCCTCTACTTCGGCTGGGAAGGCGTGGGCCTGTGCAGCTACCTGCTGATCGGCTTCTACTACAGCAATCGCAACAACGGTAACGCGGCGCTCAAGGCATTCATCGTCACCCGCGTCGGCGACGTGTTCATGGCTTTCGGCCTGTTCATCCTGTTCCAGCAGTTCGGCACCCTGAACATCCAGGAGCTGCTGGTGCTGGCGCCGCAGAAGTTCCCGGAAGGCAACCTCTGGCTGACCCTGGCGACCCTGGCCCTGCTCGGCGGCGCGGTCGGCAAGTCCGCCCAGCTGCCGCTGCAGACCTGGCTGGCCGACGCCATGGCCGGCCCGACCCCGGTCTCCGCGCTGATCCACGCCGCCACCATGGTGACCGCCGGCGTCTACCTGATCGCCCGTTGCCACGGCCTGTTCACCCTGGCCCCGGACATCCTCGAACTGGTCGGCATCGTCGGCGCGGTGACCTTGGTCCTGGCCGGCTTCGCCGCCCTGGTACAGACCGATATCAAGCGCATCCTCGCCTACTCGACCATGAGCCAGATCGGCTACATGTTCCTCGCCCTCGGCGTCGGCGCCTGGGACGCGGCGATCTTCCACCTGATGACCCACGCCTTCTTCAAGGCCCTGCTGTTCCTTGCCTCGGGCGCGGTGATCGTCGCCTGCCACCACGAGCAGAACATCTTCAAGATGGGCGGCTTGTGGAAGAAGCTGCCGCTGGCCTACGCCAGCTTCGTGGTCGGCGGTGCGGCGCTGGCCGCCCTGCCCTTCCTCACCGCGGGCTTCTACTCCAAGGACGAGATCCTCTGGGAGGCCTTCGCCAGCGGCCATCGCGAACTGCTGATCGCCGGCCTGGTGGGTGCGTTCCTGACCTCGATCTACACCTTCCGCCTGATCTTCGTCGCCTTCCACGGCGAGCCGAAGACCGAAGCCCACGCCGGCCACGGGATTTCCCACTGGTTGCCGCTCAGCGTGCTGATCGTCCTGTCGACCTTCGTCGGCGCCCTGATCACCCCGCCGCTGGCTGGCGTCCTGCCGGAAAGCGTCGGCCACGCAGGTGGCGAAGCCAAGCACAGCCTGGAACTGGCCTCGGGTGCCATCGCCATCGCCGGTATCCTGCTGGCCGCCCTGCTCTTCCTCGGCCAGCGCCGCTTCGTCAGCGCCCTGGCGAAGAGCGCCCCGGGTCGCTTCTTCGGTACCTGGTGGTACCACGCCTGGGGCTTCGACTGGCTGTACGACAAGCTGTTCGTGAAACCCTACCTGCTGCTCTGCCAATTGCTGGGGCGCGACCCCATCGACCGTACCCTGGGCGTCGTTCCGTTCAGCGTGCGCGGCGGACACAACCTCCTCAGCCTCACCGAGAACGGCCGCCTGCGCTGGTACGCCGCTTCCCTGGTGGGTGGAGCCGCCATCCTGCTCGGCGCGCTGCTGCTGGCCTAACGAATTCACGGAGAGACTGAGCCTGTCATGATTCTGCCCTGGCTAATCCTGATCCCCTTCATCGGCGGTTTCCTCTGCTGGATCGCCGAACACAGCAGCAAGACCCTGCCCCGCTGGATCGCGCTGCTTTCGATGACCCTGGTCCTGATCCTGAGCCTTTGGATCTGGGCCACCGGCGACTTCCAGCTGGCGCCCGCGCCCGGCGGCGAGCCGGAATGGACCCTGCAATTCAAGGTGCTGTGGATCGAGCGTCTCGGCATCAGCATCCACCTGGCGATGGATGGCCTGTCGCTGCTGATGGTCGCCCTCACCGGCCTGCTCGGCGTGCTCTCGGTCCTCTGCTCCTGGAACGAGATCCAGCGCCGCATCGGCTTCTTCCATCTGAACCTGCTGTGGATCCTGGGCGGTGTGATCGGCGTGTTCCTCGCCATCGACCTGTTCCTGTTCTTCTTCTTCTGGGAAATGATGCTGGTGCCGATGTACTTCCTCATCGCGCTGTGGGGACACAGTTCCGATGACGGCAAGAAGACCCGCATCTACGCCGCCACCAAGTTCTTCATCTTCACCCAGGCCAGCGGCCTGGTGATGCTGGTGGCGATCCTCGGCCTGGTGTTCGTCAACTTCAATGCCACCGGCGTGATCACCTTCGACTACGCCACCCTGCTGAAGACCCAGCTGAGCCCCCACGTGGAATGGCTGCTGATGCTCGGCTTCTTCGTCGCCTTCGCGGTGAAGATGCCGGTGGTGCCGGTGCATTCCTGGCTGCCGGACGCCCACGCCCAGGCGCCCACCGCCGGCTCCGTGGACCTCGCCGGCATCCTCCTGAAGACCGCCGCCTACGGCCTGATCCGCTTCGCCCTGCCGCTGTTCCCCAACGCCTCGGCGGAATTCGCGCCGATCGCCATGTGGCTCGGCATCATCGGCATCTTCTACGGTGCCCTGCTGTCCTTCGCGCAGACCGACATCAAGCGCCTGGTTGCCTACTCCAGCGTTTCGCACATGGGCTTCGTGATGATCGGCATCTACTCCGGCAGCCAGGTCGCGCTGCAGGGCGTGGTGGTGCAGATGATCGCCCACGGCCTCTCCGCCGCGGCGCTGTTCATCCTCTGCGGCCAGCTCTACGAGCGCCTGCATACCCGTGACATGCGCAAGATGGGCGGCCTGTGGTCGCGCATGCCCTACCTGCCGGCGATCAGCCTGTTCTTCGCCTCGGCGTCGCTGGGCCTGCCCGGTACCGGCAACTTCGTCGGGGAGTTCCTGATCCTGATCGGCGCCTTCAAGGTGGTCCCGGTGATCATCGTGATCGCCACCTTCGGCCTGGTCTTCGCCTCGGTCTACTCGCTGATCATGATCCACCGCGCCTACTTCGGCCCCAGCCAGTCCGACGAGCCGATCCTCGGCCTCGATGCCCGCGAACTGAGCATGGTGCTCGGCCTGGCGGTCCTGCTGGTCCTGCTCGGGGTCTACCCGCAGCCAGTGCTGGACATCTCCGCGGCCAGCATGCACGGCGTGCAGCAATGGCTGGGCGCAGCCCTTTCCACCCTTGCAGGACGGTAGTCGCGAAATGACCTTTACGATTCAACACTTCATCGCGCTCCTGCCACTGCTGATCACCAGCGCCACCCTGGTGGTGGTGATGCTGGCGGTAGCCTGGAAACGCAATCACTCGTTCACCGCCACCCTCTCGGTGATCGGCCTCAACCTGGCCCTGCTGTCGCTGCTGCCGGTCCTCGGCGTCACCCCGATCGAGGTGACACCGCTGGTGCTGGTGGACAACTACGCCTGCTTCTACATGGCCCTGGTGCTGGTCTCCGCCCTGGCCTGCGTGACCCTCGCCCACGCCTACATGGAAAGCTATCCGGGTAACCGCGAAGAGCTGTACCTGCTCCTGCTGCTGGCCACCGCCGGCGGCCTGGTGCTGGTCAGCGCGCAGCACCTGGCCAGCCTGTTCATCGGCCTGGAGCTGCTCTCGGTCCCGGTCTACGGGATGGTCGCCTACGCCTTCTTCAACAAGCGCTCGCTGGAAGCCGGCATCAAGTACACCGTGCTCTCGGCCGCCGGCTCCACCTTCCTGCTGTTCGGCATGGCCCTGCTCTACGCCGAGTCCGGTACCCTGGGCTTCGCCGGCCTTGGCGCCAAGGTTGCCGAGCACGTGCTGAGCGGTCCGCTGGTCAGCGTTGGCGTAGGCATGATGCTGGTCGGCCTGGGCTTCAAGCTGTCGCTGGTGCCCTTCCACCTGTGGACCCCGGATGTCTACGAAGGCGCCCCGGCGCCGGTCTCGGCGTTCCTCGCCACCGCCAGCAAGGTCGCGGTGTTCGCCGTGCTGCTGCGGCTGTTCCAGATCGCCCCGGCGGCCCTGGACAACCAACTGCTGAACATCTCCCTGAGCGTCATCGCGGTCGCCTCGATCCTCTTCGGCAACCTGCTGGCACTGACCCAGAGCAACATCAAGCGCCTGCTCGGCTACTCGTCCATCGCCCACCTGGGCTACCTGCTGGTCGCCCTGATCGCCAGCAAGGGCATGGCCGTGGAAGCGGTCGGCGTCTACCTGGCCACCTACGTACTGACCTCCCTCGGCGCGTTCGGCGTGATCACCCTGATGTCCACCCCGTACAGCGGCCGCGACGCCGATGCGCTGTTCGAGTACCGCGGACTGTTCTGGCGCCGACCGGTGCTGACCGCGGTGATGACCGTGATGATGCTGTCGCTGGCAGGCATCCCGCTGACCGCCGGCTTCATCGGCAAGTTCTACGTGATCGCGGTCGGCGTCGAGTCGCACCTGTGGTGGCTGATCGGCGCCCTGGTGCTGGGCAGCGCCATCGGCCTGTACTACTACCTGCGGGTCATGGTCACCCTGTTCCTGGTCGAGCCCGGCATCCGCCAGCACGACGCACCGTTCAACTGGGGCCAGCGCGCCGGCGGCATCATGCTGGTGGCCATCGCCCTGCTGGCGTTCTTCCTCGGCGTCTACCCGCAGCCGCTGCTGGAAATCCTCCAGCATTCCGGCCTGGCCCTCGCCGGCTGAGTCGCCCGCTCCACGAAAACCCCGCCTCGGCGGGGTTTTTCTTTGGCCCGCCCCACGCACCCTGCCCCGCTACCGTGGCATGCTCCGCGCTCCATGGATGAACCCGGAGGCCTCATGCCCACCTTCCACGATATCGACGTCCTGCGACACAACAGCGCCAGTTGGGACGCCCAGGCCGCCCGTGACTGCGAATGGTCGCGACCGGTCAGCGCCGAAGAGGTCGCCGCCGCACGCCGCGGCGACTGGGCGGTGAAGCTGACCCCGGGCGCGTTACCCGCTCACTGGCTGGGCGACGTACGCGGCCGCGAGATCCTCTGCCTGGCCTCGGCCGGCGGCCAGCAGGCGCCGATCCTTGCCGCCGCCGGCGCACGGGTCACGCTGTTCGACGCCTCGGCGGGACAGCTGGACAAGGACCGCCAGGTCGCCGCCCGCGACCGCCTCGAACTGGCCTGCGTGCAGGGCGACATGCGCGACCTCTCGACCTTCGCCGATGCCTCCTTCGACCTGGTCTTCAATCCCATCTCCAATCTCTACGTCGACGATGTCCTGCCGGTCTGGCGCGAATGCGCGCGGGTGCTGCGGCCGGGCGGCAAGCTGCTGGCGAGCTTCTACAACCCGGCGCTGTTCATCGAGGACCGCTCGCCGGAACTGGCAGAGCAGGGCCTGATCCGGCCGCGACATCGCCTGCCCTACTCCGACCTGGAAAGCCTCTCCGCCGAAGCCCTCGCGGCAAAGCGCGAGAAAGGCGAAGCCCTGGTGTTCGGCCATAGCCTGACCCAGCAGATCGCCGGCCTGCTCGCCGCCGGCCTGCTGCTGCAGGATTTCTACGAAGACTGGCAACCGCACCCGCGCTTCGTCATCGACCGCTTCATGCCGACCTTCCTCGCCACCTGCGCGCTCAAGCCGAGGTCCGCCGCCGGTTGACAGCGGCGCGCGCGGACCTTAGAGTCCGCGCTCCCTTCCCGCCTGTGCTGCTGAGCGGAAAGACGCCAGCCTCCGGTTTCCACCGGACGGCTTCGCATTGTCTGTAGAGCGGCACTGTCATGTCCAAACATTCCCGGCTTGAAAAAGCCTTCCTGCGCAGCGGCATCCTCGTCGACCGCCAGCAGGACATCGTCACCCTCACCCGTCGTCACGACGGTACTTCGGCCCAGGTCCTGCTGCCCGCCAGCTTCGCGCTGGAGGAAAAGGCCGTGCGCCAGTTGCTCGACTTCGCCTCGGTCCAGGCACCCGGCGACACCGGGCACGTCTGCAAGGCCTGCGCCACGCCGGACTTCCATCCCGGCAGCATCGCCCCGGTCGGCTCCATCGTCGCCAGTACGGCGGACTTCGTCATTCCCGCTGCCATCGGCACCGACATCAATTGCGGCATGCGCCTGCTGCGTACCGGCCTGACCCTGTCCAGCGCCGAGGAGCACAGGCAAGCCCTGGTCGCCGGCCTGACCCACGTCCTGCTGCGTAACGGTCGCGACGTACCATTGCGGGTCCAGGCGTTCGAAGCGCTGTTCGCCGAAAGCCCCGGGCACTGCCTGGAGCGTCTCAGCGAAGACGGCCTGTGGGCCGAGGTCGACCAGGCGCGGCTGTTCCGCGAGTTACAGGGCTGCATCGGCCTGGATGAATTCGGCGGGCGTCTCGAGTATGCCCCCGAGGCCTTGCGCGATCGCCGCCGCAGCCTGATCCGCGATCCCGGCCTGGGTACCACCGGTTCCGGCAATCACTTCGTCGAGTTGCAGGTGGTGGACCGCCTGCTCGACCGCCACCAGGCCTTCGCCCTGGGCCTCAGGGCCGACGAACTGGTGGTGATGATCCACAGCGGCTCGCGCGATGTCGGCTTCCACGTCGGCCAGCGCTGGATGGACCGTGCCCGCACCGCCTGGCCGCGCGGCCGGCGCCACCCCGCGTCCGGCCTCTACGCGCTGGGCGGCGAGCTGGCCGGAGAATACCTCCAGGCCATGGGTGGCGCTGCGCGCTATGCCTGGCTGAACCGGGTGGTGCTGGCGGAGCTGGTGCGCAAGGTCTTGCGCGAGACCTTCCAGCGCGACGACAGCGCCCTGCTGGTGGACGTCCCGCACAACGTGGTGCTCCAGGAACAGGGCCTGAATCTCCACCGCAAGGGCGCCACGCCGGCCCGCCAGGGCGATCTGCTGCTGATTCCCGGCTCGATGGGCGATTACTCGTACATCGCCAGCGGCCTGGGACACCCGGACTGGCTATGGTCCTGCAGCCATGGGGCCGGCCGCAGCATCCGCCGGCAGGCGCTACGAGCGCTGAAAGGCCCGGGCGACAGCGCGCTGCCCTGGCACTGCGTGACCCTCCGTGAGGAGCGCCGCATCGAAGAGGCCCCGGGCGCCTACAAGCCGGTGGGGCCGGTGATCGATGCCCAGGAGCGTGCCGGGCTGATCCGGCCGCTGGCACGCTTGCGTCCGTGGCTGACCTTCAAGGCCTGAAACGAACAAGCCCCGCATTCGCGGGGCTTGTCTGCCACGGGCGCGACTCAGGCCTGCGGTTCTTCCTCGCGGCCAGTGAACAGGTCCCAGCTGGCCATGAACAGCGCAGCGATCAGCGGGCCGATGACGAAGCCGTTGAGACCGAACAGGGCCATGCCGCCGAGGGTGGAGATCAGCACCACGTAGTCCGGCATCTTGGTGTCCTTGCCGACCAGGATCGGGCGCAGGATGTTGTCCACCAGGCCGATCACCACCACGCAGAACAGGATCAGCACTACACCCTGCCAGATCGCCCCGGTGAGCAGGAAGTAGGCCGCCACCGGCGCCCAGATCAGCGCCGCACCGATGGCCGGCAGCAGCGACAGGAAGGCCATCAGGGTGCCCCAGAGCAAGGCGCCCTCGATGCCCAGCAGCCAGAAGATCAGGCCGCCGAGAGCGCCCTGGGTGGCAGCCACGGCGATGTTGCCCTTCACCGTGGCGCGGATCACCGTGGTGAACTTGGCGAACAGGTGGTGCTTGTGTTCCTGGCTCAGCGGCACCGCCTGCTTGATCCGCCGGCCGAGCACGCGACCGTCGCGGAGGAGGAAGAACAGCAGGTAGAGCATGATGCCGAAGCTGATGACGAAGTCGAGGGTGTTCTGGCCGATGCTGAACGCCTTGGTCGCCACCACCTGGCTGGCCTGCATCGCCACCGAGGAGAGCTTCTCCTGCAGGCTCGAGAGATTGGCCAGGTCGAAGCGCTCCAGCCACTGGTGCACCGATGGCGGCAAGGCAGCCACCGCCTGCTGCAGGTAGGCGGCGAAGTTCAGTTCGCCGGACTTGACCCGCTGGTAGACGCTCGCGCCTTCCTGCACCAGCGAACCGGCGATGAAGATCACCGGGATGATCACGATCAGCACGCAGATCAGCAGGGTGATCAGCGCGGCGAGGTTCTTCCGATCCCTCAGGCGCACCTGCAGGCGGCGTTGCACCGGGGCGAAGATGATCGCCAGGATGGTGCCCCAGAACACCGCGCCGTAGAACGGCAGCAAGAGCCAGCCGAAGGCGAGCGTGACCACCGCCAGCAACAGGAGAAAAGTCCGGGATTCCAGTTTCGTGTCGAGCATGTCCAATCCATCTGGCAGTGGGAAGCAAAGCATTAGTCAGCCGGCGGACGTGGATCGTTCACGACTGCCGGCCGACTCCGCCGAATAATGACAGGAAGGCTCTGTGGCGCACCACTGCCGGCTGGCTCTTTTGCCGGCAGCGGTCGCGCGGGGGAAGGGTCAGATGCGGAACTGACCGACCAGCCGGCCCAGGCCCTGGCCCAGTTGCGCCAGGCTGCGGGCGGTCTGCGCGCCCTGCTGGGCCTCGTCGGCGACGCTGTCCACCGCGCCGGCGATCTGGTGCACGCTGCGGTTGATCTCCTCGGCCACCGCGGTCTGCTCCTCGGCGGCGCTGGCGATCTGCGCGTTCATCGCGTTGATGGTGGCGATCAGCTGGGCGATGGCATCCAGCGAATCGCCGGCCTGGTTGGCCTGGTTGCTGGTGCCCTCGCCGGCCTCGCCGGAACGGCGCATGGCGTCGACCGCGGCGTTGGTGCCCTGCTGCAGGCGATCGATCATGCCCTGGATTTCCTGGGTACTCTGCTGGGTGCGGCTGGCCAGCGCCCGCACTTCGTCGGCGACCACCGCAAAGCCACGTCCGGCCTCGCCGGCACGGGCCGCCTCGATGGCCGCGTTGAGCGCCAGCAGGTTGGTCTGTTCGGCAATGGAGCGGATCACCCCGAGCACACTGACGATGGATTGCACGTCCTGCTGCAGGCTATCCAGAGAAGTCCCGCTGTCGCGGATCTCGTCCACCAGCGCGTGGATGCGCTCGATGCTGCCGTCCACCACGCGCTTGGCCGCCTGGCCTTCGTGGTCGGTCTGCTGCGCGGCCTCGGCGGCGCGCTGGGCGCTCTGCGCCACTTCATGGGCGGCGGCGGACATCTCGTTGATCGCGGTGGCGACCTGGTCGGTCTCGTGGCGCTGGCGCTCCATGGCCTGCTCGGAACGCTCGGCCTGGGCCGACATCTGCTCCACCAGTTGCTTGAGGTCGCCGGTCATCCCGGCGATCTGCCGCACCAGACCGTGGATCTTCTCGACGAAGCGGTTGAAGGAACCGGCCAGCTCGCCCAGCTCGTCGTAGCTGGTCACCGGTAGGCGACGGGTCAGGTCGCCTTCGCCGGCGGCGATGTCATCGAGGTTCTGGCGGATCTGGTGCAACGGCCGCAGCATCGCGTTGGCCACCGCCAGGCCGATCACCAGCAGGACCACCAGAAGGACGCCGGCGATCCCCACGATACTGGCGATCAGGGTGCCGATACGCTCGTCGATGTCCTGCTTGATTTCCACCAACTGGGCCTCGACGCCGTCGAGGTTGATCGCCGAGCCGATAACCATGTCCCACTTCGGCAGGTACAGGGTGTAGGACAGCTTGGGCACCATGACGCTCTCGTTGCCCGGCAGCGGCGAGGTATAGGTCACGTAGTGGCTGCCGTTGCGGCCGGCCTCCACCAGTTCGCGGTTGAGGTAGACGCCGCTGGGATCGCGGCGGTCGCGGAAGCTCTTGCCGACGTCCACCGGGCTGTCGCCGCGAAACAGGCGCACCACCTGGGAGTCGTAGCCGAAGATATAGCCGTCCTTGCCGTACTTGATCTTCGACAGGCGCGCGATGGCCTCGGCGCGGGCATTCAGGTCGCCGTTGGCCGAGCGGTCGTACTCGGCCTGGATACTGCCCATGGCGATCTGCACGTAGTGCTCGAGTTCGGCACGACGGTCGCCGAGCAGGCGCTCGCGGGTATCCTTGACTTCGGCATCAGCCTGTTTTTTCAGGATCAGCACCGCTCCGCCGCTGAGCACCAGGGCGAAGAGCAGCACCGGCACCATGGCCAGCAGGAGGACTTTGGATTTCAGGGTCAGACGCATCATCAACTCCTAGCATGACGCCCAATAAAAAACGGGATTCCCGTTTCATCGGCAATCCCGTCGGAAGCTTAAGCGGCCGGCCCGACATTCCGTCAGGCGACCGCCCGAGATGGAACTCAGAGCAACATCGCGGCGGCCCAGCCGAACACCAGCAACGGCAGGTTGTAGTGCAGGAAGGTCGGCACCACGGTGTCCCAGATGTGATTGTGCTGGCCGTCGACGTTGAGCCCGGAGGTCGGCCCAAGGGTCGAGTCCGACGCCGGAGAACCTGCATCCCCCAGCGCGCCGGCGGTGCCGACGATGCTGACGATGGCCAGCGGGCTGAAGCCCAGTTGCACCGCCAGCGGGACGAAGATCGCGGCGATGATCGGCACGGTGGAGAACGACGAGCCGATGCCCATGGTGACCAGCAGGCCGACCAGCAGCATCAGCATGGCGCCGACCGCCTTGCTGTTGCCGATCCAGGCCACCGAGGCGTCGACCAGGCTCTGCACCTCGCCGGTGGCCTTCATCACCTCGGCGAAACCGGCCGCGGCGATCATGATGAAACCGATGGTGGCCATCATCTTCATGCCTTCGGTGAACAGGTCGTCGGTCTCCTTCCAGCGCACCACGCCGGACAGCGAGAAGACCACGAAACCGACCAGCGCGCCGATGATCATCGAGTCCAGCCACAGCTGTGCGACGAACGCGGCGACGATGGATACCCCGGCCACCGCCAGGCTCTTCGGGTTGTAGCTGACATCGACGCGTTCGGCCTGCTCGATCCGCTGCAAGTCGTAGACGCGCTTGCGGCGGTAGCTGAACAGCACCGCGATGAGCAACCCGGCGAGCATGCCCAGGGCTGGGATGAACATGGCGTGGGTGACGTTGATCCCGCTGACGTCGACGCCGTTGCGCGCCACGTTGGCCAGCAGGATTTCATTGAGGAAGATGTTGCCGAAGCCCACCGGCAGGAACATGTACGGGGTGATCAGGCCGAAGGTGATGACGCAGGCGATCAATCGCCGGTCGATCTGCAGCTTGCTCAGCACATAGAGCAGCGGCGGCACCAGCAGCGGGATGAAGGCGATATGGATCGGCAGGATATTCTGCGAGGATACCGCCACGCAGAGCAGCAGGCCGACCAGGATCCACTTGAACGCACCGGCGCCCTTGCCCTGCTCGTCGTGCCGGCCGAGCAGCGCCAGGACCTTGTCGGCCAGCGCATGGGCCACGCCGGAGCGGGCGATGGCCACGGCGAAGGCGCCGAGCATGGCGTACGACAGGGCCACCGTGGCACCCCCGCCGAGGCCGCCGTTGAAGGCCTTGAGAGTCCCCTCCAGGCCTAGGCCACCGAACAGTCCGCCGACCACCGCGCCGATGATCAGCGCCAGCACGACATGCACACGGCAAAGGCTGAGGACGAGCATCAGCCCCACCGCCAGCACCACTGCGTTCATCGTTGAACTCCTTGCAAATGAAACGAACTCGACCGTCTGCGGCCGAAAAAAGGGGCGTACTCTGCTACAGCCATCCCCGCCTGTCAAAGCCGCGCATGCGCGAATGTCGCCTGGCTATAAACCGTTGTGCACGGTTCTTGCGTGCGATTCGCCGAACGACGGCAATCCGGCGCCAGCGACCGGACCGTCGTCAAGAATGGGCGAGCCCTGCCGATAAGCCTTGGGCCCCCGCAGTTTCTTCGTACAAGGACCCCTCCCATGTTCCTTCGCCGCCTGTCCATCCAATGGAAGATCACCCTGCTGGCAGGGCTCTGCCTGCTCGGCGTGGTCGCCTTGCTGGTCGGCCTTTCGGTCTACCGCATGCAGCACAGCAGCGTGCTGGTGAAAAGCGCCAGTACACAGATGCTCGACGAATCGGCGCGCCTGCGCCTGGAAGCCCGCGGGGAATTGCAGGCGTTACGCATCCAGCGCTATTTCATGGATGCCTTCCAGTACGGCAAGGGCTTCTCCCGGCAGATCCTGTTCCTCCGCGACCAGGCGCAGAAGCGCTTCCTCGATGCCTACGACCTGCGCGAAGACCTGACCCGCCAGGTGCGCACCGCGCTCGCCGCCAATCCCGAGGTGCTCGGCCTGTACGTGGTCTTCGAACCCAATGCGCTGGACGGCAAGGACGAACTGTTCGTCGACCAGCCCGCCCTGGGCAGCAACGACAAGGGACGCTTCTCCCTGTACTGGGCGCAGGCCACGCCGGGACAGCTGGAATCCGAGTCGATGATCGAGTCCGAACTCGCCGACACCAGCAGCGGGCCCAGCGGCGCGGCCTACAACGCCTGGTACACCTGCCCGAAGGAAAGCGGGCAACCCTGCGTGCTCGATCCTTACTTCGACAAGGTCGGCGAACGCCAACTGCTGATGACCAGCATCGCCTTTCCCCTCGAACTGGATGGCAAGGTGATCGGCGTGATGGGCCTGGACATCAACCTGAGCAACCTGCAGGCGCTCAGCGAACAGGGCAACCGCGAACTCTACGACGGCGTCGGCCAGGTCGGCATCCTCAGCCCGGCCGGGCTGTTCGCCGGCAACAGCCGCGACGCCGGCCTGCTCGGCAAGAACCTGGCCAAGGCGGATCCGCAGCACGCCGGCGAACTCCTGCAACTGCTGGCCGCCGGCAAGAGCCGGTTGTTCAACGAGAACGACGACCTCAAGGTGCTGCAACCGTTGCAGCCGATTCCCGGCGCCAAGCCCTGGGGCGTGCTCCTCGAAGTGCCGAAGAGCGCCCTGCTCGGCCCGGCCCTGGCGCTGGAGCGGCAACTGGACGACATGCGTCGCGAAGGCACCTGGGTCGAACTGGGCCTCGGCCTCGGCGCCGCGGTGCTCGGCCTGCTGGTGCTGTGGCTGAGCGCCCGCGGCGTGACCCGGCCGATCCTCGGCGTCGCCCACATGCTGCGCGACATCGCCAGCGGCGAAGGCGACCTGACCCAGCGTCTGCCGCACACCGGGCGCGACGAGCTGGGCGAACTGGCCGGTTGGTTCAACCGTTTTCTCGACAAGCTGCAGCCGATCATCCGCGACGTGAAGGTCTCGGTGCGCGATGCGCGCAGTACCGCCGACCAGTCGGCGGCGATTTCCAGCCAGACCAGCGCCGGCATGCAGCAGCAGTTCCGCGAGATCGACCAGGTCGCCACCGCATCCCACGAGATGACCGCCACTGCCCAGGACGTCGCCCGTAGCGCCGCCCAGGCCGCCGACGCCGCGCGCGGTGCCGACCAGGCGACCCGCGACGGCCTGGCGCTGATCGACCGCACCACCCAGAGCATCGACAGCCTGGCCGCCAACCTGACCAGCGCCATGGGCCAGGTCGAGCAACTGGCCAGCAGCAGCGAGGAAATCGGTTCGGTGCTGGAAGTGATCCGCGCCATCGCCGAGCAGACCAACCTGCTGGCGCTCA
>NZ_KV819854.1:0-31061 GCF_001815235.1 Pseudomonas sp. HMSC065H01 | reverse complement strand
AACGCGGCCATCGAGGCGGCCCGCGCCGGCGACGCCGGCCGCGGCTTCGCGGTGGTCGCCGACGAAGTGCGCAACCTCGCCCGGCGCACCCAGGACTCGGTGGAACAGATCCGCGGGGTGATCGAAGGCCTGCAACAGGGCACCCGCGACGTGGTCGACGCCATGCATGGCAGCCATCGCCAGGCCCAGGGCAGCGTCGAGCAGGTGGATGAAGCGGTGGCCGCGCTGCAACGGATCGGCGAGGCGGTGACGGTGATCAACGACATGAACCTGCAGATTGCCAGCGCCGCCGAGGAACAGAGCTCGGTAGCCGAGGAGATCAACCGCAATGTCGCGGCGATCCGTGACGTCACCGAGTCGCTGTCAAGCCAGGCCGAGGAATCGGCCCAGGTCAGTCAGTCGCTGAACCGCCTGGCCAACCACCAGCAGGGCCTGATGGAACAGTTCAAGGCCTGACCGTTCACGGCCTGAATAGCGCCGGGGGGCCGTAGGTCCCCCAGATCGCCAGGCGGGCCAGCGAGCGCAGCCAGCCACGCAGACGCGCCGGGGCTCCCGCCTCGGCCACCTTCGCTGCCGCTGTCCCGGCCTGTCTCGGCTCGCCGCGCTCGCTGCGCAACGCGTTTTCCACGGCCTGCTCGTAGCGAGCCTGCGCGGGTAACCGCGGCGACCGCCCCTCCTCTCGCTGTCCACTGGACTCGCCCAACAGGAACACCAGCACCGGCAGCATCAGCGCCCAGCGCCAGCGGCCCGTACCCGTCCGCCGTTTCATCGTCCAAGACCTCCTTGCAAGAAGCCCGGGATGCTAGGGAAAGCGCAGGAGGAAATCTTGCCGGGACTGTCGGCAAATGGTGAAGAACTGTTAAGCCCTGGCGGCGCGGCCGCTCTTCTGCAACGGCAACTCGACGCTCACCCGCAGGCCGCCCAGCGGGCTGTCCTCGAGACTCAGGCGGCCACCGCAGGCCTCGGCGATGTCGCGCGCGATGCCCAGGCCCAGGCCATGGCCGCTGACCTGCTCGTCGAGCCGGGTACCCCGCTCGAGCACCGCCTGGCGCTGGTCGGGGAGGATGCCGGGGCCGTCATCGTCGACCTTCAGGCGGACCATGCCCTCGCCCTGCGCGACAGTCAGGCGGACTTCGCTATCGGCCCACTTGCAGGCGTTGTCCAGCAGATTGCCGAGCATCTCCAGCAGGTCCTCGCGGTCCCATGGCAGGCGCAGCCCCGGTGGCGCGCTCCAGCTCACCTGCAGGTGCGGGCCGTGGATCAGGCGCAGGGTGTCGCACAGCGACGGCAACTCCTCGGCGCAATCGAAATGTGCGCCAGGCAGCGCTTCGCCGACCAGGCGGGCCTTGCCCAACTCGCGACCGAGGCGCTGCTGGATCTGTTCCAGCTGTTCGCGCAGGACCTGTTGCAACTCCGGCTGGCGCGCCATCTCCTCGCGCTCGGCGAGGCTGACCAGCACCGCCAGCGGCGTCTTCAGGGCGTGACCGAGGTTGCCCAGGGCGTTGCGCGAACGCTTCAGGGTCTCCTCGGTGTGCGCCAGCAGGTGGTTGATCTGCTCCACCAGCGGCTCCAGTTCCTCGGGAGCCTGGTTGTCCAGTTGGCTACGCTGGCCCTGCTGCAGCTGGGCGATTTGCAGGCGCACCTCCTCCAGCGGACGCAGCGAACGACGCACGGTCAGGCGCTGCAACAGCAATACCAGGAGCAGCGCCAGGGCGCCGGCGCCCAGACCCATCCACTGCACACGGGCGAAGCTTTCCAGGATCGGCGTATAGTCCTGCGCCACCACGATCCGCAGCTTCTGGCCCATGCGCTTGTAGTGGCCGCGGAACACCAGCAGTCGCTGCTCCTCGGGCCCATCGACCAGGCCCTGCACCAGCCCTTTCTTGTGCGGCACTTCCAGCTCGCTGTCCCACAGGGAGCGTGAGCGCCAGGTGTCCTTTTCCAGCTCGATGACGAAATAGCGCCCGGAATACGGGCGCTGGAACGCCGGGTTGAGGCGTTGCTCGTCCAGTTGCATGCCGTTCGGCCCGCGCACCATGGCCACCAGCAGGTTCTCCGCCTCCTCGCGCAGATTGCCGGCGAAATAGCGCCGCAGGCCCTGGTCGAACAGCCACAGGCCGGTCTGCGCGAGGACCAGCCCGACCACCAGCAGCACCGCGAACAGGCCGACGCTCAGGCGCCGCTGGATCGACCTCATCCGGCGGCCACCCCGGCGTAGCGGTAGCCCTGGCCACGGCGGGTCTCGATCACCTCGCGGCCGAGCTTGCGCCGCAGGTGGTTGACGTGGACCTCGATGACGTTGGAATCGCGTTCGGTCTCGCCGTCGTACAGATGCTCGGCCAGGTGCCCCTTGGACAGGACCTGGCCGGGGTGCAGCATGAAATAGCGCAGCAGGCGGAATTCGGCGGCGGTCAGGTCGACGTCGGCGCCGTTCAGGCACACGCACTGGCGCTGCTCGTCCAGGCGCAGCCCGGCGGCCTCCAGCTGGCTCTGGTTGGCCAGCCCATGGGCGCGGCGCAACAGGGCCTGGATGCGCAAGGCCAGCTCTTCCGGATGGAACGGCTTGGTCAGGTAGTCGTCGGCACCGGCCTTGAGCCCATCGATGCGTTCGGCCCAGGAACCGCGCGCGGTGAGGATCAGCACCGGAGTCGCGAGTCCCAGCCCACGCCACTCCTGGAGTATCTCCAGGCCGGGACGCCCGGGCAGGCCGAGGTCGAGGATGATCAGATCGTAGGGCTCGCTGGCGCCCTGCACCGCCGCGTCGCGGCCGTCGGCCAGCCAGTCCACCGCGTAGCCCTGGCGGGTCAGGCTGGCCATCAGTTCGTCGGCCAGGGGAACGTGATCCTCAACCAGCAGCAACCGCATCAGTCGTCTTCCTCGTCCTTCAGGATGCGGCCGTTGCGGGCATCCAGTTCCAGTTCACGCACGACGCCGTCGCGGGTGAGCAGCTCCACCTCGTAGACATACACGTCGTCTTCCTCTTCCAGCTCGACCTCCAGCAGGCGCGCCCCGGGGTAACGCCCCAGGGCTTCCTGCATGAGGGATTCGAGCGGCTGTATCACACCGTCCTGGCGCAGGCGCAGGACCTCGTCCTGGTCCAGGTCGCGCGCCATCGCTTCGAGGCTGATGACCGCCAGGACCAGTGCGACGATCCCGGCGTAGCGCATGAGCCACTTCATCAGTCGTCCTGGTGGTCCTTGAGCACGGCGCCGGTAGCGGCATCCAGCTCCAGGTCCCATTTCACGCCCTGCGGGTCGCGCAACTCGACCTGGTAGATATAGCGGCCGTATTCCTCTTCCAGCTCGGTATCGTGGACGCTCGAGCCGGGATGCTTGGCGATGGCGTTCTTGTTCAGCTCTTCGAAGGACTTGATGGTCCCGGCGTCACGCAGCTTCAGCGCCTCGTCCGGGCCGAGGTCGCGGGCCTGGGCCAGGCCGGCAGTCAGGGCGATGGCGGTGGCGGCGAACAGGGCAGTCAGTTTCTTCATGGGAATCTCTCCGTGGGAATCAATCGTGTTGCTTTCGACGGTTTGCAGATTAACCGGGCGCTCTTAATTGAAGCTGAATTTGCCGCAAGGACATGGCCGGGGCGCGCCATAGGGTAACGGAAAGCCTCTGCGATGGGGCTCGCCGGCGTTCGAAAGCGCTTGGTCCTGCGACAACTCGTCCTATAATCGCCGGTCCGCAAGGGAGAAGACCAGCATGCCAGCCATCCAGATCAAGTCCCCCGCACTGACCCTCAAGGCCGGTCGCCGCGCCCTCGCCCGCATTCGCGAGCGCGGCCTGCAGCCGGCCGACGTCGGCATCGTCCCCGGTGCCGCCGGCGGGCCAAAGGCGCTGGGCATCCAGGGACTGGACCTGGCGATCTTCGGCGAGTGGCTGCCGCGCGCCCCGCGTGAACGCTCGCTGATCGGCGCCTCCATCGGTTCCTGGCGCTTCGCCAGTGCCTGCCTGCCCGACGCCGTGGCCGGCCTCACCCGCCTCGGCGAGCTGTACACCCGGCAGCGTTTTCCCAAGGGCGTGAGCATCGCCGAAGTCTCGCGCAAGTGCGCGGCGATGCTCGACGACCTGCTCGCCGGCCAGGACGCGCGGATCCTCGACAACCCGCTGTACCGCCTCAACGTGGTGGTGGTGAAGAGCCACGGGCGCCTCGCCCACGACCACAAGGCCAGCCTCGGCCTGGGGCTGTCCTCGGTGATCCGCGACAACCTGATCGGCCGCCGCCATCTGCACCGCCACTTCGAACGGGTGATCCTGCATGACGCCCGCCAGGCGCCGCCGCTGGCCGCGCTGACCGACTTCCCGTCGCGCTACCTGCACCTGGACGGCGGCAACCTGCGCCAGGCGCTGCTCGCCTCCGGCTCGATCCCGATGGTCATGGAAGGCGTCCGCGACCTGCCTGGCGCCGGCCCCGGCACCTACCGCGACGGCGGCCTGCTCGACTACCATCTCGACCTGCCCTACGAGGACCGCGGCGTGGTGCTCTACCCGCACTTCACCGACAAGGTGATCCCCGGCTGGTTCGACAAGGGCTTGCCCTGGCGCCGTGGCGACGCCGGGCGCCTGCAGGACGTGCTGCTGCTGGCGCCGTCGCGCGAGTACCTGGCGCGCCTGCCGCACGCCAAGCTGCCGGACCGCAAGGACTTCACCCGCTACCTCGGCGACGACGACGGCCGCGAGCGCTACTGGCGCCAGGCGATGGCGGAAAGCCGCAGGCTCGGCGACGAATTCCTCGAACTGGTCGACGGCGGCCGGCTCGGCGAACGCCTGCAAGCGCTGGACTGAGCCGCCACCGACGAGAAGGATCCTGCATGAAACTGGCCGTAGCGCTGATCCACGGCATCGGCGACCAGCCCGATAGCCGCGACGAGGACGGTCTGCACAGCTACGCCCGCGAACTGGTGGCGGCGCTGCGCCGACGTCTCGGCGCGGAAGCCGGCGAGGTGGCCTTCCAGAGCCTGTACTGGGCCAGCGTACTGGACGCCCGCGAGCTGGACTACCTCAAGCGCATCGAGCGCGAGCCGCTGGGCTGGCGCTGGCTGCGCCGGGCGGTGACGCTATTCCTCGGCGACGCCAGCGGCTACCGCAAGGTCAGCGCCGCCTACGACACCACCTACCAGCAGGTCCACCAGCACGTGCGCAGCGGGATCATGGCCCTGCGCGCGAAAGTCGGGCCGCAGACGCCGCTGGTGATCCTCGCCCACTCCCTGGGCGGGCACATCGTGTCCAATTTCATCTGGGACCAGCAGAAACTCAACCGCACGCCGAGTTGCTCGATCGACCCCTTCCTCGGCCTGGAAACCCTGGCCGGGCTGGTCACCTTCGGTTGCAACATCCCGCTGTTCACCTTCGCCTACGAGAAGGTCTGTCCGATCCGCTTTCCCGGCCACTGCCTGCCCCCGGCCATCCGCCAGCAGGCACGCTGGCTGAACGTCTACGCGCCGGCCGATCCGCTCGGCTATCCGCTGCGGCCGTTGCAGAACTACGCCGCGGTCGTCCACGAGGACCTCGCCCTGCCGGTCGGTCCCTGGTACAAGCGGCACACCCCGTTGAGCCACATGGAGTACTGGAACGATGCGCGCTTTCACGATTACCTGGCGGACTACCTGCGCCGCCTGTTGGCTGCTGGCCTCGAGCCTGCCGGCGCTGGCCGCGCCCTCCCCGCAGGCGAGCCAGGAGATCGGCCGCTTGCTGAGCTTTGTTGAAGACAGCGGCTGCACCTTCATCCGCAACGGCAGCGAATACCCGGCCGCGGAAGCCCGCGCCCACCTGCAGAAGAAGCTCGACTACCTGGAGCGCAAGGATCTGGTCGCCAGCAGCGAGGACTTCATCGAGCGCGCCGCGACCCAGAGCAGCCTCAGCGGCAAGCCCTACCAGGTGCGCTGCGCCACGCAGACGCGCAACTCCGCCGACTGGCTGAACCAGGAGCTGCGGCGTCTGCGGCAAGCCCCCTGATCAACCGGGATGGCCGTCGACCCGCGGACGACACAGCATCGGCGCATAGAACCAGGCGAACAGCAGGAACGCCAAAGCCCACAGTCCGCCTGCCAGGGGCAGCGCCCAGTTCGCCGGCAACAGGCTGGGCAGGAACACCCGCGCCGCGCAGCCGAGATTGAGCAGGGCGAAAGCCCAGGGCATCGCTGCCGGCGGTTGCAGCGCGCGACCGGTATGGCCGAGAGTGACCCGTGCCAGCATCGCCAGGATCAACCCGCCCATGCCGCCCACCGCCAGCGCGTGCAGCGCCTGGCTCGGCGCCAGCGCCAGGCCCAGGCTCCAGAGCGCCATGCCAAGCGGCGCCACGGCGATCCAGAAATATGCCAGGTGCAGAGACCAGAGCAGCGGCACCTGCCAGATGCCGCGATCGCGCCAACGCCACAGGCGCCACAGTTGCGCACCACCGAGGGCGGCGAACAGTCCTGCAAGCCAGGGCGTCGGCTGCGTCGTGACGCCCGCGGCGGTGAGCAGCGCCACCAGCACGCAGCCCAGCAGGATGCCATTGTCCAGCCAGGCGATCGCCGGCACCTGCTGCTGACGGCCGAGACCGCGCTGGGTGAAGAACGGGATCACCCGCCCGCCGATCAGGTTCATCATCCCGGCGATCAGCCATAGCGCGGCGATGGAGGCACGCCGTTGCCAGTCGTCATTGCCCTCGAACAGGCCGAGCAGGACCAGGGCGTCGGCCAGGGTCAACAGCAGCAACAGGCCCACCACCGGGTAATTGCGCTTCTGCCGCACCCGCCACAGGCTGCGACCGATAGCCCAGGCCAATAGCGGCAGGAAGCTCAGTTGCAGCACCAGCAGCAGCGCCAGCGGCGCATCGAATAGCCAGGCCAGGCGCGCCGCCAGCCAGAGCCCGGCGAGCAGGGCCAAGGGTTTGCCCTGCAGGCCGGGTACGCCGGTCCAGGTCTGCACGGCGGTCAACAGGAAGCCGGCGATGATCGCCACGCCGAAACCGAAGAGCATTTCGTGACGATGCCAGGCCAGCCAGCCACCGACCGGTTGCCAGCCGCTCCAGAGCCCGGCCAGCGCCGCTAGCCAGAGCGCGATGGCGAGGACCGCGAACAGCGCGCCGCCGAGGAAGAACGGGCGGAAGCCCAGGCGCCAGATCGGCGGTATGGCCATCAGCCTGGAACGATCAAGCACTTGCACAGCAGACCTCCCAACCGGGTCGACGCATGCGGAACAGCGCGCTCAGGCGCATCACGTAGCCAATCTTCAACAGGGTCGGGCCGAGGATCACCAGCGCATGGGAAAACACCAGCGCCGGCATGTTCAGGTAGCGGTCGAGGAAATAGGCGGCGATCACGCCGGCGACGAGCAGCGCCAGGCCGGCCGCCAGCAGCCCGTGACCGATCCGCAGCACCCGCCGTGGACAATCGAACAGAGCGTTCATCTCGATCTCCTTTTTCCGAAAAAGGGCCGACGCACCTCGCGCCGGCCCGTCGCTTCAGGCGTCCAGCGCGGCGGCCGGACCGAAGAACTCGTAGTGGCATTGCTGCGAGGGTACGCCGAGGTCGGCCAGGTGGCGCTTGACCTGCGCCATGAAAGGCCGGGGTCCGAGGAAGTAGGCGTCCAGGTCGCGCTCCTGCGGCAACCAGTCGGCCAGTTTCTCGCGGCTCAGCAATCCCTCGGCGTCGGCACTGTCGCCGGCGCGCGGTTCGCTGTAGCAGAAGAAGTGCTCGACCTGCTCGTGCTGCGCCGACACGTCTTCGATCCAGTCGCGGAAGGCATGCACGCCGCCATGCCGGGCGCAATGGATGAAGCGGATCGGCCGCGCCTGCGGCAGCGCTTCCTGCAACATGGCCAGGGCCGGGGTGATGCCGACGCCGGCGGTGATCAGCACCAGCGGCTTGTCGCTGTCACGCAGGACGAAATCGCCAGCCGGCGGAAACAGATCCAGCTCGTCGCCCTCGGCGACCCGGTCATGCAGGTAATTGGAGACCCGTCCACCCGCCTCGCGCTTGACGCTGATGCGGTATTCGCGGCCGTTGCTGGCAGCGGAAAGCGAATAGTTGCGGCGCACTTCCTCGCCGTCGATGTCCAGCCGCAGGCCGATGTACTGTCCCGGCTGGAACGCCAGCAGCGGCTGGCCGTCCACCGGCTCCAGGTAGAACGAGGTGATTTCCTCGCTCTCCGCCTGCTTGCGTGCCACGCGGAAGCGCCGCACGCCGCGCCAGCCGCCATCGGCCTGGGCGCTGGCGGCATACACCGACTCCTCGGCCTCGATCAGCAGGTCGGCCAGTTGCTGGTAGGCCGCGCCCCAGGCTTCGAGGACTTCGTCGGTGGCGATCTGTTCGCCGAGGACCTCGCGGATCGCCCGCAACAGGCAAGTGCCGACGATCGGATAGTGTTCGGGCAGCACCTGCAGGGAGACATGCTTGTTCACCACCTTGGCCACCAGCGGGCCGAGTTCCTGCAACTGGTCGATGTGCCTGGCGTACATCAGCACGCCATTGGCCAGCGCCCGCGGCTGGTCGCCGCTGGCCTGGTGGGCCTGGTTGAACAGCGGGCGAACCTCGGGGTACTCGCCGAGCATGGTGCGGTAGAAATGGGTGATCAGCGCTTCACCGCCGGTCTCCAGCAGCGGTACGGTGGCTTTGATGAGGGCACGTTGGGCATTGGACAACATAGATGACTCCTGACGCATGCAAGGTTTTGTTTCACCTCGAAGCATTTCAGGAAGCGTGCCAAGGCAAACTACCAGAATTCACGGGCCTTGCAGGCCGGCATAGGTCATAATGACTGCAACCATTCAGAGTCATTAGGACTGCAAAGAGGTCGAAATGACCACCAACCCCTTGCTTGCCACCCTGATCCCGCTGGTTGCCGACCTGTCCCGCGACCTGCCGGAAGACGAACGCTACCGCCGCCTGCTCCAGGCCCTGCGCGACCTGCTGCCCTGCGACGCCACCGCGCTGCTGCGCCTGGACGGCGAATACCTGATCCCGCTGGCGGTGGACGGCCTCAGCCCGGACACCCTCGGCCGGCGCTTCCGGGTCGGCGAACATCCGCGCCTCGAGGCCCTCCTGGAGCGCCGCGGGCCGACCCGCTTCCCCGCCGACTGCGGCCTGCCCGATCCCTACGACGGTCTGGTGGAAGGCCTCCACGGCCACCTGGAAATCCATGATTGCCTGGGCTGTCCGCTGTACCTCGACGACCAGCCCTGGGGCTTGCTGACCCTAGATACCCTCGATCCGTCGCGCTTCGCCAGCGCCGACCTGGATACCCTGGAGGCCTTCGCCAGCCTCGCCGCCGCCACGGTCAAGGCCAGCGAGCGGATGCGCGACCTGACCCGCCGCGCCGAGGACGAGCACCAGCGCGCCGAGGCCTATCTCGAAGCCGCTGGCGAGCGGCCACGGGAAATGATCGGCCAGAGCGCCGCGCACAAGGCGCTGCTGGAAGAAATCCGCCTGGTCGCCAACAGCGACCTGAGCGTACTGATCACCGGCGAGACCGGGGTCGGCAAGGAACTGGTGGCGCAATCCATCCACCGGCATTCCATGCGCAGCGGCAAGCCGATGATCAGTCTCAACTGCGCCGCGCTGCCCGAGACCCTGGTGGAAAGCGAATTGTTCGGCCATGTGCGCGGCGCCTTCTCCGGCGCGGTCAACGAACGGCGCGGCAAGTTCGAACTGGCCGACGGCGGCAGCCTGTTCCTCGACGAGGTCGGCGAGTTGCCGCTGGCGGTGCAGGCCAAGCTGCTCCGCGTGCTGCAGAGCGGGCAGTTGCAGCGGGTCGGCTCCGATCGCGAGCACCGCGTCGACGTACGCCTGATCGCAGCCACCAACCGCGACCTGGCCGAGGAAGTGCGTGCCGGGCGCTTCCGCGCCGATCTCTACCATCGCCTCAGCGTCTATCCCTTGCGCGTGCCGCCGCTGCGCGAGCGCGGCCGCGATATCCTCCTGCTGGCCGGCTACTTCCTCGAGGAAAACCGACCGCGCCTGGGACTGCGCAGCCTGCGCCTGGACCACGAGGCCCAGGCCGCGCTCCTCGACTATCGCTGGCCGGGCAACGTGCGCGAACTCGAGCACCTGGTCGGCCGCGCCTCGCTCAAGGCCCTCGGCCACAATCCGGAGCGGTCGCGGATCGTCACCCTGCATCGGCAGGATCTCGACCTGCCCGCGGAAACCCCCGCGCCACCTCGCAGCGTGGTCGAGCCCGCGCCCGCCGCGCCAACGACCGGTCACTCGTTGCGCGCGGCCACCGACGCCTACCAACGCCACCTGATCCAGGACTGCCTGGCCCGTCACCAGGGAAGCTGGGCCTCGGCTGCACGCGAGCTGGGCCTGGATCGCGCCAACCTGGCGCGCCTGGCGCGCCGCCTGCAACTCAGGTAAACGACCGCCCGGTCGGAGCAGACCGGGTCCGGCGCGCAAACCTGCTACCATGGCGCCCCCATTCCGGTTGTCCGATAACCCCGATCCAGAGCGCACTACAGTGGAACTCTTCAAAGAATTCACCTTCGAATCCGCCCATCGCCTGCCCCACGTCCCCGAAGGCCACAAATGCGGGCGCCTGCACGGCCACTCGTTCCGTGTCGCCATCCACATCGAAGGCGAGGTCGATCCGCATACCGGCTGGATCCGCGACTTCGCGGAAATCAAGGCGATCTTCAAGCCGATCTACGAGCAACTCGACCACAATTATCTGAACGATATTCCAGGCCTGGAAAACCCCACCAGCGAAAACCTCTGCCGCTGGATCTGGCAACAACTCAAGCCGCTGTTGCCGGAACTCTCCAAGGTCCGCGTCCACGAAACTTGCACCAGCGGTTGCGAATATCGGGGCGATTGATTCGCCCGACTCTCCCCAGGCGCTTCGCCATCTGCTCTAAAACGGGCTTCCACACAACGGGCCCGTTCTGCCGTCTCTCTCCCATGGGCTGTACGAAGCATTATCCCCACGGACATAAAGGTTTCATATTCTTCAGGGAAACATCCGGCAAGCTGTCCCTACAGTCCGTTAGTCAATAAAACCGTGCAACTATATTGTTCTTCCAGTAGATAAAGACTTATCCTTTGCCGCGGACACGGAAAGTCCGTAAATCCACTATAAATGCACCAAAACCCAGCACCATATTTTTAGAACGGGAGTGAAACGAATGTCCAAACTTGCCGAGTTCCGCGAGGCAGAGCGCAAACTTCAGGAGCAACTGGCCCTGCTGGAAAAGCTGAAAAGCGACAGCAGCCTGAAGCAGGAACTGGAATTCAAGGACAAGTTGCAGGCGTTGATGGACAAGTACGGCATGACCCTGCACAACATCATCGCCATCCTCGACCCCAAGGCTCCGGTCACCGTCAGCGCCGCTCCGCAGCGCCGTGCCCGCGCCCTGAAGGTCTACAAGAACCCGAACAACGGTGAAGTCGTCGAAACCAAGGGCGGCAACCACAAGGTTCTGAAAGCCTGGAAAGAACAGTACGGTTCCGAAACCGTCGAATCCTGGCTGCAACGCTAAGCCGGTTTTCCCGACGGCATCCTGCCGATGCCGTCGGAAACCCCACTGGCTACTTTCGCTCCCCTCCTCGCCAGATCAATTCTGCGACTTCGATTCGCAAGCGCTCCTGATCTTCTGCGCCGCCAGGTTGTTCTCCACCCCCGGCAGGTTCTCCAGCAGACACTCGTAATAAGCCTTTTCCCGCGACAGCAGGAAGGAGCCGTCGTTATACAACTTGTCGCAGGCCTGGGTGATGAAGTGAACCGCCACCCCGCTCTTCGCCGTGCGTTGGTAGTCGAGTATGCATTGGTCGTAGTCCTTGTCGTCGGCGAGAGTGGAAAGCGGAAATAACAGCAGCAGGGGCAGCAGGAACTTCATGGCAATGGTATCCATGGGAAAGTTGTGCTCCAGCATGGACGAGCCGGCTCGGAGTGCCAAGCCGACCATGAAGTAAAATTTTGCACTTGTTTACAGGCCGGACCAGACTGGCCGTTCTTCGCTGCGCGAATGCGACAATGGCGGGCCGGGGAGCCGAATCGCAGGCGTCCCGAGCGGATTCGGTTTCCCGGCCGCCTGGCGGCAACTCGCTCCATCGACGGGCACCGCCCTCCGCCGAACTCTTCCGGCAAACGGGTGCTGCCCGATCCGCATCCGCTTCAATAGGCCGCTACGAACAGGAACGACAACTGTAGATTGAGCATGGGCGACAACATATTGTTCAGTTCCAGAAACTCCACCGCTACTTGCCGCTGCTCCGCTTCTATATCCTGCAACAACCGACTGAACGAGGCTGGCTCCAACTGCCCGCGAACCTGGGCCTCGATACGCGCGATCGTCCCTTGCTTCTCGAAGCCGCGAGGAAGCAGTACGCTCACTTCCGCGTCAGGGACGCCCGCCAGGCGAACCTGCTCGGTCAGCCAGGCCTGCACATCGGCCCTCGCCTGCGACGCATTCGGCGCCTGCCAGAAGCGCTCTCGCTGAAGGTTCAGGACCTGCTCCGCCTGCATCGCCCGCTCCGGCCAGGCGGTCTGCCGGGAAACGTCCTGGAGCTTGAGCCATTCCCCGGCCAGACGACGATATTCCTCCCCTCGTTCCTCCCTCCAATCCATGCTGAGCATGACCAGATGCACAACCAGCAGCAGGCACAGGCTCCAGATGGCCATGCGCAAGAGAGGTTTTTCCTGCCATTGTCGTTGCAGGTTCCGCCCCTGGAACTGCAGTGTTCGCTGGAAGTCCGACATCAGGCACCCTCCCCCGGCGTACGCAGGACCAGGCTCAGCGATAGCCCCTCGCTCTGCGAAGGTTCCACCCTGACATCTTCGAAACTCCCCGATTCCATGAAACGCCGCACATAGAGACGCGGGTCGACACTGTCGGTGCCAATCCGCAACTCCAGCTCGGAGCCTCGATAGCGCCAGGCGAGCAACCGACTGTCCTTCGGCAACAGTTCCGCTACCTGTCCCAGCAGCGCCACCTGCGAGCGATGCTGCAAAGCGCGCCCCAGCTCCGTGGCCATCCGATTGCTCTGCAAGGCCTGGTTGCGTGCGCTGAGGATCGGCGAGACCTGGTCGCTCAGCTGGTCGTACTGCGTTCGCAGCGCACGCTCGGCCCACCACCAGGACAAACCTTCCCCCAGATTGAATCCGCATCCCAGCAACAGGGTGGCTATGAGCCCATGCGGCAACCAACGCTCCCATCGCAGCAGCGTTGCTTCCGCCGCCGGAACGGCCCAGGGACGGCCCAGCGACTCTCCAGGCTCGGCAACCAGGCTCTCCGGGATGCGTATTCCCGCCAGCCCCCGGAGCAACCGAACCCATTGTTCTGGCTGGGGTGGGCTGGGAAAGAAATGGCTCAGGACAAGGCAGTCATCTCTCCAGACCTGGAGATCCAGCCCGGAGCGAACCCGAAGCAGCCGAACCGTCTCGCCTTCCGCGACCGACCGAGGGGGAGCCTGCAGGAGGGATTCGGGGATACAGCGATAACGCCGAGGTTGGTCGACGCAGTCTTCGGCAACGGCCTCCCGGACCTCCTCATCCCAGAACCAGACCAGAGCATGGCCACCCCGCCAGGCTACGTAATGGCCTGCGCGGCGAAAAGGCGCCAGGGCGGCAAGCTTCAACGCCAGTGCCTGATACCGGTCAGAGCGCGGCACATGATTGAGATCGAGACAGCGATAGACACACCACGCCCGATCCACGATCCACTGCGCTGGGGCGCGCCGCGCCAACCCTGTACCTCTACGTACCCACTCAAGCTGCGCCCGGCCATCCTTACCACGGCCTTGCCACAAGCGGGGCGGCAAGAACCCCGGGGGCGATATCGGGATGCAGCGGAGGATTCGAGTAGCGATCATTTATCTTCACGGACCTCTTCGAGAGAAGCTGCCAGGGTGGCAGCAGGCGGTGCTCTGAGTTGAAGCGGACCTCGTATTCCGTCCCCTGCTCGGCTCCTGGCGGGTAGAGCCGAATCGACAGGGCCGGACTGGCCAGGCGCGCCCAGCCATCCTCGGGAACCAGCCTCGCATGACCCCCGAGGAGGTCATGCAGGTCCGACATCCGGGTGAACGGACGCTGCCAGCGGGCTTGCAGCAGTCGGCCGACAGCGTCCTCCGGTAGTCCCCAGGCAAGAGACAGGATTCGGGCATCCGCGGTGTTGATGTTCAGCGCCGCCTCGTCCGCCGCAACCAGATCGCGCCAACCGGCGTCGAGCAAATGCGCTTCCCAGGGGCGCCAGGCCTCCAGCCGGAAGACTTCCATCACCGAGCGCAACGGACGGCGCCGGGCCTGGCCCGGAGAGGACCTGTCGCTGGCTTGCGCGGCGCTACCCAGTCGTGGAGCGGCGCCGGGATAGAGATAGCTGAACCATTGGGCGACCATGACCTGCACCTGCTCGGCGGGAACCCCCAACCCCGCCAGCAGCCTGGACAGTACCCGCGGATCGATGCCGGAAAGACTGAGGCGCGCGGAGCGATCGAGCAGCGCAATGCACCAGCCATTGGCCATGCAGAACTCCCGGCCATCCAGAGGCAGCTCCCCGCCAATGGGCAGGATCGAAGTGTCCATGTCCACCTTGCTCGGCGCGGCGCCAGCATTTCCCGGTACGCTCAGGCCCGCGACGGTATAGCGCTGGGTAGCCACCAGCCATTGGACCCGCGCCAGCAAGGCATGCTCCTCCAGCTCACGAAGCAGCGCCTTGCGCCGGTTTTCCGTGGCATCCAGCGAGCGCCCGACCCAGAGTACAGCGGCACTGGCCAGCAGGGTCATGATGGCCAGGAACCAGACCACTCCGACCAGAACGAAGCCAGACGAGCGGGCAGACGCCGCATGTCGGCATGCGCCATCAGAAATCATGTTCGGCGGGCCTCGCTCTGGGCAGCGCGACCGCGACAAGGACAAACAGGCGCTCCTCGGGAGCCGTCAGTGCCATCGCCTCGGGAAGGGTATCGGCCAGTTGCGCGCTCGGCGGCCAGTCCCGGTGCCACTGGCCGTGACCGTCCAGATAGCGGAAGCGAGCTTCGCCGCGCAGATGCAGGAGGGGCCAGCGACTGTCCTCCAGCCTTCGCACATAGATCAACTCGGTCCGGTCCTCTCCTGCCCGCCGCTCAAGCCGGAAGGCCAAGGGCGTCGGGATGCCCGCACGGCGATCCAGGGCCGCGGCAGACATGGCCTCGAAACTGAGCTCGTCCCCTCGCAGACGCCAGCGGACCTCGCCAGCCTCGGGAGCGACCAGGTTCTCCACCGCATCACGGAACCAATCGAAGGTCAGCGCCCGGACCTGTCCGCGCCCCAGGCTCTGGTGCAAGGACTGGTTGGCCTTGCTGGCATAGCTCAACCCTTGCATGAGCAACGTGCCGATGAAGGAAACGACCAGCAGCACCACGATCATCTCGAGCAGGGTGAATGCACCCTGTTTTCGTCGCGAGCGGATCATGGTCCATCACCCAGTCGCGCTGGGATGACCACGTATCCGGGAAGCTCCAGTTGCAGCGTCTGCGGCGTTCCATCGCCGGCCCGGATGCTGGCGACGACCCTGAACAAGGTCACGTCGTAGATGCCCGGACTGCCGCTATGGCGGCCCACCGCCGCTTTCGACGCGGACAGCGGCGAACTTCGCCACTCCAGCCGGTAATGCCCCAGCCGGACCCTGCCTGCGGGTTCGAGCGCAGGGTTCATGCGCTCCAGATAGGCCATCGCCACCCAAGCCGTCTCGATGCGCAGCTCGGCCGCCTCGACCCGCTGCATGCTCCGAAAGGCACTGTTGAGCCAGGCGAAAAGCGCACCGCCGACCACTGCCAGGAGCGTCAGCGCAACCACCGCCTCCAGGAGCGTGAAGCCTTCCTGCCGCGCCGGCATCAGCGGATCGTCCCGGGCGCGCAGAGGGGGGGCTGAAGCAGCAGCGTATGTGTCGCGCGCCCATGATGGACCTGCAACTTTCCGCCCAGGCAAACTCCGTTTGCCATGTAACGTATCGGCGGCCGAGCAGTAACCGTCCAGCCATCGGGCAGTCGCAGCAACTGCTCGGGAACCGCCCCGCTCTCACCAATGAGCAGCTCCCGCCCATCGCTGCGCACGCGATAGCCCAAGGTCTGCAATTGATTGAACAGATCGTCCAGCGCGGTCCTGCGCGCCCAGGTCTCCTGCATCCTCACCAGGCCGGGCAACGCCACCGCAGCAATGGCCCCGACGATCACCAGCACCACCAGCAGTTCGAGCAAGGTGAACGCGGCCTGGTCAACGTTTGGGCGCGTAACCGACATCGGCATCCAGGCCTTTCCCACCGGGCTGCCCATCCGCGCCCTGACTGTAGAGAGTGAAGGGTTGTTCGGCACTCGGCCTGTCGCTGTACAGGTAAGGCCGGTTCCAGGGGTCCAGCGGTACGCCGCCCTCGAGGTAGGGCCCGTGCCAGAAGGCCCCGAGACGTTCATCGGAAGGCGGCGTGTTGAGTAGCGCCAGGCCTTCTTCTTCGGTCGGCAGCCGGCCGATGTCCAGGCGCATGGTGAGCAACGCGCCCTTGAGCATCTTCACCTGGGTATCCGCCGTCTGCGCCTTCGCCTTGTCGGCCTGATTGAACAGTCGCGGCCCGACGAGCCCCATCAGCATGCCGATAATCACCAACACCACAATCATCTCGAGCAGGGTGAAGCCCTGTTGTGCAGCTCTGTTCATACGGTTTCCACTTCACGTCTCATCCAACCAGCCGCGGCATCGATACCCGGCATTCAAAGCACCATGTCGTTGGCGCTGGTAATCGCCAGTACCACGCCGGTAATGATCAGGCCGAACACAGAGCCGATCAGCAGGATCGCCAAAGGCTCGATCAGTACCAGGGCCTTTTTCATTCGCGCCTGCCCGGCCTCTCCATAGAGCGTCGCCAGGCTCTGCAGCATCTCCGCGAGCTGCCCGGAGGCCTCTCCAACCCGCACCAGGCTCGAACCGATGGACGTGACCGCCTGGCGCTCCTCCAACGCTGCCGACAAGGCGATGCCGGCCCGCACATCCTGGGTGACTCGCTCCAGGGTCCGGCGCTGCCGGGCAATGCGGACGCCAGCGGCGGAAAGCAGCAGGGCCTCCACCAGCGGCACACGATTTCCCAGCAGGGTTCCAAGCACCTTCGACCATTGCGCTATTTCCGCCTGCATCAACCATTCCCCGACTACGGGCAGGCGCACCAACTGGTCGAGCGCATGGGCGCGGAGCGCCGGATTGCGCAGCGCCACGGCGATGCCGCCAGCAAGCAGCAGGACGGCGAACGCCAGCAAGCCGGAACTCTCGTTGCTCCATACCCCGATGCTCAGCACTGCCCAGGCAAGCCACGGGAGCTGGGCAGTCTCGTTCAGGAGATTGGCGAATTTCGGAACGACGAAGACGAACAGGGTCGCCACGGCGAGCACCCCGCTGAGCACCAGAATCGCAGGGTAGATCAGCGCCCCTTGCAACTCGGCGCGGGTTCGCCGTTCGTATTCCATCTGCGTGGCACAGTCCCTCAGGGCTCCTGCGAGGTTTCCGGTCATCTCGCCGGCCGCCACCAGTTGATATACATAGCGCGGCAGGTCGAGGCCGGCGCTCTCCAGCACCACGGGAAAGGATTGCCCCTGGCGCAGGCCATTGGCCATCGCCTGCAGGGCGGTAATCAACTTCGGGTGGCGCGCGCCTCGCTCCTGAGCCTCCACCGCGTCGGCCATGCTCACTCCCGCCGCGAGCATGGTGGCCAGCTCGTGGATGGCCATGTTCAATTCCTCGGCCTTGAGCCGACGTCGCGAGCCCAGGTTGCGGCGTTTCACCTCCAGGCTGAGCGGGGTGAGCCCCTGGCGCTGCAACTGCCGCAGCGCATCCTGGCGCGTTGGGAGGCAGAGTTCGCCACGAACGCGCCTGCCCTTGCGATCGACGGCCTGGTAGATGAAATTCATGGGCTTAGCCGCTGGTCACGCGATGCACCTCGTCAAGACTGGTCATACCCAACCAGGCCTTGATCAAGCCATCTTCACGCAGATTGCGCTGTCCCTGGCTGGCGGCAAGCCGATGCATCTGTTCGAGGGAAGCTCTCTGCACGATCAGGTCGCGCATCTCGGAAGACAGATCGACGAGTTCGTAGATGCCCACACGGCCGCTGTAGCCGGTACCTTCGCAGCGGCCGCAGCCTCGCGCCACGCGCCATTGCGCTGCCTGCCCCGGGAACAGCCGCGCGGTGGCCGCCTGGGTCGCTGCCAGATCGGCCGCAGCAAGGGTTGGCTCGCAAGGTTCCGCGCAGTGGGCGCACAACCTGCGCACCAGTCGCTGGGCCTGGACACCGCGCACCGGCGAAGCCACCAGGAAGGGTTCCACGCCCATGTCGATCAAACGCGTGAAGGCGCTCACCGCATCGTTGGTATGCAGGGTCGAAAGCACCAGGTGACCGGTGAGCGAGGACTGTACGGCGATCTCCGCCGTCTCCAGGTCGCGTATCTCCCCGATCATGATCACATCGGGATCCTGCCGCAGGATCGAGCGCAAGGCGGCAGCGAAGGTCAGGCCGATGTCGGCATGGACCTGGACCTGGGTGATGTTGGGCACCTGGTATTCCACGGGATCTTCCACGCTGATGAGCTTGCGCACGCCATCATTGATTTCCTCCAGCGCGCCATAGAGCGTGGTGGACTTGCCCGATCCGGTGGGGCCGGTCACCAGGATGATGCCGTGGGGTTCCGCTACCCATGCACGCATCCTCCGCAAGTGGTCCGGGAGCATCCCGAGCCGGTCCAGGCGCAACCCCTCGCGCTCCTTCGGCAACAGGCGCATGACCACCGATTCGCCATGCACCCCTGGCAAGGTGGAGACCCGCACGTCGAGCTCCGTACCGCTGACCCGGATGCTCATGCGTCCATCCTGCGGCAACCGTCGCTCCGCGATGTCGATGGCGGAGATCAGCTTGATCCGCGAGACGACCGCCGCGAATCGCTCGCGGGGAAGGCTCAGTTGGTCGTGCAGGACGCCGTCGACGCGGAAGCGGATACGGAAGTCGAACTCCCGGGGTTCGATGTGAATATCCGAAGAACGCTTTTCCATGGCCTGGCTCATCACGTTGTTGACGAGTTCGACTACCGGCGCCTCCTCCGCCAACTCCCGCAGGTAGCGGATGTCTTCGCTGCCGTAGGCGTGCCGATCCGCACCTTGCCGGGCCAGGTCCAGGGAGTGCTCCAACCAGCCGTCCAGATCCTGGGAGCGGCACAGCACTGCTTGAATCGAGCGCTCCGGATAGAAATAGCCCAGGGTTTCGCGTATCGAAGGAGATAACGGATCACGCGCCGCGAACAGCAGTTGCTCGCCCTCCTCCCAGACCACCAGTTGCTCTTCGACGAACCAGTCGGTATTGATCGGGGTACTGAGCAGGAATGCGGCGATGGACTCTTCGCTCGGCTTCCGCAGGTCGTCCCCCACCAGCGGCAACCGCAGTTGCTCCGCCAGCACCTGCATGAGGGTATTTTCCGAGATGGCTCCGGAACGCACGAGAATGCCTCCCAGACGGCCGCCAAGCCGGCGTTGCAGGTCGAGCGCCCGCTCGAGTTCCTGGCCGCTCACCAACCCGCGTTCGAGCAAACGCTGCCCCAGCGGTATCCACTCGGCCGTCATCTGCGGGCCCGGGGAAACGGCCTCAGAGGACATCTGCAAAACCTTCCTGTACCCGACGGAACCAGAGGAAGCCCGATGAACAGACCAGCAGCGACGCAACGCAATAAACGCTGAAGACCCCAAGGGTCGGATAGGGAGCATCGAAAAGGATCGCCCTGACCATTTCCACCGGGATCGTCAGCGGATTGAGGTACAGGTAGGGCTGCATTACCGGTGGCAAGGAAGACAGCGGATAGAACACCGGGCTGATGAATAGCAGAAGCACCAGGAGAAACTGGACGAACTGCCCTATGTCGCGAACATAGACGCCGAGCCCCGCGAGGAACCACGCCAGCCCCGTCACGCAGAGCAGGAAGGGGAGCAGGGCAAGCGGTAGCAGGACCAGTTGCCAGCCCGGCTCGACGCCGCTGAAGAGAAGAAAGATACAGAGCACCAGGTAGCCGAGCATGGCGTTGAAGAAAGCGGCCAGCAGCGGTGTGAGGGGGAGTATCTCCAGGGGAAAAACCAGCTTCTTCACGTAGTTGGCGTTGGCCTGGATGATAGTCGGGGCCCTGGACAGGCTTTCAGCGAGGATCCCGTTCAGCAGGAGTCCGGAAAACAGGGTCAAGGCGAAGGAAAGCGTGCTCTGGCTTCCGCCCCAGCGCGACTTCAGCACGAAGCCGAAGACAAACGTATAGATCAGCAAGAGCAGGAACGGCGAGACGATGATCCAGATGCGGCCCAACATGGCGTCGCGATAACGCAGTTCGACCTCGCGCCGGGTCATGACCAGCAGGAGCCTGATGCGACTGGCGAGACTGGCCGGTACCAAGAGGGAACCACTCACAGAAAAACTCTCCACGGCGAAGAAGAACAGAACCCGCTAACCATGAAGGATCGAAGCGAGCGGGGCCATCAGCCCCCACTACTTCTGGCGTAAGGTTTTTCTGATTCAAGAAGAGCCTTCAGAAGGCCGGAGCAAGCCGGCACTCTCGCCAACTCGATCTCCCATCGGCTCCGTACCTGCTGGAAAGCACGTGGGTAACCCCGACAATGGCAACGGCTCTCAAGGTGAGGGGCCGGACTGCGCGGAGTGCACCCTCGATTCAGCAGCCAGCGGCAGGGAAACCGGGACGAAAGCAAGACTCATCCTGCAATCGGGGCGATTTCTTCATAGCGCTGGAAAACCTCGCTCAGTGAAACGAAAGCACGCACTGAGCGCCCCGTACGCCAGGGACTGGCAACCTGCACGCCGACCCGGCCTGGGGCGGCATGGCGAGTTCGACGAATACGACTCGGCGCACCACCTGCCCCCTGCCCGCGCTCAAGCGACGCCGCGGCTGCCAGGGGGTTGCAGCGACCTGCGTAGACGGCAGGCGGACGCGATCGGCGCTCTCCCCGCCGTCATGGTTGAGTTTCGGATTGCGTCCGATGGCTCAGCGGATCACCCCGGCGCGCACCGTCAGCGGCCAACTGACCCGATAGCGCGTCTGCGGGTCGCCCCAGGCTTCGCGCAGCTCATCGACGAACGCGGCGCCCGGATCCTGGCCAAGGGCCTTGCCGGCCTCCTTCACCGCCGACCAGGTACCGACATAGCCCAGCAGTTCGTCCAGGGTCCAGGCCACCTCGATGGCCAGGTCCGGCAGGCGACGCTCCTCGAAGGGGAACGGCAGACTGCGGTAGCCCTCCTCCACGTGGCGCCGCTCGGCAGGCCAGTAGGGGCCGACGACCTGGTGGTAGAAGTGCTGGACCAGCGGTTCCATGGGTCCGTCGACATGCAATACGCCATAGGTAACCAGGGCCAGGATGGCGTCCGCGCGGGCCACACGCCGGACTTCCTCGTAGAAGCGCGGCAGGTCCAGCCAGTGGGCGGCCTGGGCGACCGTCACCAGGTCGGCGCTGGCCGCCGCCAGTCCGCTGTCCTCGGCCAGGGCCACGCGATACTCGACCCGCTCGCGAGCCTGCGCCTTGTCGATCTGCGCGGCGCTGGCGTCGGTACCGACCACCCGTTCGAAACGCTCGGCCAACAGCACCGTGAGCTGTCCGGTGCCGCAGCCGCAGTCCAGGGCCAGGCGGGTGCCGGGGCAGAGCGCGGCCAGCTCGTCGACCAACTGCGCCGGGTAGGTCGGACGATGTGCGGCGTAGTTCGCCGAACCCGTGGAGAAATGATCCTTGAAAGGTGCCGTCATGGGACTCTCCCGAAATGATCCCGGCGACCACAGGGACCATGGCCGTCCAGGCTGCCGCCTTACACTAGGCGAATCCTGTCGATACGGAAACACGACTTTCGGTCACCTTGGAGCACCGTCTCACTACTGCATGCGGTGCAGCAATAAACTGCAAAGAACCTACCTGGTCATCCCCGGATGCTTCATTAGACTGCCGGAACGACGAACGCAGCCAAGGAGACCGCCATGCCCAGTCGCATCACCCTCAACGCAAACGGAGGCCCCGAGGTCCTGCGCCTGGAGCAAGTCCAGGCGCAGCAACCGGGCCCCGGCGAGGTCTGGCTGGAGCAGGCCGCCATCGGCGTCAATCCGCTGGACCTCGGCCAGCGCTCGGGAGCGGTACCGATTCCGCTGCCGTCCGGCCTCGGCCTGGAAGGCGCCGGAGTGGTCGCCGCGCTGGGTCCGGGAGTCTCCGGACTGGCGCCGGGCGACCGCGTCGCCTATGCCACCGGCCCGCTGGGCGCCTATGCCAGCGCCCGGCTCTACCCCGCCGAGCGCTTGCTGAAGCTGCCCGACACACTCGCTTTCGAGGACGCGGCGGCGCTGCTGTTCAAGGGCATCACCGCGCACTACCTGCTGCACGCCACCTACCCCGTCGGGCCCGGCACACGCATCCTGCTGTACGGCGCGGCGGGCGCCGTCGGCCAGTTGATGGCGGCCTGGGCCCGGCACCTGGGCGCCTGGGTGATCGGCGTGGTGTCGAAGGCGGAAAGCGTCGAGCGGGCCAGGGCTGCCGGCTGCGACGAGGTGCTGGTGTTCGACGCGGCCAGTCTCGCCGCCCAGGTCGCCGAGCTGACCGCCGGGCGCAAGGTCGATGTGGTCTACGACCCCATCGGTCGCGCTACCTTTGAGGCATCCCTGAACAGCTTGCGTCCGCGCGGCCTGCTGGTGTCCTTCGGCGCTACCTCCGGCGTGCCGCCAGCCGTCGAAGTCGCCACCCTCAACGCCAAGGGTTCGCTGTTCCTCACCCGTCCCTCGCTCGCCGCCCACACCGCCAACCCGGAGGAATACCGGCTACGCGCGCAGGCTGTGCTGCGCGCCCATGCAGACGGTGTCATCCAGCCCCGGGTCTGGCGGCGCTACCCGCTGGCCGAGGCGGCCGTGGCGCATACCGATCTGCTGGAGGGACGCTCGCAAGGCGCGCTGGTACTCTTGCCCTGACCCACTCGCAAGAGGCGCATGCATGCAACCGTTCGACAGCCGGCAGGCCGATGAAGTCGCCACGCTCCTGGCCCTGGCCGAGCACGGTTCGTTCGCCGCCGCCGGCCGCGCCCTGCAACGACATCCCTCGGTGCTCTCGAAGCGGCTCGGCGCACTGGAGCGTCGCCTCGGCATCCGCCTGGTCGAACGCACCACCCGGCAACTGCGCTTCACCGATGAAGGCGAGCGCCTGGCGAGCCGCTTCCGCCAGGCCGTCGACCTGCTCGACGAGGCCGAGCACGAAGCCAGCCTGGGCGCCGCGCAACTGCGCGGACGCCTGCGCATCGCCCTGCCGTCGGCGATGGGCCGGCTCTGGCTCGGTCCGCTGCTGGCGGAGTTCGCCCTGGCGCATCCGCAGGTGGTGCTGGAAACCGACTATTCGGAGCGCTTCGTCGACATCATCGCGGAAGGCTTCGACCTCGCGATCCGGGTCGGCGAACTGGCCGACAGCCGCCTGGTGGCCAGGCGGCTGTGCGCCCATCGGCGCATCCTCGGTGCCGCTCCCGACTACCTGGAGCGGCATGGGGTACCGCGTATCCCGGCCGACCTGGCGGCACACAACTGCCTCGGCTTCAGCGGACTGCACTCGTACCCGGAATGGAAGCTGACCCGCCAGGACGAACAGCGGCCCGTGCGGGTACGCGGCTCGATGGTCAGCAACGACAACGAAGCCCTGCTCTGCGCCGCACGCCAGGGCCTGGGCATCTTCGCCGCCGGCGAGTGGCTGATGAGCCGCGACCTCGAAGCCGGCAGGCTGGTACGGGTGCTGCCGGAGTGGCAACTGGACGCCGACGCCGGCGTCTACCTGGTGCGCCCCTCGGCGCGCTACGCCACGGCGGCGGCCAGCGCGTTCCGCCAATGGGTGGAAGCGCGGTTCGCCGCTGGCCCGCCCTGGCAGCGCCAGCGGGCCTGAGCGGTATCCGCGAGCGGCTCGCCGAGGAGCGCGCCGCCTCCCGCCCCTCGCTCCCGGACAATCCGGATACCCTCCCGCCAGCATGCGGATAGCCAATGACCCGCCGACCGGTTCCTACTAGGCTGGTTCGCTTCGCTTTCCCGTTTTCCCACTCCAACAACAACCCGATGAGGAATCCAGGCATGGGACAGTACGTCAGCATCGCCGCGTCCGACGGCAGCGGCCGGTTCGACGCGTATCTCGCGCTCCCCGCCAGCGGCAAGGGGCCGGGCGTGGTGATCGGTCAGGAAATCTTCGGCGTCAACGCGAACATGCGCGCGGTGGCCGACCTGTACGCCGAAGAGGGCTACGTGGCCCTGGTCCCCGACCTGTTCTGGCGGCTGCAGCCGGGGGTCGACCTGGGCTACGACGAAGCGGCCTTCGCCAAGGCCATCGAGCTGTTCCAGCGCATCGACCTGGACGCCGCGGTGGACGACATCGCCGCCTGTATCGAGCACCTGCGCCAACGCGAGGAGGTGGTCCACGCCGGGATCGGCTTCGTCGGCTTCTGCATGGGCGGCAAGCTGGCCTACCTCGCCGCGACGCGCACCGACGTCTCCTGCTCGGTGGGCTACTACGGCATGGGCATCGAGGCGCTGCTCGACGAGGCGAAACAGATCAAGGGCCGGCTGGTGCTGCATTTCGCCGAACAGGACGCCTACTGCCCGCAGCAGGCCCGCGACGCGATCCTGCCCTGCCTGCGCAACCTGCCCAAGACCGAGTTGTACCTCTACCCCGGCGTCGATCACGCCTTCGCCCGCGTCGGCGGCATGCACTTCGACAAACCGGCCTACCTGATGGCTCACGAACGCAGCATCGCCGCCCTGAAGCGGGAGATCGGGCCGAACTTCGACCTCTCCGCGCTGTGGGACGAGCATGTGCGCCACGAGTTCGATACCCGCGACGTAGCCGCGACCATGGCGACCATGGTCGCCGAGCCCTACGTCAACCATGTCCCGACCCTCACCGGCGGCGTCGGCCAGCGCGAACTGAGCCGCTTCTACCGCCATCACTTCATCCACGGCAACCCGCCGGACATGACCCTCACGCCGATTTCGCGGACGGTGGGGGCGCTGCAGGTGGTCGACGAGTTCGTCATGCGCTTCACCCACAGCTGCGAGATCGACTGGCTGCTGCCCGGCGTCCCACCCACCGGGCGCTTCGTGGAAATCCCCATGCTCGGCGTGGTGCGCTTTCGCGGCGACCGCCTTTACCACGAGCACATCTATTGGGACCAGGCCGGCGTGCTGGTGCAGATCGGCCTGCTCGACCCGCAGGGCCTGCCGGTCGCGGGGGTGGAAAGCGCGCGCAAGCTGCTCGACGAAAGCCTGCCGTCGAACCGCCTGATGGCGCGCTGGGCAGCCAGCGAAGGACTCGGCCTCTAGCGGCCGGCTAGCCGCCGAGCAAGGCGCAGAAACGCGCCAGGTCGACGTTACCGCCGCTGAGCAGGATCCCGACCCGCTTGCCGCGCAATTCGTCCTTGCGCTGGCGGGCGGCGGCCAGGCCGAGGCAACCGGTGGGCTCGACCAGCAGCTTCATCCGCGCGGCGAGGAAGCGCATGCCATCCACCAGTTCGGCGTCGCTGGCGGTGAGGATGTCATCGACGTTGCGCTGGATCAGCGGGAAGGTGAGATTGCCCAAATGCTGGGTCTGGGCGCCATCGGCGAGGGTCTGCGGCGTATCGATATGCACGATGGCGCCGCTGCGCAGCGAACGCTGGCCATCGTTGCCGGCCTCCGGCTCCACCCCGTAGATCCGGCAGGCCGGCGCCAGCGCGCGGATCGCCAGGGCGCAGCCGGAGAGCAAGCCGCCGCCGCCGAGGGGCGCGAAGAAGGCGTCCAGCGGACCGACTTCTTCGAACAGTTCCTTGGCCGCGGTGCCCTGCCCGGCCAGCACGTCGGGGTGATCGTAGGGCGGGATCAGGGTCAGGCCATGGCGCTGCGCCAGGTCGCGGCCGATCTGCTCGCGATCTTCCGTATAGCGGTCATAGAGCACTACCTGCCCGCCGTAGCCACGGGTCGCCTCGATCTTCACCGCCGGCGCGTCGGCCGGCATCACGATGGTCGCCGGGATCCCCAGCAAGCGCGCCGAGAGGGCGATGGCCTGGGCGTGGTTGCCGGAGGAGAACGCCACCACCCCGGCGGCACGCTGCTCGGCGGAAAACCGCGACAGCGCGTTGAAGGCGCCGCGGAACTTGAACGCTCCCATGCGCTGCAGGTTTTCGCATTTGAAGAAGACTTCCGCGCCGAGTTCTTCGTCAAGGGTACGCGAGGACATCACCGGCGTGCGGTTGGCATGCCCGGCGATCCGCGCGGCGGCGGCGATCACATCGTCGTAGGTAGGCAGGTCGTGCATGGTCGGCTCCTCGGACCTTGGCAAAGAAGACAGGCAGGTCGCCAGGTTACCAGGCGAACGCCGCCAGCAGCGCCTGCGCGACAGCATCGGCGGCGGAAGACTGGCGGAGCCATTGACGAAGAGGCCCTGCATGGGTCGATGCTCCGCGATGCCGGGTCGGCCTCACTCGTCCAGGTAGCCGTCCCTGATGCCCTTCGAGCGGCGGTAGAGGTAGAGCCCGAGGCGCAGCACGACGAGCACGCCGAAGAACACCCCGACGGTCACCCAGGTGTTGCCGAAGAACCATTCCAGGCAGACGTAGAGCAACGCCAGCGGTATGCAGACGAGGGTCATCAGCAGGTAATGCTTGATCATTGCGGCGGACACTCCTCTTCTTCGTCCTTCAGTGGGCATTTGACGATCTGCTTGCCCGTCTGCCAGGCGGCCTGGGTGGCCACGGCCTTCTTGATGGTATCGGCATGGGCGGCCTTGCGCGCGGCCAGCTTGGCCGCGCGGTTGGCGGTGTTGGCCGCCTGTCCGGAAAGGGTCCTGATCGCCTTGGCGGACTGCACCACGGTCTTGCCGGTGCTGAGCATGCCCGGCGCCACGGTGCCGATGGCCGCCGAGGCGCCGACGTGTTTCCAGTTGATGTCGATGCACTTCCACTTGATATCGGTGAGGTCGCGATCGCTGTCCCAGTTGTCCTTCATCTGCCCCAGCACCTGCTTGCCGGTCTGCATCCCCAGCTCGATGCCGGCGCCCAGCGCCGCTCCGATCGCGGCGCGGGCGGCGAAGGCGCCGATCACCACCAGCGGGATGATCAGGCCGGTGGGATCGTAGGCCAGCGTGGGCGCGTTCAGCGCGTAGGCATAGGGGTTGGGGCCACCGCCCAGGCCGAGCGGGTCCTGGCTGGCATAGCGCCCGGCTTCCGGCAGGTAGTAACGGTAGCGGTTGTAGTAGAGGCCGCTTTCCTCATCGTGGTACTGCCCCTGGAAGCGGATCGGCTGCGCACCCGGCTGTCGTTCCGGCGCTACCGCCCGCCAGTCGTCCGGAACGCCCTGCCAACGCAGTTGGCCACGTTCGTCGCTCAGCTGCAGGGGGGTACCGAGGTGATCGGTGTGGAAGAAAGCGATCCGCGCCTCGCCCAGCGCCGGCACGCATTGCGCCGGCAGCGGCTGGCCTTCGGCGGCGAACGCCTGGCGCAGTTGCAGCAGCTCCGGGGGATCGGGCTCGCAGGCCTGCTCCAGGCGCAGCAACGGGACGAAACCGCCCGGTTCGTGAACGGTGGTGCGCAGTTCCCGCGCAAAGGCTTCGGCGCATTGGCGATCGCCGTCCCAACCGAAGCGCACCTGCTGCTCGACACCGTCGCGCAGCACCACCTTGGCGATCCGTCGCGACAGCGCGTCGTAGCGGTAGCGCGCCTCCAGCCGCGTGCCGTCGGCGTAATCGCGCGTCAGATGGACCAGGCGCTGCGCGCCGTCGTAGGCCAGGCGCAGGCGCTCGCCGTCGGCGCCGATACGCTCGACCAGGTTGCCCAGCGCATCGAAGCGATAGCGGTTGCCGGCGATCCTCTCCACGCGGTTGCCGGCCCAGCGCGCCGGGCCTTCGCCGGCCTGGCTCGCGCGCGCCTCGGAGCGACTGAAACCGGAGCGGTACAGTTCGTTCTCGGCGAATGCCTGGCGAGCGTCCTCGCGCGCGTACTCGCCGACGCCCTCCAGGCGGTTGCCGGCGGCATCGTAGCGGTAGGTGCTGGCCGCCGCGCCAGCGCGCCGGCTGGCCAGCAGGCGACCGCCGAGGTCGTATTCGTAGCGCACCGACGGATACTGGTTGTCGTCGATGCCGACCAGTTGTCCAAGTCCGTCGTAGCGATAGCCGCGCTGCCAGTCGAAACCGCCGGCCAGACGCAGGCGGCTGCGCTGCAGGCGTCCCAGCGGCGCGTGCTGGCGCTCCTGGGTGAACAACGCGTCATCCTGCCCGTCGCGGCGGGCGTCGCGACGCACCTCACGGTGCAGGGCATCGCGCTCGAAGGCCAGCTCGACCGCACCGACCAGCGCGCCGTGCAGATGACCCGGGCCATAGGTCAGCCAGGCGACCGGCGGCGCGTCGCCGTAGCGGCTGGTCTGGCGCACGCCTAGCGCGTCGTGGCTGTGCTCGACGCTGTAGACCCAACCGTCGGCATGTACCTGGCTTTCCAGGCGCAGGTTACCGACCTCGTCGTACGTGTAGCGCACCTCGCAATCCGCCCCGCCGGCGCTGGCCAGGCGGCCGTCGGCCAACCAGCGGTAACGCTCGACCAGGGCCGGTGCGTGCTCGGTGGCGGGAACCCGGATGCTCGCCAGGCGGCCGTCGCGGTCGTAGGCATAGGTGGTCTCGCGACCGTCGGCATCCTCGCGGGCGATCAGTTCGTCAGCGGCGTTGTAGCGATAGCGTTGGCGACGACCGTCGAAGCCGGTCTCTTCCACCAGACGGTCCAGCAGGTCGTAGCGGAACTGCGCCTGGACGCCGTTCTCGTTGGTCAGGGCGACCAGCCTGCCGGCTTCGTCGTGCAGGTAGGACAATTCGCCGCCGCCGGCGTCGGAAACCCGCGCCAGCAGATCGCCGTGCCCCCAGGAAAACAGCGTGGCGTGCCCCTCGGCATCGGCGATACGGGTCTGCCGCCCAAGGGCGTCGTATTCATAGCTCAGGGCGCTGCCGTCGGCCAATTCCAGGCCGATCAGTTGCCCCAGCGGGTCGTAGCGGCGCCGGGTCAGTTGTCCCAGCGGGTCGCTGCTGGCGACCAAACGTCCTTCGTTGTCGTAGTCGTAACGCCAGACCTGGCCGGAACAATCGGTCAACGCGGCCAACAGGCCGAAGCGGTTCCACTCCAGGCGCCGCTCGCCGCCGCGCGGGTCGACGATTCGCGTCGGCCGGTCGGGCAGGCGCGGGTCTTCGTAGGCGTAGCGGGTGCTGCCGGCCGGGCCGCGCACCGTCGTCGCATTGCCCCGTTCGTCGCGCTCGAAGGTCCAGCGGCGCTGCATCGCGTCCTCCAGCTCGACCAGCAGCCCGGTCTCTTCGTCGACGCGCTTGCGATAGCGCGCCTTGCCCGGCGACTCCTCCTCGAGCATCCGCCCCTGGCCATCGCGCCGGCGCCGCGTCTCCCGTCCCAGCGGATCGCGCATGGCGACCAGGCGGCCGAACAGGTCGTAGTCGAACTCGCTACGGCTGCCGTCGGCCCTGACCAGCGCGGTCCAGCGCCGCTGCCCGCCCTCGCCGGCGAACTCGTAGCGTTCGACGCGGCCGAGGCTGTCGCTGACCTCGGTGGCATCGCGCAGGTAGCGGAAGGTACGGGTCAGGCCGCCCGCCTCGATCTGCTTCACGACCCGCCCGTGCGGAGCATGGACATCCCACTCGTAGCGAACCTCCAGCCCGCCCGGTTCGCCGTGGGCGACCAGCATGTGCTCGCGCCAGGCGAATACCCGGACCACCTGGCCAAGACGGTCGCGCACGGCGATCAGATCGCCGCTGTCGCTGAACTGGTAGCGCACCAGCCAGTCGAGCCCCGGGCTCTGCGGATCGATGTAGTCCGGAGGCGGTCCGTCGTGGCTGGCCAGGATCACGCCGAACAGACGCAGGCCGTCGTCGCCCTCGCTCGGCTCGCAGGCTTGCTGGTAGACCAGCGCATAGCTGCGCCCGGCGCTGTCGCGCACGCCGGTGAGCAGGCCACGTCCGCTCCAGCGGAACTCGGTGCGGTAGCCGGCGCGGCCGAAGCTGGCCTGCAGGCGCCAGATACCGTCGGGGCAACGCTGGAAATGCAGGTAGCTGTGGCCGGACAGCACCAGCACGGAGCCCTCCTGCGTCTGCAGTTCGGCCGGCACCGCCGCCCAGCGCCCGCGCCAGGCCTGCGCTTCGCCGCCGCTCGAACCGCCGCGGCGCAGCCACAGCTCCTCGCTGCCGGAATAATGCTGGGCGCCGGGAGCCAGCGCAGGAAAGCCGATCCGGCGGCCCTGGGCGTCGACCAGCACGCAGGCGTCTTCGCTCAGTTCCAGGTGCATGCTCTCGCCCGGCAGCCACCAGCCCCGGCCGAGCCGGCCGATACGGGGGTTGCTCGACAGGTAGCCACGGGCGAAGGTGAAGGTGTCCGGCGCCGCCAGGGCGAAATCGACCTCTTCCGGCAGCAGCTTGCTGCCGAGCATCGGGTTGACCGGCTTGCCCACCAACGGCACGCAGGCGGACACCCGGTCGGCCAGGCCGACCGCGCTGCTGCCGACGTGCACGGTGGGCGAGCCGGTGGAGATAACCCCTCCCGAGACTTTCTCGCCGACATGGGAAACCGGTAGGCCGCTCATCTATCCATCCTTCCTTGGGAAAAGCCGCGACAGGACATCCGCCCGCCGCTCAACAGTTGATATCGACATTGGGCGAGAGGATCTCGATCTCCCCCGGCGTCAGGCGGATCGTGCTCTGGCCGCAGCGCAAGAGGATCTCGCGGTCGGCGGTCAGCTCGATGCGCTGGCTGCCGAGGGTGATGCTCTGACCGTCCAGGGTGATCTTAGAGCCATCGTCGCTGCCGCCCACGCTCACTTCGTAGCTATCGCCCACCGACAAGGTCTTCTTCTTCATCACCTGGGTGCTCTGGTTCAGCCCGACCACGGTGTTCATCATCATGCCGACGTTCAGGCTGTAGCCGAGCCCGACGTTTTCCATGCGCCCCATGCCGACGTTCTGCAACGAGGCCATGAGGATGGTTTCCGTCTTGTTCATGCCGATCCTGACCGTCTCGTTGCGGTCGACCGTCTTGCTGCGGTTGGCATGCACGGTGATGGTCTCGTTGTTGTCCACGGTCTCGGTGCG
>NZ_KV819853.1:0-1468 GCF_001815235.1 Pseudomonas sp. HMSC065H01 | reverse complement strand
CGCTACGGCAACTACATCGGCGGCGAGTTCGTGCCTCCGGTCAAGGGCCAGTACTTCACCAACACCTCGCCGGTGAACGGCCAGCCGATCGCCGAGTTCCCCCGTTCCACCGCCGAGGACATCGACAAGGCCCTCGACGCCGCCCACGCCGCCGCCGACGCCTGGGGCCGCACCTCGGTGCAGGAGCGCTCGAACATCCTGCTGAAGATCGCCGACCGCATCGAGCAGAACCTGGAACTGCTCGCCGTCACCGAGACCTGGGACAACGGCAAGGCCGTGCGCGAGACCTTCAACGCCGACATCCCCCTGGCCGCCGACCACTTCCGCTACTTCGCCGGCTGCATCCGCGCCCAGGAAGGCTCCGCTGCCGAGATCAACGACAGCACCGTGGCCTACCACATCCATGAGCCGCTGGGCGTGGTCGGGCAGATCATCCCGTGGAACTTCCCGCTGCTGATGGCCGCCTGGAAGCTGGCCCCGGCGCTGGCCGCCGGCAACTGCGTGGTGCTCAAGCCGGCCGAGCAGACCCCGCTGGGCATCTGCGTGCTGCTGGAACTCATCGGCGACCTGCTGCCGCCGGGCGTGCTCAACGTCGTCCAGGGCTTCGGCAGGGAGGCCGGCGAGGCCCTGGCCACCAGCAAGCGCATCGCCAAGATCGCCTTCACCGGTTCCACCCCGGTCGGCTCGCACATCCTCAAGTGCGCGGCGGAGAACATCATTCCCTCCACCGTCGAGCTGGGCGGCAAGAGCCCGAACATCTATTTCGAAGACATCATGCAGGCCGAGCCGGCGTTCATCGAGAAGGCCGCCGAGGGCCTGGTGCTGGCCTTCTTCAACCAGGGCGAGGTGTGCACCTGCCCGTCCCGCGCGCTGGTCCAGGAGTCGATCTACCCGGCATTCATGGAAGAGGTGCTGAAAAAGGTCAGGGCGATCAAGCGCGGCGACCCGCTGGACACCGAGACCATGGTCGGCGCCCAGGCTTCCCAGCAGCAGTACGAGAAGATCCTCTCCTACCTCGACATCGCCCAGCAGGAAGGCGCCGAGCTGCTCGCCGGCGGCAGCGTCGAGAAGCTCGAAGGCAACCTGGCCAGCGGCTACTACATCCAGCCGACCCTGCTCAAGGGGCACAACGGCATGCGCGTGTTCCAGGAGGAAATCTTCGGCCCGGTGGTCGGCGTCACCACCTTCAAGGACGAAGCCGAGGCCCTGGCCATCGCCAACGACACCGAGTACGGCCTTGGCGCCGGCCTCTGGACCCGCGACATCAACCGCGCCTACCGCATGGGTCGCGGGATCAAGGCCGGTCGCGTGTGGACCAACTGCTACCACCTGTACCCGGCCCACGCCGCGTTCGGCGGCTACAAGAAGTCCGGCGTCGGTCGCGAGACGCACAAGATGATGCTCGACCACTACCAGCAGACCAAGAACCTGCTGGTGAGCTACGACATCAACCCGCTGGGCTTCTTCT
>NZ_KV819852.1:0-578 GCF_001815235.1 Pseudomonas sp. HMSC065H01 | reverse complement strand
TCGGCGGCAAGAGCGGGATGACAAGGGCAGAGCCCTTGGTGTTGCTCTGCGGGTTCCAAGGGGAAGCGTTCCCCTTGGCCGTCGGAGACGACGTTGCGATAGGGATCGTTACCCGGATGGGCCGAGACGAACACCCGTGGTTGGCTTGGTTCGCTAGCGAATAGAGCCCGGCCCGAAGGGATCGCCCGACAAATCACTTTCACCCAACACCGCTGAATGAAGGCGAAACAGCCGAATTTGCAGCAGCGGGACAACTCACGCCGAAAAAGGCGAATTGAAGGAGAAACACCGATGAACATGTTTGCAACCCAAGGCGGCGTCGTCGAACTGTGGGTCACCAAGACCGACACCTATACCTCGACCAAGACCGGGGAAATCTACGCCTCGGTCCAATCCATCGCCCCGATTCCGGAAGGTGCCCGTGGCAACGCCAAGGGCTTCGAGATCAGCGAATACAACATCGAGCCGACCCTGCTGGACGCCATCGTCTTCGAAGGCCAGCCGGTGCTCTGCAAGTTCGCCAGCGTGGTCCGCCCGACCCAAGACCGTTTCGGCCGGATCACCAATACCCAAGTCCT
>NZ_KV819851.1:0-349 GCF_001815235.1 Pseudomonas sp. HMSC065H01 | reverse complement strand
TCAAGAACATCGCCTACGACCACGAGATGGACACCACCTTCATGGCCAAGCCCTATCCGGGCCAGGCCGGGAACGGACTGCACGTACACATCTCGCTGCTCGACAAGCACGGCAACAACATCTTCACCAGCGAGGATCCCGAGCAGAACGCCGCATTGCGCCATGCGATCGGCGGCGTGCTCGAGACCCTGCCGGCCTCCATGGCCTTCCTCTGCCCGAACGTCAACTCCTACCGCCGCTTCGGTTCGCAGTTCTACGTGCCGAACGCGCCGAGCTGGGGCCTGGACAACCGCACCGTGGCCCTGCGCGTGCCCACCGGCAGCCCGGACGCGGTACGCCTGGAACATCG
>NZ_KV819850.1:0-33710 GCF_001815235.1 Pseudomonas sp. HMSC065H01 | reverse complement strand
CTTATTGACTTTCTATTACACATAAACGGCGACATGAGCCAGCGGGTAATGACTCTCCTTGAGGAGATGGCGCCCGCCGTCGAGGTGTACAGCATCGACGAATGTTTCGCTGACCTGACCGGGGTCCCTGGTGACCTGGTGCGCGTTGGGCGCGAGATGCGCGCTCGGGTACTGCGCTGCACTGGCATCCCCGTAGGCGTGGGTATCGGCACTTCGAAGACGCTTGCGAAGCTGGCCAACCACGGCGCGAAGAAATGGCAGGCTCAGACTGGTGGCGTGTTGGATATTCGAGATCCGGCGCGCCGGGATCGATTGCTGCAGGCCTGCGAGGTTGGCGATGTATGGGGTATCGGCCGACGGATGACCGAGCACCTCAGCACGATGGGCATCCGCACGGCCTGGGACCTTGCACAGGCCGACGCCTGGACCTTGAGAACGAAATTCAACGTCGTCATCGAGAAGACGGCGCGAGAGCTGCGCGGCACTCCCTGCCTGGAGCTCGAGGATGCTGCTCCGCCGAAACAGGAGATCTGCTGCAGCCGGATGTTCGGCAAGCGGCTGCATGACCTCCCGCCGATCCGCGAGGCGGTGGCCACCTACGCTGCTCGGGCCTGCGAGAAGCTGCGTGCCCAGGGCTCCGTGTGCAAACGGGTCCAGGTCAGTATCCGTACTGGCATGTTCAATCCAGACGAGCCCAAGTTCGCCAAGGGCGTCAGTATGGAGCTGCCGTATCCGACCGATGACACACGGCTCATCACCAAGGCGGCGTGCGAGGGACTGGAACTCCTCTATCGCCCAGGCTTCGCCTTCAGCAAAGCTGAGGTGCTGCTGCTTGATCTCCGTCAGCCAGGTGAGTTCACTGGTGACCTATTCGCTGAGGTACAACCGGAGCGCGCGACCAAGGCAATGGCGGTAATGGATGCCATCAATGCACGCTGGGGAAGAGGCACTGTTCGGCCAGGCGGTGTGCCCGCGGCGCCAGAGTGGGGCATGCGGCGCGAACTGATGAGCCGGAGCTATACCACGCGGTTGGACGAACTATGGGAGGTGCGATAACTCGACATTTTTTATGAACAGCACGCCGTACATGATGCTAAGCTGATCCCAAGTCTCGCCGTGAGCGCTCTCAGGATCGATCTTGATCTCCCGTCTAATCCTGACGGAGAGCCGTTATAGCGGTTGCACTCAAAAGAAAATCGCCAGATGGAGAAAAATTCATGAGGTTATTTTCTGTAGCATGGAATAACTATCGGTACTCGCGAATTGTCCCCATTCTCCTGACTACAGTAGTCGTCGGTTTGGTTGTAACGCTCCTGTTTGTAAAAGGAGCAACGATGTTTATGGAAGGAAGTCTGCTGTCTGTGGCATTAAGTTTTCTGGCCTTCTGTTTTGCCATAAGCTTGTTGTCAACGTGGTGGCTAAAGGTTAAAGAGCTTTATGCAAGGCCGGCCGACAATTTGTGGTTGTCGGTGATCGCAGTAATAGTAGTTTTCACCGGCATCTATATTGATTATGGTCCGAATGGGAAGCATGTGGGAGAGACTTTAGCTCTCATGCCGGGCTACATGCTTGATCAGCTAGTCCCAGGTTTTACAGACGAGATTAATAGAGCTGCTAGAGATACTCGTGGCCACTGATGACGAAGATACCTGGCTTGATCGGCGCTAATCACCACTAGCTGACTTCAGAACTTACAGCAAAAAGTAAAACAAAGGCCACCCGAAGGTGGCCTATGAGTTCATGCTGCAATAAGTTGTCGTGCCAACGCCATCTCCACCGAATCCCCATCCTGGTTCAACGAGTCGAGACCTGACTCGGGAACGTCTCCCGACGTGCTCTGAGCCACAGCGATCTTCTTGGCCATCAGCTGTAAGCAGGTGATCTGCGAGCTGCCGGCGTAGCCGAAGAACACCACCCGCACCGGGTGCTTCTGCCCGATCCGCCACGACCGCCGCGCGGCCTGCTGCAAGGTGTACACGTTGTACCCCGTCTGCAGGAACGCGATGGTCGGGAAGTCCAGCAGGTCCAGCCCGGTCTTCACCAGCTCCGGGTTGGTGATCAGCACATCGATGCCGCGATCGACCTGGTCGAGGATCCAATCCTCGCGTCGAGCGGTATCGACCGAAGCACGTAGCACAGCCACCTTCAGCCCGGATTGCTCGAGCACTTTCTTCAGCCTGGACGTGGTGTCGCGCGTCCCGCTGTAGACGGTGTATGCCAGAACCTTGCGGCCCTTCGCTTTCTCCTCGAGGCAGAGGTCCACCAGCGCCTGCTCCTTGGGCATCAACTGCTCGTCGCCGAAGATCGCTGGCACGAAGGCCAGTGTGTCCCGGCTTCGCGGATGCTTGACGATCTCCGGTCGGAAACAGCAGTCCGGCCAAGCCAGCAGCACGTTGAGGACCACGCCCAGGAGCGTGGTATCTCGTCGCGCCAGAGCTTGGCGGAGCTCCGCTGTCAGCGTGGCCGCCAGGCGCTGATAGGCCGAAGCCTGATCAGGCGCCATGGGCACGTCGACGAACTCCTCCTGGTAGTCGGGCAGTACGTTGCCACCGATATCCTTGAGCTTCAGGAACACGGTGAACGGCAATACGAAGCGGTGGATGCCCTTCGGGCCGAAGCCGGGAGCCTTCACCGTGCGTACCGAGAGCTTCTTGCCCCGCGCGGTCTTGTGCGAGTCACCATCGCGTTCGGTGTAGATATCCTTGAGCACACCGTGGTCGCGCATGAACGACATGGCTGCGGGAGCCATGCTGCCGCGCGCGTTGGGCCGATAGCCGTCCTCGATCATGCGCTGGGTGAGGATGCGGAACAGGAGGTAGAACAGGTCGTCGGCGTAGCCGCCCATGAGCGTTCCGGTCAGCAGCACGGTTTTCCGTGCCTTGGCTGCGAGAACGCCCATGGCCTGGCCCTGGGCCGAACCGCTGTTCTTGTACTCATGCCCCTCATCCACCACCAGCAGGTCGAAGTAGCCATCAGGTAGGTAGCGCTTGATGAACTCGGTCGGTTGGTAGCCGCCTTCGCCGAAGCCGAACTCGATGTTCGCCATCGATCGCTCCATGCGTTTGGCCTGCCGATCGCTGAAGACGAAGTTGCCCTTGGCGTCCATCAGGTTGATGAACTCCGAGACGTTGTCCACCAACATCGTGGCCAGGAAGTCCTCGCCGAAGTCGTTCAGCAGGCGCTCCGCCCTGACCGGGCCGATGGTTGGAATCCGACACATCGACTTGAGGATCGTTGCGCGCCGGTTGCCGCCGTCAGGCTTGCCTGGCCGGATCAGCGTCCAGAGCGCCCCACGACAGGAGGAACAGGTACGTCGACGGTCACCACGCTCGAACTCCTCCACCGTGACCAGGTTGCCTTCCAGGTCCTCGAGGACCTGGCCGCAATCCGGGCACGCAGCGAGCAGTTGGCCGCCGGCGGCGCGCTTCTTCCAGCAGGCGAGCCGCCAATGGAAACCCATCCGCATCCGCACGCGGCCGAGGATGAAGAACTCCTGGCGTCCGTCGTAGGCGTCGCCCATCTGATCTCGTAGCTTGAGCAGCTTGAGCAGAGTATCTGGGCCATTGAGTACCCAGACGCGGGCGGCTGGGATGGTCTCCAGAATCTCGCGGCGCCACTTGTAGACCAGGTGCGGCGGAGAGACGACCAGGGTCCGGCGATAGCCGGCCGCGTGCATGACCGCTGCGACAGCGATGGCCATCATGGTTTTCCCGGTGCCCATCTCGGCGTTGATGATCCCGGCCTGCTCGTTACGGTCCAGCAGCAGGGCGGTGATGGCCTGGACGACCTCGGCCTGGGCCGCGAAGGGCTTGCGCTTGAGTCGGTCCATCACCAACTGGCGGTGAGCGTTGTCGGAGCCGGTATAGACCGGGGGGTTGGAGCGATTGAGCGACTCCAGGAGCTCGTCGCCGAACTCGTCGATGAAGTCGGTCAGGTTGATGTTCAGGGGGAAGGCGGCCAGGGCGGCCGGTTGGGTCTGAGCGTTCATGTGCATCTCCTGCAGGTGAAGGAAGAAAGCAGGGCATGCACGTCCCTTTCGGGTATCGGCATACCCTGCAGGGTGGAGTGGAAGGAATCGCCGCGGAGGGCGAGGTCAGTAATCGCTAGGAAGCAAAAGCGTGGTTGAGCTGCGGTCTGCCTCAGTGATGATCCAGAGCCTGGATTCGCCGCCGGCGTCGATGTCGTAGGACGACAGCAGCCTATCGCCGAACTTCAGGGCTCTCTGGTTGGTGTTCCAGTCTTCCTGGTCCAGCGTCCCCCAATCTCCCGCCAGATGGCGGTTCAGCAAAGGCGCTGGGTTGAGTTGACCGGTTTCCACCAGGTGGCTCACGGCAGCGGTCATTACGACTTGGCCAGGGCTGAACAGCAGCGGTTCGGGGGCCGGCTCAGGTTGGGGCTCTTCAGCCTCTTCCGTGGTCGCAGCCGACGAGCTGATGGTCAGCACGCGGCCCTGATTGACCGAGGAGGGTGTCATTTCCCATGCCCGGATGATCGGGATGAAACGGTCTGTGAGGATCCTCACCTCGGTGATGTTGCCGTCTTCGTCTTCGGTGAATTCGGTCTTGCGGACCTTGTCCTTGTAGGTGTCACCCTTCACGACCAGGATCCGGCCCGACTTCGAGCGCACGACGCCGGAAATCGCGCCGGCGGCCAAGGCCAGGGCCAGGTGCCAGCGAGACAGCTCGCGGACTGGTGGGCGGGGCTGCAGCCCCGCTTGCGCGAAGTGCAGGTTGAAGTCAGGCCAGAGACCTCGCAGCCGCTGGATCTCGCCGGCGAACTGCTCCGGCTCCAGGGTTACTCGATAGAAGTGCTCCAGCTCGCTGGTGGCCGGCAGAACCACGTAGGGTTCCCACGGCCAAGCCGCTGGAATTTCCTCGGCCTTTTCCTGGCCCGCGCCGATCGCCTGCAGGCGAGACCTCACCTGATTGGCGTCCGCCCGGGCCAGGTCCTGTCGACGGACCCGGATGCCGAAGATCACCACCTGTTTGAAGGTAGGATCCGCGGCTGCGTAGATGCGCAGGCCGGTGAAGTGGTTGCTCAACCAGCCAGTCAGTTCATCGTCCAGGACGTAGTGAGGAACGATCAGGACCATGACGCCGCCGTACTGCAGCAACGGCAGGCAGCGCTGGTAGAACGCTTTCTCCAGACGCCGGCGGCCGCTGCCCTGGTACTGCGACGCACCGGAGTGGTCCGCCACCAGGTCGCCATAAGGCGGGTTGAGCCAGAGCAGTCCGAACGACTGCCTGCTGATCATGGTGTCGAAAAGGTCACTGTGCAGCACTCGGTCAAGCAAGCCTCGAGCATGGTCGGCGCGCTCGCGGTCGTACTCGACAGCGAGGGCTTGGACCTTGTCGCGGCCGAGGATGTGTGCTGCCTCAGCCAGGGCAACCCCCTCTCCGGCGCAGGGATCACAGATCCTCATCCTGCCCGACGGGGCGGGAGCGAGGGCCTGCAGAGCGCGTTCGAGGGTGACCTCATCGGTAGGGAAGTAGCCGTTGCGTGCAAAGTTGCGCGCCAAGCGCGGGAACATGAGGGCCATGGGGCCTCCTTGAGTCTGAGAGGGATGGCTCAGGCTTGCGCCTGAGCATCGGTGGTAAGAATGCTTTCGCGGATCAGCTCACCGAGGGTGGGCTCGAGCACGTCGACCCGCAGGGCGAGTCGCCAGGCGCAGACGTTGCCGATCGTCCCGGGCAGGGCGGTCAACATCTGGTGCTGGGTGAGGACCTCCATTACTGGCTCGCGCCAGTGCTGTAGGAGGGGGAGCGGACAGGTCTCCATCACCAGCGGCCAGAGCCTTTGGTGTGGATCCTCATCGCGCTGCAGGAGTGCGAAGGCGAGGTGATTGCTTCGGTCAGGTGCCGAGGCGCGCCGATCGAACAGCCAGAGGTTGAGCAGGCTGCCGAACAACGTGCCGCGGAACTGACGGGTGGTGCGTTTCTCCAGGAGATCCTGGTTTGGGAAGACAGGTAAGCGGCGGCCGTCCACGATGATGTGGAAATGGTCGATGCCATTTTCTTCCCGGCCCAGCGTCAGCCTGGCCAGGAACTCTTGTGTCACGGTGTCGCGGCCCCAGGCCGAAAGAAAGACCAGGTTGCGCTGCTCGTCGCACACGCAGGCGTCGACGTACAGGTCTGGGCACTCTTCGATCTGGTAGAGCGGGGTGGGACTGGGCATAGGAACCTCCTGGAAGGAGGAGCCACGCCGCCCTCAAGGGGCGGTGAAGCCCCTCGGGGTGTAGTCCAACTGGTGCAGGGGAGCGTGGTGGCTACCGAACGCTCTTGGTGTGAGGGTCGAAGCTGAGCCCATCGTCTTGGTGCAGCGGCCCTTGGCCGTTCAGGAAGACCTGGCAGAGGTACTGATCGCGTAGCGCGACAGCCGCTTCCGCCTGCTCCAAGGTCAGCGACAGCTCCTCGATGAACAGGTCGATGAGCTCGTCGTCGCCGGCGACGTCGTTGTTGGACAGTTGGTCCTCGAGGTAGGCGAGGGTTTCCTGGGTGAGGTTGGTGAACAGTGGGTGCATGGTGTGCTCCTGGTGGTAGACGAGGAGCGCCCTTGAGGGAGCCCCTCAAGGGAAGTGGTTGGTGCGGTCAGGCTTGGTGTTCTTGCGTCAGACGGTCTCGCCACTCCTGGTTGGTCTCATCGTGAGCCAGGTCCAGGAACTCCAGCGGACAGCCGTAGTAGAACGGGCCTGCTTTCTCCGGGATGGTCTTGTAGCCCCATTGCCCGGCCGAGCAGTCCAGCAAGTGCAGCTCGATCATGGTGATCGAGTGACCGGCCGGCTTGCCGAAATAGAATCCGGCAAGGTGGAAGGTTCGTTTTACGACAGTCCAAAGTTCATTGCCGGAGACTGCGTGTGCCAGCACCTCGGTGCTGCCTGCGAAGGTACTGGTTGGGGCCAGCAGCTCACGCAGCAGGTCTTCCTTCGTCTGATGTGAGAAAAGCCATCCCATAGGTGTGCTCCTGTGGTTGGCCAGGTCTCCCTGACGGGAGAACCCGGCAGGGGTGGGTAGGGTGTTGCTTCAGCGTGTTGCGCGCTCAAGGCGCTGGAGGAGTCAGCTGGTTGACAGAGCAACGCCAATAGCAGCAGCGCTTACAGCCATTGCGCTGATAGCCTGGTGGGTGGAACAGGTTGCAGTAGCACTCCGGGCTGCCGTGCGGCGCTCGTAGTCATCGTCTAGCGACTGATTGACCCCGGCGTTGGCTTTGCGGGTCCACACTTGTTGTTTGAAGTCGAGCTCATAGCCCAGCGCGCCGAGTCGCACACACTGTTGGCGCAGTCGCTTGCGGTCGACCGTGGTGTCCAGCTTGACGATTTCGCCTAGCGGCCAGACCGTCCCGAACAGTTCTACATCCGCATCTGTGTCCAGAGGGGCGGCCTGCTTTGCAGAAGCCGGAGGGTCCATACCGAAAGGCGCGTCGTCCCCGGTTGCAGCGGGGCGCAGAGGCTTCGTTTTCGGGGGCGACTTCGGGGGTGCCGCCGGTGCGGCAGTGGGTTGCTGGATCGCGGACACTTCGTCGAGCGGATCCACCTCATTGCCAGAGAGACGCTCTGCCTCCTCGTCGCTGAGGTTGTCCACGTCGTCCAGCGTCATACTGTCCAGCTTGGCGCGGATCTCGACGACCAGCCGGCCGCCGGTAGTGTAGTAGGAGGGACGGATCTCGGTGATGGCGAAATCACCGCGGTACTTTCCTTCGATGTGCTGGTCCAGGAGAGCGTCCTTGATGACGAACTCCCCGATCGAGGTCGAGAGCTTTCCCACGTTGAACTCGCCATTGCGACCGTTGATGGTTCGAATGGCCAACTGGCCGGGTATGTTGATCATGGCGTGACCTGCGAAAAGGATGATCCCGCCGAAGCGGGATCGTGGTGAGGGGAGAACTACTCGGTATCCGGGGTGCCCGGGAGGCTTTCTTCCTGCAGCTCGATGCGCAGGTAGGAAGGCTCATCGGACGGCTCGACTATCGAGAGGACCAGCAGCGCGAGCGCGCGGTCCGGCCCCTCTTCCTCCTTGTGGTACAGGTGGAATTGGATGTGCTTCGCGGTCGGCTGGAGCGAAAGCTCCTGCCAGGCGGTTTGAACGACACTGGCCAGCCGGGTGCCCATCTCGTCGACCCTGGCAGGGTTGGCGAGATAGACCAGGCGCAGCCAGGCCGCGTTGGTGAGAACGATCGGGAGTTTGAGGTACGCAGCAGTGTGACCTGCGCTGGAGTGGTTGTTGAGAGAGGTCATGAGAGGTCTCCGAATACGCAGGCCTCTCCCGCGGGGATGAGGTCCCCGCGTGGGTGGGTAGGATGCACTCCATCACTTGCGTGATGCGACCGCGCTGCCGAGTGCTGTGGCGGTCTTGGGTGGGTTAGCGCTTGCGCGCCGGAGCCTTAAACCCTGGCTCCTTGGGAGGCGCTGTCAACGACAGCGAGCCAATTCGAATTCGGGGGCTGGCGGGATTTCCCGCCGGCCGGATTGCTCAATCGTCATAAAGCGGCAGGCCCTTGAGCGTGGGCGCGAATGGATCAAGTACCAGGAGCCGAATGTCTGCTTGTCCCGCGAGGTGAAGCAGATCGACAAGGTGTTCGTCGAGGCCGAAGGCAAGCTGTTCTTGTCGAAGAGCGGCTGCGGTCATCTCCAGGATCTCCAGACACTCATCCGTCCAAGGGGTGTTGTGCAAGCGAAAGCCCACGGCACCGTGCTCGTTACACCAGAAGAGCGATACCAACACCGAGGGCAAGCGGACTGGCATCTTGGTCGAGAACCTTTCGTAGAGGCTATTCCACGCGCTGATGGGTAGATGTGTTTTTCTGATCTCCCAGCAGCGGTTATAACCGCCGCCGAACGACAGGTATCGAACGACACTCTCGGCTTCGGTCAGTGAGTATTGATCTCCGATAAGCTTTTTTCTGCCGTCCTGCTCACCGTAGATGCTGTAAAGTACGTTTCTCACTATTCCTTGGTGAGGGCATTTTTCAACTCTTTCATCGTCTAACTCTTGGACTACCACGGCGAAATCGTTATTGAAGTAGCACAGCTCGCACTGAAAATATTCGTCTGGGAGGTGCTGCTGGGTTTCATGCAGAGCGCGGTAGCACGGTAGATTGTTGCCTTCGTCAGTGATCTGCAGGTTTCGCTCGATGCGGAAACTCTCATAGCCGCGAATAAACGGGTTGAGTTGAGTCATGGGATATCTCCGGTTGCCGGGAGGCCCATGCCCTTGGAGGCTATGGACCTCCAGGTGAGTAAGGGGCGCCGAAGCGCCCAGGTGATGTCGAGTTGTTGCAGTTAACGCGATAGGTGTTCTTCTTTACGCCGAGCCTTCTGGTATCGCTCTACCAGGCCATAGTATTGAAGTACCGGTGATGTGCTTGAGTCGCAGCCATGCTCACAGTCGGCCTGCGCCAAAGCTTCGATTGCATCTTGAATTACATAGAGCTCGATACTGAGTCCGGCATCGCCAAATTCATCAACCCGGCCTTTGCACTGGATGTACTCGAACCTGCTTTGTGCAGCATGCACTCCAATGTTGAGTAGAGCTGGGAGCCTTTCTGGATATGTGTTCATGGTGATTTCCAATTCTTAATCAAATCGGAGAGGTCACCACCCGACAGGGGGATGACCCCGTCTGGGTTGAGTTAGCAGAAGCACACAGCAAAACGGGTAAAAATTTAATATTCCCGTTGCGACCAAGTGCCGTTGTCTAATGCCTGTTGAGCAAGTTCGCGGGATGGGTAGTATTCAACCGATTCGCGCGAAGCTGGTCCTTCTTCATCAAGGGTGCCGATATAAAAGCCGGCATTGGACATAAGAACCTGCAGCGGCAGTTCGAGACGAAGATGGGCGAGTGCCAGCTTTCCGTATTGCATGGTGATTCTCCTTTCGGTAGGAAACACCAGTCCCAAGGGGACTGAGGTCCCCTAAATGGGAAATGTTTGGCGGTTAGGCCAGGGCAGATACCTGGGAATTGTTGCTGGCCAGGAACAGCCAGGCGAAGTTGCAGAAATGCCTGCTGAGCAGCAGCTCGTCCTCGACGTCGGTGAGGCAAACCTCCTCAACTTCCGGCAGGGCGGGCAGATCTACGATTTGGATATTGCTCATGATGATCTCCAGATAATGGAGAACACCACGCCCTGGGGGAGATGGTGCCCCCCGGATGGGTATGCGATGAAGAGTGGCGCATAGCGTAGGTAGTGAAAGGCCCTCGGGATGAGGGCCGGTATTCAATCAAGCCTGCTCAAGCAGCGGCTTGTTCAGCGTGCTCAGCAGGAGCTGCGGGCTCACCTTGCGGTTCGCCTTGGCCTTGCTGGGCTTTTTCAGCTTCTTCCTTCGCATCGTAGACGGTGGTGCCATCTACTTTGATCCAGGAGATGAAGAGCAGCCGGCCTTTGAGGCTTGCGTCGGGCTTGCCTTGTTTCTCGCCTTTCTGGTGGATGAAGGGATCCGCCCAGATATCGCCAATACGGAAGGAAATCAGAACCTTCTTCTTGGCCTCGACTGCTTCCTTGCAACGGCGGACAAGCTTTTCAGCCTGGGCGCCGACCACTTTGCAGTCGATGTAGGAGTATTCCACGCTGTCTGCCGCGCCATGGAGGGCTGCGACGGTTACGGCGAGGAACGGTTCACCTCGGCGGATCGGTACTTCGCGGATGCGATTGAGGTAGCCGATACCGGTGGTGTGCAGGTCGAAATATTTGGCTTCTTGGGCTTGGGTGTTGTTGCTCATGATGGTTCTCCAGTTTCGTAAGCGAAAGCGGAGAAACACCTTGCCCGTCAGGGAAAAGTATTCCCCGCATGGGTCGGTATTGGGAGGTAAATCTGAGGGAGAAGGCTTCCATCAACCTGTGGTTGATTGATCGCGCTACCGGAAGCTGGTGCGATCTTGGGTTCGATCTACACGGAAGTCCGTGTCGTAGTCTTTCAGATCATGACTACTGGGGGAGGGTTGCCGACAACGTCAGCAGCTCACGGGGTAAAGGATGGGCAGGGGAAAAATGAATGTCAATACCCTTGAAATGAAAAAAGCGCCCAGTGTTGGGCGCTTTCATGGTCAATGATGACGGGGAAGAATCCGATGTTTTTGGCACCAGGTCTTGACTTGAGGCCAACTGAACCAGAGGGCTATGCCGGAGCAGATAACCACCAGGCTGGTCATGATGATCATGCCGAACTCGGTCTGGGACATTTCACTCCTCCTCCTCGGTGAGAGCGATACCTATGAGCCAGATTACCATACCCATGACGAAAGCATATGCCGTCAGCAAGCGGTGCTCGCTGAGGAATATACCCACCAGGCTCGCGGCAACGGCAGTGGTACCGATTTTTCGTAGATCGTCTGCGAATGCAGCACGCTTCGATTTCATGGTTTTCCTCGATGAATGCCGGAAAACCGTCCCCGCGGGAAGGTTTCCCGGCAGGGGGTGGTGAGAGATACGGATCAGCAGGTCAGCGGATCAACCGGTGCGATCAGTTGATCAAGGGAGCCCAGCTTGAGCTCCTTCCTTACCGGTGTTTTGGCCTTGGGGGCCGCCTTGGCCGGTTTGGATTTGCGCGCGCGCTTGGGCTTTTGCACTTCGCGCGTGTTGGCCAGATACCAGTCATTGAGGTTGACTTTCTTCAACCGGACGATCGCCGGGACGTCGCTAATGTGTTCCAGCTCCTTGGCGGTCGGGCCAGCAAGCATGGCGGGCGCGATACGCTGGACGCTCGACGCAACCGGAGCTTGTGCATGCACTACGACCGGAGGGCGACTGAGCGCTCTGCGGAACTCACGCACAACACTGCCGAGGGCAAAGCCGATTTCGAAGCTGGTGGATTGCTTGGACATGGTGTTTCTCCTGCAGGTTGAGGGTGCGGAGAAAACACTGGCCCTGGCGGGGAAGTGGATTCCCCGCTGGGTTGCGGAAGGGAGCTTCTATCGACCGAGGCCGACCGACCGTGCTACCAGAAGCTATACGGTCTTGGGTTGGATCAACACGGTGGGCTGTGCTGCAGCATTTCGGATCCGAGCTGCATGAGGGCATGTCGCTGACAACGTCAGCAGATCACGCGCTCATCATCGAAGCGGGGGGCGAAAGTGTCAAGGTCAAGCAGGAGGGGGAGCGGATGCAGCGGGCGGAGAGCGAGGGCGGAAGAGCGCGGCTGGTAGAAACCCTGTCAAAGGTTTCCCCAGCCGTGTCTGGAAGGGGAGTCAAGTGAGCCACCTGTGGTTGAATCGTCGATCCCTGGGCATTGATCGTCTCGATCCCATCACCCGGCCATTATCGTGGCTTGGCCAGCAAACAGTAGGCACGCATCCGCGTACAAAAGGAGCCCTGCGTATCACCGGCGGGCCACCGGCAGGGAGAAGAATCCCGATGGGTAGCCTGATGGTCCTGGAGCAGGAGCATCAGGCTACCCATGGAGAGGGGAAAAGGAGGGGCCGTAACACCAGTACGACCCTTTAATCAAGGAAACACCGAACCTCTTGAGAACCCTATGTGCCTTTAAACTCGCTCGACACGAGTTGACGGCTGCATGGCAAGCAAAAGAACAGGGAGACACAGGGAGAATTCTCAACCAGATCCGCACGCCCCACCCGGTGTTGTAGCGTGCTTACGGTTTGGCGATGAGGCGAACCTGCATCACCAGGGCGCTACTGATGACCGTCAGTAGCCAGCGGGGTGAAATCAAAGTTGATGGCATTATGTGTTCAGAAGGCCGGTTTATCAAGCAGCGCCGGGGTTTACTGGCCTCTGGAGGTTATTTGACCGCGACCACCGCGCCCTCGGGGATGGGAGCAGGGAGCGCAATGGCAGTGGCTCCGAGGCGGCGTGTGACTAACTGGCCGTTGCGCCTGACGCCAACCAGGTCGGATTCCGTACCGGCATCCACGGCTGCCGCCAGCCCTGCCGGCGGCGAGGCGATGAAGGCGTAGCTGGTGCCGGCGGCGATGTAGCCCTGAAGCCTCGCTGGCTTGCGGAACCAGGCCGGTAAACCAAGAGCGGAGTCCGCCGGCGAACCGCTGAAACCGGGGTTGGCGTGTGCGTACTCCGCCAGCCTGGAGCGGTAGAGCAGCAAGCTCCTGGCCAGGGTGTCGACCTCGGCCAGCTCGGCGCTCGAGGTCGCGTGGTTGCTTTGTACACTCAGCCAGGTCCCGGTGATCAGCGCGAGCACCAGGACGATCCACATCAGCGGCATACGGCAGTCCTTGAGTCGTGGCGACCTGCTAGTTCACGCAGGTAACGGTGACGTTGGTCGAGTCGGGGGTCTTGTAGGGCTCCGGATAGTTGAAGCCCGGGCCGATCTCGGTGATCAGGCCGAACGAGTAGTTGGTGCCAAAGGTCTGGTTGAAGCCCACCGCGCAGAATCGGCCGCCGCAGGTGATCGCGTAGCGGACATAGTCGTAGTACATCATGCCGCTGTCCTGGCCGTGCAACGTACACCAGTCCTTGATCACGCCCGCAGTGGTATTCATGCGCATGGAGGCGGCGGTTCGCCCCCACTTTCCGTTCTGGCAGGACAACCAGAGTCCGGTGCTGGTAATGCCGGCGAGCCCGTTCGGTGAGCAGTCGGCCCCTTCGGTGGCCACGCCTTTGAGCTGCAGGTATTCGCCGACTTCCGTCCGGCCCTCGGCGGTGAGTTTGCCCGCCTTCATCTCGCCGCCGGTGTAGACGTTCTTGTTCATCCAGGAGCGCACCCAGGTGCTGTCGCTCATGTACCAGCCGCCGCCCCACTTCTCGTTGTACCAGCCCGTGTCACCACGGGTCCTGAACCAGCCTCCGGTGTACGTCTCGCCGGCGACGTCAGCAGTGCCGGCTTTCACCGTGCCAGTGGCTGTCACGTTGCGCGCGCTGATGTCCGCGCTGGTGGTGATGTTGCCGCTGGCCGTGATCGCCCAGGCCGCGGCGATATTGTTGCCTCCCATGTCCAGCGTGGTATTCATCCGGTTGAGTTCGGGATGACCCGGGACGGCATTGCGGTAGAGGTACTCGTTGGCGATGGCGCCGTCCTGGAAGAACAGCGCCGTCGCCAGGTGTCCAGCGCCGGGAGCGCTACCGAAATTGCTTAAGGCCACCTGCCAGGCTGCGCCCTGGGCGATACTGGTGTTGGTTTTCGAGATGAAGCCCCCGGTGGCTCCCATGAGCTGCGCGATCCGGCGGATCGAGAGTTCGGAAGCTACCTGTCCACCCGTGGTCACGATCAGCGTTTCGAGCTGGTTGGCCGCCGGCTTGCGGGCCAGTACCTGGTATTGCTGGCCGAAGATGTTGGTGTCGCGGAAGCCTGCGGGCAGGTAACGGGTGTTGCGCAACATCGGGACGGTGATCACCGCCGGGGCCGTGGCGCCGGCGCTGGCCAGAACCGTGCTGAAGTTGTCCTTCAGGTACTTCTCCGCTGCCTTGGCCACCTGCTGTTGCTGCTGGGCCGCGTGCTGCTCGTCCAGGCCGTCCAGGTAGCTCATCAGGACCGATATGCCGCCGGCGGTCGCGATGGCGATCACGACCAGGGCGATCATCAGTTCGATCGAGATGAATCCACTGCTGCGCTTACTCCTCATGGTGTTATCTCCACAGGCTTTGCCTGGACTGGCGAGCTTGGTCGTCCTGCAGGAGATGAGCCTCCTTTCGGCGGATCTTGTCGCGCATGGACGGGCCATCGTCGCCGGTGAACAGCAGTGGCTCGGCGGTCAGGCGGCGCGAAGAACCATCGCTCTCCAGCGCTTGGCAGATCACCGCTTGGATGCCTTCGGCAACCACGTCGTAGGCGTTTCTCGCCAGTGGCTGGGCGAGCGTCACCAGGCGCTCGATCGCCTGATGACAGCTTTTCGCGTGAATGGTGGCGATCACCAGGCTGCCGGTCAGAGAGGCCTTGCAGGCCTGGTAGGCGGTGTCCTCGTCGCGGATCTCGCCAATCAGCACCAGGTCGGCGCCGGCCCGCAGCGTGCGCAGCAGAGCCTCGCTGTATCCGCCTGAGCGCCGTGAGGTTCTGACCTGGATGCACCGGCCGAGCCCATGTTGACCGCTGAGGTTGGTTTCCTGCGGGTCCTCGACGGCGCAGCCCACCCCGCCCAGCTCCTGCAGGCGGGCCAGGAGCAGAGAGGCGGCGGAGCTGGTCTTGCCTGTCGCCATCTCGCCGCAGAACAGGACCAGGCCCTGCAGCTGCGGATCCATCAGCGCGGAAACCACTTCGCTCGGATAGCCGATCTCTTGGAACTCCCGCAATTGGGCGGTCGACCGGCGCAGCACGAATACGCTGCCACTGAACGCGTCCTCGAGGAGGGTGACGCGAAGCAGAACGCCGTCGACGATGATGGCGAACTCAGGATCCTGCAGCTCCTCCAGCGTTTGCCTGCAGAGCTGGAGCAGTTCCTGGGCGTGCGACTCCCACTCGCGAGGCACCTCGACTCGGCGCGCGCCGGCGCCGGCCAGACCCTTCACGTCGGCGAAGCCTTCACCGAGGTAAAGGTCGACGAACTGAGCCTGGATGATTGGGTTCACACTCACGAACTGTAGGTCCAGGTAATGCTGTTGCTGTCGCTGCTGCAGGCCTGGGTCGCCGCTGCGGTGGTCACTTCACCAGTGATCGCGGATCCGCTGTTGATCTTGGTCTGCTCGAATGTGTTCTTCGCGATCTTGGTGGCCAGCGTGATACAGGCGTCCTGGGGCAACTTGCTGGTGGTGATCGAGAAGCCCATGCCGGTGGACGAGACAGTGACCGATCCGCCGTAGACGTTGTAGACGACGCCGGAGGAGACACTCATGTTCTTCGGCACGCCGTTGATTGCGATCAGGCTCGGGATCAGGTTGGTACCGCTGGAGCCGTAGCCCGAAGAGGTCTTCAGGGCACGTGCGTTGGCCGCAATGACGCTGATGTTGCGCTGTTCCTCGTTGGCGTTGGACGAACTGAACATCCCTGCCGCTGCGGCCAGCCCCAGGCCGACTCCGATGGCGATGATGATCAGCACGATGATCATCTCGATGGAAACGAAACCGCCCTGCGTCGGACGGGAAGTGCGTTGCGTAGTGCTCATGGAGCGCTCCTTGGTGAGGTTTCAGTGGTTCATGGATTGGATGAGCTGCTGTGCCTGGTAGGCGCCGAGCAGGACCAGGATCATCAGCGCGCCGATGAAGATCAGGGCGAAGTTCTTCACCAGCCCGGCGGCCAGCTCGATCTGCTTGAGGCTGGTCTCCTGCCAGCGGCGGCTGAACTTGACCAGCGCTTCGGAGAAGCCTCCCCGGTTGGCGAGGATGCACAGGTACTGGATGGCCTGTCGGTCGGGGAAATCGTGACCGGCGCTGCGAAGGGCGACTCCCAGGTTCTGGCCCAGGCCCACGCCGTAGCGGGCAGCTTCCAAGCGCTGCTTCAGCCAGGGCGGGGAGATCTTGATCATGCTGGCCAGGCTGTCGTAAGGGCGTATGCCGGCGTTGAGCATGACCGCCATGTTCAGCAGGAAGGTGGTGCCTTGGAGCATGCGGTAGATGGACCAGGGCGGCAGCGTCCGGTCCAGCCAGACCCGGCCTTTCCAGCGGTAGGTCGGCAAGGTGACGATGACCACCACCGTGAGAGTGATGACGGCGACCAGAACGTAGATACCAGGTCCTGTGACGAAGCTGGCAATGGCGTTGAGCGTGGCGAGTGGGCCGGTCCAGGTGACTGGGTCGGAAAGCCTGGCCAGGCTGGGGACCATGCGATAGGCCACGATGCACAGCAGGAACACCATCATGGCGGACAGCGCCGAGGGGTAGAGCAGCGCCTGCCAGATGGTGGCGCGGATCCTGGCCTGGGCCTCGACCAGGGAGACGGCATCGCCCATGGCCTGAACCAGGTTGCCGCTCATCTCGCCGGCTTCGATCAGCGCTCGCTCCTGGGCGGGCAGATAGAGCGCCATGGCGGTGGCCAGACGCTTGCCGTTGGACAGCCCCATCAGCGCTTCGCGACTGGCGATGGCCACCGGATGAAACGGATGCTGTCCCTCATGAGCGAAGATCTTGTGTACCTCTGCCACAGCGTCCTTCAGCGGGACCCCGTTTTCGAGCAGGGTGGACATGCTTTCGTAGAACTGCAGGCGTTCCTTGCGACCGAACTGCTTGCTGTAGAAGGCGAACTGCAACTGCTCCCAGAAGCCCCCCATCAGCACGCCTCCTGCGAGTAGAAGCTGTCGTCGAGCAGATGCTCATCGAAGTCGAGTGGCCCAATGAAATCCTCGACCATCTGCGGGTCGAACATGCCCTCGTTGATGCGGCGGATGGCGTGGGCGTGCTTGGTGATGCCCTGCATGGTCTTGACCCAGTAGTTGCGTGCCTCGGCTGGGCCGCCTTTGGCGAACACACGCATGAAGGCCAGGGTGGGCAGCACCACCTCGGCGACGATCGAGCGGCCGTTGACCCCGGAGCCACGGCAGGCCTGGCAGCCAGGCCCCTTGACATGCACCTGGGAAACATCGGTCAAGCGCTGGACCCGTTCGACCAGATCGGGCGCGAGCTGGTCTTGGTGGTCTTGGAAGCGCACTTTGCAGTGGGGGCAGAGCTTGGGCAGCAGGCTCTGGTTGATCAGGCCGGTCAGCAGGGCCGGATCGAACAGCAAGCCGGGGTCGACGCCCAGGTCCTTGAGGCGCTGGACAATGCCGATCGCGCTGTTGGTGTGCAGGGTCGACCACAGGCCGTGCCCGGTCATCGCGCCACGGAAGGCGGCGACAGCGGCGAAGAGGTCGCGCACTTCGCCGATCATCATGTAGTCCGGATCCAGGCGCATGCCGTTGGCGATGCCTGCGGCCCAGGCCTGGCGTTCTGCGTCTGGGTCAGTGGCGTCATAGACCAGTGGGGTCTGGTTGATGCCTTCGCCGCGAATGCGGTATTCCGGTGGATCCTCGATGGTCAGGATATGCTTGGATCCGCCATGCAGCTTATCGAGTCCTTCCATGGTGACCTTCAAGGTCATCGACTTCCCTGACCCGGTGGGGCCGGACAGGATGTTGATGCCGTAAGGCATGCGCATCATGCGATCGAACAGCGCGTTCTGCTCGGGCAGGTAGCCGAGCTGCTCCAGGCTGTCGAGGCCGGTATCGTCGTAGAGCAGCCGCAGGATCATCAGGAACCCACCGGCGCGCGGGCGGGTCGCGATCCGGGCGCCGAACAGGTTCAGCTTCTCGACGAAGGCCTGGCTCATCCGCGCGTCCTGGTCCAGTTGCGGCTTGAAAAGCGGCTCGGCCACGTCGCACATGGACTGGTAGATGGTTGCGCAAAGTTCGTGCAGTTCCTGGCTGCGGTACTGCTCGACGGTCTTCAGCAGGCCGTCGACGCGGAAACGGATCTTGCTGCCGGTGCCGGCGGGACTCACGACGAAATGCACGTCACTGGCGCGCAGCTCAGTGGCCTTACGAATGATCTTGACCACGCGCTCCTGCATCTGGGTGGCGCGCTGGCCATCGCTATCGACCAGGCCGTCCATGGCGACGGCGCGGTAGAGCTGGTGAATGGTCTGCAGGTCGGTGAGGTTGAGCTGGTATCGGAAGCCACGGCGATCGAGACGGTCGATGAACGACAGAACGTGAATGTCGTTCTGGTGGCTCTCCGATAGATAGAGCGTGCCGTCGGCGGCCAGGGCCATGATCTCCTGCAGGTGCTTCGAGACCTCCCACTCGCCACCGTCGGCGGTGAGCAGTTGGGTCACCATGGAGGGCTGTACAAGCGCGGCAATTTGAAGGTTCGTCATGGCGGTACCTACTGGATGAACGGCTGCGGTACCGCCCCGGGCAGCGCCGGCGGAACGGAGGCGCCTTGGGCCGAGGAGGCGGCTTGGGTCGGGGCAACGCTGGAGAAGCCCACGGGCACGCGGTTGCCGTCCTTGTCGGTGAGTACGACCTGGTCCAGGGAGATCGACTCGACGCGGTAGTTGCCCGGCAGCTCCGCGCCGCTGGCGGCGTCCACCTCGTACCCGCCCGGGAACAAGAATGTGGCAGTCATCTTGCCGCCGGCGCCGTAGATGGTCCGCACCACCGGCGGAACCGGCTGCGTGATCGTCGGCGGCGGCGCCGGCACCGGCATGGCGAACGTCTGCCCCTGGGCGCTGACGACCTGGCCGGTTTCGCCTTTGCCCTCCAGTTGCCGCTGCGCCGTGGCCAGACGCACCTTGGCCTCGGTGAGGATGGCCTGGGCCTGGATCTCCGCCAGTTCGCCAACGGTGCCGGCGCAGGCCTGGCCGGACGCGAGGAGGAAGAGCACGGCCACGGCCATGCCGATCGGCTCAGTTCGCATAGATTTCTCCTGTGACAGTCCAGTCCAACTGGCTGTCCTTGAGCGTGGTTTCGAGGTTGGTGATGCGGACCCCGGCGGCGGGCAGCCCCTGGAAGGTCAGGTCTGCCGGGAGCCTGGTCTGGGCGCTGAAGGTGAATTTCTTCCAGGAGGGCAACACCACTTGCTGCTCCGTCGCCGCTTCCGCGCCAGGAAGGGGCGGAGTTGTCTCCTGACTGATCGACAGCTTGGGCTCGACACCCTGACGGTACAGATGGCTGGTGAGCGCCTGCAGCACGTCGTCGGCTGGCTGCAGCGGCTCATCGCTACCGATGGCGACTTTCAGGTCGACCTTCAGGCCCGCGGTGTTGCCGTTGTCGATGACGAAGGCGGGGCGGTCGGCGAACAGGTGCTGGCTGGCCGCTGTCAGGTCGGCTGCCGTGCTGTTGCCGGTACGGTGGTAGGTGGCGACCAGGACCCTGCCGTCGCACTTGCTGGATTCGAAGAGCCAGCCCTGGATCGACAGCGACAGTACCCCCGTTGCCTTGCTACAGGCGCGTAGCATGTCCTCGAGGTCAGGCATGAGCGTCCAAGGCTTCTGCAATGACGCCAGGTCCAGCGGCTGCTTGGCCTGGGCGTTCTTCTCGGCCAGCTCGGCGAGGCGCCTCTGCTCCTCGAGGAGCGCGGCTTGTCTGGCGAGCTCTTGCTGGTGGGCATTCCATAGGTAGTAGGCGGTTAGCGACCCGCCTACCAAGCAACCGAGCAGGGCCACTGCCGTCCACTCCCTGGCTGACAAGCCGAAGGTGAGTTGCCGGAGGCGGTAGTCGCGCCGCAGGCGCTTCGGCGCGAGCAGTTCCTCGATGTCGAAGTCCTTGACGGGGAATTCGAATCCTTCGGGAACGAAGACCTGTGCGTTTCGAAGCACGCCGCGCGTAGAGAGCTTCCTGATCCGGTCCCTGGCTTCGTCGAAGGTGGTGACCAGGTCCTGGCCGGGGACGATCGCGCCATCGAGCGTGGCGACCAGTGCGTAGCGGTCCTCGTCGACCTTCCAGCAGGCCAGGAAGTCGCCTTCGAACTGGCCTGAAAGCGCCGAGGCCAGGGAGTACATGCCCTTGACTGCGCCTTGCGACTTCGAAACGAAGCCGGCCTGGATCACTGTCGGCGAATGGCGGATGGCAACGATGTCCAGATGCTCTTCCTTGCCCAGCTTGCGCGCTTCCTTCATGTACTGCCGCTGGCTGGATAGCGGCCGCCAGAACAGGCCGCTGACGAACTTGTTGCCGTGGTAGCTCAGGATCGAGACGTCTGGTCCACGGCTGCCGAGGTCAGGCTTCTCCATGGTTCAGCCCAGCACGACGGGGGTGATCAGCACCACGATGACCTCGCGTTTGGTATTGCGGGTCAGCCCGCCGCCAAGGCCGAAGAATCCGGCGTCGCCGGTGCCGACCTTGTTGGTGTCCTCGGTGGTCTGGTCGAAGCCGGAGAGCACCAAGGTCTCGCCGCTGCGCAGGCGTACCTTCTGGTCGAACAGCTGGATGTCGTAGCTCGGGAACTGGGCTTTGGAGTCTCCGCTGGTCTGCATTTCGAACGTCGGCCGGGAGGTCATGTTGATGTTGATCTTCAGCAGCATCTCGCCGCTTTCCATCACGAACGGCAGCAGGCTCATGTTGTAGCCGCTGGTCACGGCGCCCGGGATTAGCGAGGTGGTACTGCCGACCTGGGCGACGTTGGAGATCTGGCTGGAGGCCAGGTAGCTGTCGTAGCGGCCGATCTGGATCGGCGCCGACTGGAGGTTGAGCGTGGTCACGGACGGGGAGCGGACGGTCGAGACGCGGCCCTGCTGGGCCAGCGCCTGGACCATGGCCTTGGATCCTGCCCAGGCGCTGTTGGCGGTATCCAGGATGCTCACGGAGCCGGAGATCGCGCTTTGATCGATGCCCGGCATGGTGTTCTTCAGGCCGATGCCCCACTTGTTGTTGAGCGACTTGTAGACCAGGTTCCAGTCGATCCCCAGTTGATCCTTGTCGGTCAGGGCGACCGAGAGCACGTTGACGTTCAGCAGCACCTGCTTGGTGATGCTCTCGTTCTCCCGGTTGACCAACTGCTGGACGCGGTTGAGGACCTCTGGTCGGTCGGTGACGGTCAGGGTGCCCGTGGCACGCGACAGCGACATGCGTCCCATGCTCGGCGTCAGCATCGAGTTGATGCTGTTCTCTATGTCGCTGAGGATCGAGGTCTTCAGCTCAGAGCTGGTGGTCTGCTTGCTGCCGGAGTCGCCGCTGATGCCGGAGCTGCCATTCTGCCCAGTGGATCCGGAGCCATCCCCGCTGATGCCGGCGGCCGTCGTCATACCGGAACGCACGGTGGAGTCCACCGTGTTGACGTCGTCGAAGGCGTAGATGCGGAAGGTCCGAGTGTCCAGGTAGTAGAACTCGACCCGTTTCTCGGTTGGGTTGTAGCGCCAGGACACGCCGGCGCGGGCGGCGATGAGATCGAGGAATCCGCTGACCTTGCCGTTCCATTTGATGTTGTACAGCGACCGCGGGCCGTAGGACCCGAAGCTCGACCCCATGCTGCCGCCGGCACCTAGGGACATGCCGTTGGCGACGGAGGCAGGAAACAGCATGGTGGCCATGTCCTGGCCGCCTTGGATGGGTGGCGGGGCGTTGCTCGCGCGCTGCTGAGGTTGCAGGGCGAAGGCGGCCGGGTTCAGCGCGTCGGGCGTGATACTGACCGCCAGGTGGCATTGGTTGATGACTTCCTGGGCGGCCTCCTGCAGCGACGCTGCGCCTGCAGGGCGCCAGGTCACGATACAGTCACTGGACAAAGTGTGCGAAACGCTCAGGGGCTTCGTGCTGACCCAGGGTTTGTCGGAGAAAACCACCGTATCGCGGCGATCCGGTCGGGTGTTGCGCATCTGTGCTGCGATCGTCGACGCGGAATCTGCCGTAGCTTCGACACGATCCGCCGACTCGTTCACCCGCGTGACCGAGCAACTGGCCAGTGCGGGGATCAGGAGGCAAGGCAAGAGGTTCTTCAGGGGGGCACGCATCAGTTCTTGCGCTCCTTGATGATGATCAGGGACTGCGGCCGGCTGGCGTTCACCAGGAAGGGCCGTTCGGCAGCGTCATACAGCGGGAACAGCTCGGATACCGCGTCCTCGAAGGAGCCGTGGAAGGTCAGAGGAGCTTCGATCGGATAGTTGAGATCCAGCGGCTCCCAGCGGACGGTCCAGCGTGCGCGCTTTGCCCAGGCTTCCAAGGTGTCGCGCAGGGTTGATCCCGTTTCGGCTGACCAGGACTGTGCCAACTGCCGGCTCGGCTCCGCTGGCGTGAGCACCTTGACCGGAGGGGCGGAAGCCACGCTGGCCGGAGTGGGCGGCGTGGGCTTCACGGTGGAGGCCAGGGGCTTGATCGGTGCCGAAGCCGCGGGAGGAGAAGAGGGGTGGCCATCCTTGGCCGGTGCGGCTGGGGGGAGCACAGTGGTGGATTCAGGCTTCTTGGTCGGAGCGGGGCTGGTTGTGATCGGCGCCGGCGTTGGCACCGAGGCGACCACGACGGGCGACTCCAGCGTGCTGACTTTTTCTGTGGAGGAGAGTTGCGCTACCGCCGCTGGAGTTGGGGCAGCGGGCTTCGCATACAGTTGCTGGACCGGTTTCGGCCTCGGCGTCGGGGGAAGTTGATAGCCTGGGCGAAGCACGAAGCAGACCTGTCGCGCCACTTCGTCGACCTTAACCTGCCAGGCTGGACCGGAGAGGACCTGGAGGGTGTTGCGCAGGGTCATGGGGCCGAGCTTGTACTGAGCCGCCGGCAGCGGCCGGGTGTAGAGGATGTTCACATGACCGGCCTCTGCCGGGCACAGCGAGTAACCCGAGCGGCTCATCACGTACTGCATGGCATCTTTGACGCTCGGGTTCATGCTCGACGGGATGGTCACGTCGATGATCTGAGCCATCAGGTCGCGCTGGCCAGCGTCCGGCTGGGTGCTGACCAGGGTGTAGCGCCCGTAGCGCACGACGGGCTCCTTCTCCGGCTGTACGCCATTCGGGTACAGGTCCGGTGAGAGCAGGTCTGGATTGCGGCTGCTGTCGAAGGCGGGCCTGGCCGGCTCAGCCTTGTGGGTCGTGCAGCTGGCGAGCAGCAGGCACAGCGTGAGAGTGGTCAACTGCCTGGTCATTGAGGCCCCCTTTGATGATGGGGCACACAATGGCAGGCCAATCGCCATGCCTCAGCAGGAAATACTCGGCGGAGGGCCAGGGCTTTTTTATCCAGTTAGGCTTGCGGCTAAAAGCGCACGGTTTCCGTCGACCTGCTCTGGCTCGATGAGGTCCTGGGCTACCTGGCGTTTCGCGTTGAGCAGTTGCCACAGCTGCTCGTCGATCGTGCCCTCGACCAGTGGGATCTTCACCACCACCATGCGGAGCTGGCCGTTGCGGTACGCGCGGTCCTCGGCTTGTTCCTGCTGACCGGGAGTCCAGGGCAGACCGAGGAAAAACACGTAGTTCGCCGCAGTGAGGTTGTTGCCCGTCCCGGCGGCCGCCGTGGTGCAGATGAACACCCGGCAGTCGGGATCCTGCTGGAAGCGATCGATCGCTTTCTGCCGCTTGGTGAGCGAGTCATTGCCCACCAGCGTGACGCAGCCGAGCCCGGCCTGCTCGCAGAGTTCCTTCAGCGCAGCCACGGTCGGCTTGAACTCGCAGAACAGGATCACCTTGTCCTCGGCGTCGAGCTCGCTCAACAGGTCCATCGCCACGCGAACTTTCACCGTTTCCAGGTAACGCCGCAGCGCGCCGAGTCGCGCGAAGACCGGTCGGTCCTCGAGGCGCAGCACGTCGTATTGCTGGCGTTCCTCGGTGGAGAGGGCCACCTTCAGCAACTGCCGCTGCTTGCCCTTGAGGCTGGGCAGCACATCTTTGCGCCTGCGCAGCATCCAGTCACCCAGCTCCGCCCGCAGACTCTGGCGGAACTCCGGGTTGCCGGCGAAACGGTCGCAGAACTCTTTCAGCGGCAGTTGGCCGATGGGGTGGCCTGAGAGGCGCAGCAGGGTGTGCAGCTCTGTCTCGCGGTTGAGCACCGGCGTGCCGGTAAGCAGGTAGCGGTTCGGCACTTGGGCGGCAATGTCGAAACCGTGCCGCGTGCATTGCGCCGTCGGTTCCTTCATCCGCTGCGCCTCGTCGATGACCATCACGGCGAAGCGCGAAGCGTTGGCGACGAAGGGGCTCAACTGCTCGTAGTTGACGAGGATCCACTGCGCCTCTGGGGTGTCCTGCTGGATGGCCACGGTGGCCGAGGGATAGACCTCCTGGATCTCCCGCTGCCAATTGATCAGCAGGGTAGCCAGGGTGATGACCAGGATTGGTCTGCCCGCCGCGCGGATCGAAGCGGCGATGACCGCCTGGCGGGTCTTGCCCAATCCCATGTCGTCGGCCAATAAGGCGCTGGTTCTCTGCAGCAGATGAGCGATGCCGTCAGGCTGGTGGGCCAGTAGAGAGTAGCCCTGAAGCGCCGCCTCGATATCAGCCGAGCTGTACTCGGTGCGCTCGATCTCTGGCACCGCGGCGAGGTAGATGTCACAAGCTGACTCGTCCTCCAGGGATAGCGCTGCCGGTTCCTGCTGTGGACCGCCGATGCTCATGCTGGGCAGCTCGGTCGCCGGCGCGAAGCTACCGTCGCTGAGCAGCTCCTGGACGGTATCCAGGATCTCGAATTGTTCCTCGGCGAGGCCAAGCTCCAGGATCAGGTTGCTGCGGAGCAGCTCAGTTGTGGCGTCGATGCGCCAGGAGCTCGATGGGCGCAGGAACACCCCGCGCATCCGCCGAGCCACCGCCACCACACCGGGATGGAACTCGCCTGACAGCAAGACGCCGCCCTCGGCCAGCGGCGCGATGCGCAGCAGCAAACCCCAGGTGAAGGCCTGTCGGTCAAGCGAGGCCTGTGCAGATTCGACCATGCCGCTGAAGTCCCGCCAGGACTGTGAGTGGAGGCCTCCAGCGAGCTCGGCGAGTCGGTTGTACAGCGAGTCCAGTTCGGGCAGCAACTTGCCCTTGGGGACCCGCCAGTAGCGGTGCAACGGATGCTCCCGGGCGCTGATGAAGAAGCCGGACAGTTCCAGCAGCGCGCGGTTGCTGCCTGCGATGTAGGGGATCTTCAAGCCGAAGTCGTAGCCGTCGAAGATAGCCCGCTGCAGAAGCGTCGAAGGAGTCGCGGAGGTACGGTTGACCAGACGTGGACGGCTCATCGGTTTTCCAACCGAGTGAGCAGCCACTTCGCCGTGGCTTCGGCGAGGCCCGCCTTCCAGCGACCATCGGCGAAGCGCGTCATGTGGACGGTCATGTCGGGCCAGTTCAGGTTCGTCGCTATGGCTCCAGAGCGAATCCGTTCCATGAACCAGCGGTATGCTTGGCCGGCAGGGGAGTCGGCCGGCACGGGGGCATTATCGAATTCGCGCAATTGCACCGTGGAAAGGTGCTGGGGATTCCAGGGCCTACCTAGAGGCTCGCCATGCTCACGCCTGAGCTCCAATTCGGCAGAGGCCAGTGGACGACCAGCCTCACGTACTGAGAGCAGTCGGCAGTCTCCTCGGTAGGCGGCCTGGTCGTAGCTATCGATGCAATGGGCCAGCGCGATATGTTCGGCATAGAGATCGGCAGGGCAGCGGAGCTCGGCGATCTGCAGGCCATTGGGGCAAGCGATAAGGCCGACAGGCAGCATTCCCTCCCAGGTGGTGTACTCGTCGGTGTCGACCAGATCGGCCAGGCTGCTCTGTACTGTGGCGCGCAGTTCCCTCTGGACCTGGTGGTAGTCGTCCACCAGGTTGCCAGCCTGTCGGTAGGTACAATGACCCAGATACGCCTTCAGGGCACTGCGCGCCTGCCGAACAACCTGTGAGTTCCCCTGGTCGAGGGCGGTATAGAACTCCTTGATATCTCTCAGCCGTGCAGTGATTGCAAGCCATGCCGGATCCTGCCAATCCGACGGGCAGCCGTTGAAGAGCCGGTTGTAGTCAGGCTTGGCGTTGTGAATCTGCCAAGGGATCGCATTGTAGGCTGCATAGAATGCTGTCCATTGAGCGCGAGTGATCGGCCGCCGGTTACCAAGCGATGCTGCCAGTAGGAGAGCATGCCATCCCGAATGTCGGCCTTCCCGTTTGCGATGGAAGAGAGCTCCTCCCGCACGGCCAGGACTGACGTGACTAAGAAATCGAATCGAGGCCCGTGGCGCCTGAAATAGCCAGGCGAAAAAGTTGATGACCGAAATCCCTTCGTCCGCGACCTGCCCAAGAATACGGCCCATATCGAGATACCAGTCGCATGGCATGGTGGTGGCCTGCGGTCGTTCACTGTCAAGCAGGGAAAAGGGGCAAGGAAGGAAATGGCGGATGCTCTCGCCGTTGTCGTTGGTCGTCGTGTGGGGCCAGACTCCCTCCTCGCAATCCACCAGTAGCGGCGTCAAGATCGGCTGAGCCTTCAGCATTTGCAGCCGGCGCCTCTGGTCGCCTTGAGCCAGCCAGTTGTAGAGCTGGGGCGAGAGGCACCGAACCGAGCGGATGGCGAACAGCAGGTTCTGGTCCACGGCCTGTCTGAAGGTTCGCAAGACCGCTCCGATCTGCTTCAAGTAGAACTGGCGCCTTGGTGCGTAGTAGCGCTTGTTGCTGTGGCTCGGATACACGAGGCGACGTTGAAGTCCGAGATCGACCCTGGCCATCTGTGTGGCTAGGTCGTGCGCTCGCTTGGTGTACGAGCTGAGTACAGCAACTGCGTCGTCGAACGTCTGAAGGCGCTGTAGCAGCTTCAACGCCCCGGCTGGGGACGGCGTGCTTGCAGGGATACGATGGGCAGGATTGCATTCCCACGCACCGATCAGTTGACCGTCGAACACCTGGAGCAGAGGCCCTGCGCGCATGATGGTGTAACGCACACCATTATCCGCAGCGACGGTGATGCACCAGCACCTGGTCGTAGAGGTGCTGCGCAGGTAGTGACGGATGAACTTGGCTCGAGCTGTCCCTGCGAGGGAGAAATGCGTTGCCCAGGTATTGGCAACGGCGAGCTGCCGCTCGCTGTAACGGGCCAGGGATGGATCCTGTAGTGGCTCGGTGGGGGAAGTCCTATCGGGTGGTGCCACGCGCATGCTCCTGTGAAAGCGAGCAGCACTGTGGCCGGTTGGTGTGCTTCGGATCGATGGGAAATGTTCAGGCCACGCGGCCTGAATTTTCTTGCAGGTCTGACCGCGAGCTCAGTCTGAGATGAGACATTTCAGCCTTGCCTTCCAGCCTCGTGGTTGCTCTTCAGATGGTTTTCTCCGAATGAGGTCGATGAGTTGCTCCCTCGCTTGGGCTTCGTTCAGGGATATTTCCTCCTGGGTCTTGAGGTTCAACCAGTTCAATGTGGTCTGGTAGGTGTCCATCTTCCAGCCTGCAGTATCTTCCCGACCCAACTGCACGCGCTCCGGATGAACTTGTACAGGCAGCCCTTGTAGCAGGACCTGTTGCCGGAGTTGCCCGTACAGGCGGTAGAAGGCGTCGTTGACCTGGTAGTGGTTGAGCGTCACGTCGTGGAGCTGGCTCTTCTGCTGCTCGGCCAGGAAGAATCGAGCAATACAGGTGCGGTGGTTGCCGTCGGAGCCGACGTAGAAACTCAAGCCATCGAGTGTGTTGTAGTGGATCGCGGGCCTGCGCTCCGTTGGCTGCAGGTAGTAGCTCGGGTTGTCCAACAAGGCCTGCAGGTTTCGCTGCATTCGCTTGCCGCCAGTGAGGAAGTCGAGCCAGGACCTTCCCCGGTAGTCTTTGCGGTCGGTACCCACGACGCGGAACACATTGATCGATCCCGTCTCGGTCCAGTAGTGGCTTTGAAGGAAGGCGTGCTTTTCCTGGGGGTAGGCCTCCTCCCACGACAGCAGGACCTCTGATGCCCATGCTGGCGGTTGCTCGACTTGCCTGCGCACGAAGTCGAAATTGAGGTTCCTGTCGGTACTGGTCTGCATGTTCATGTATTTATCTATAGCCCGCGCGGGTTGTCGAAGTCAGGTTGGCCGTCCTTGGTGGGGTAGCTGACTTTGCAGCCGGTGCTGCGATAGCCGCTGCAACCCCAGAAGTCGAAGCCGCCCTTGCCGGCTTTCTTTCGGTGGACCAGGGGCAGACCGCACTTGCCGCAGAGGAAGTCACTGGCCGGCGCCGTGGGAGCGCTGGCGGTAGAGCTTGCTCGCGGGTCGCCCTGTGCGCTGGGGTGCGCGCGCAGCGTCTGCAGCTCTGACTGCAGGAGCTGGTAGAACTGCTGGACCACGTTCATGTAGGTGTCCTCGCTGTTGGCGATCCGGTCCAGGGCGACCTCGAGGTTGCGGGTAAAGTCGAGGCTCAGGAAGCTGAAGTTGTGCTCCAGGAGCGCTATGGTGGCCTCGCCCAGCTCGCCGGGGATCAGGCTTCGGCCCTTCATCTGCACCTGGCCCTTGTCGATGATGTTCTTCACGATAGAGGCGTAGGAGGATGGCCGACCAATCCCGCGGCGCTTCATCTCGCCCACCAGGCTGGCATCGGTGAAGCGTTTGGGAGGGGTGGTTTTCTTCTCCAGGACCTCGCCGCTGTAGACCTTGAGTATCTGGCCTGGCTCCAGCGCCGGGATGGGGCTTGAAGGCGTTTCGTTCTTTTGCTCCTCGGCATCATCGCCCTGCAGCAATTTTCTCCAGCCAGGCACGTTCAACAGCTTCCCTTTGGCGCCGAAGCGCAGCGGCTTTTTGTCGGGGCCGACGCCCAGGAGGGTGATGGTTCGCACTGCGTACACGGCAGCTTCGATCTGGCTGGCAAGCGCGCGAACTCGAATGAGCTGGTACAGCGCCTGCTCATCAGCAGTCTCACCGGCGGAAGCGGCCATCCAGTCGGTAGGGGTGATGGCGGGGTGGCCTTCCTGGGCGTCTTGGTCCGCTTTGAACATTCGCTGTTGCTCTACACACTTCAGCCCCAAGGCTTTGGCGACAGCACGGATATCCGGCATCGAGTCCTTCGAAATATTGGGGTTGTCCGTTCGGTGGTAAGTGATGAGCCCCTGTTCATACAGCCGCTGGGCGACTTTCATCGTCTTGTCGGGTGACCACTTCAGTGCATTTCCGGCTGCCATCTGGAGCGAAGAGGAGATGAACGGCGCCGGAGGCATATCGGTTTCTTCGCCATCAATGCAGGTCTCGACGATCACATTGCGTATAGCCCCCACCAGTTCTGCGAGTTGACGATCCTGGATATACGGAAATTCCTTGCTGGCAAACGTGGGCACTGGATCCCACTCCGCCTTCCAGGTGCGGCCGTCGCTGGGCGAAACGAAGGCCAGTTCCACCCCGAAATGCTTGATTGGTGTGAAGGCGCGAATCTCCCGCTCTCGCAGGACCACCAGGTACACAGCGACGGACTGCACGCGCCCGGCGGTGGTTGGCTTGCCCATCACGCGCCGCAACTCTGGCGTGACCAGATACCCCACCAGGCGATCGATGACGCGACGGCATTCCTGCGAGGCGACCTTCGGGAGGTCCAGGCGACGCGGCGAGCTGAGTTCGGCGCTGATGCATGACTTGGTGATCTCTTTGAAGGCAACGCGCTTGTAGTTCTTGATCCCGGCAGCCTGGAGTATGTGCCAGCCGATGCTTTCGCCTTCCCGATCCGGGTCGGATGCGACGTAGATCTCCAGAGCTTTCTGCTGCAGATCCTTCAGCCGTGCGACGGTTTTTTCCTTGCCCGAGAGGATCTGGTAGTGCGGTTTGAAATCTTGGCCCACGCCGACGGTGAGCATCTGCGGATCCTGGCCGTGAACGGGGAGGTCTCTGATGTGGCCGGCTGTCGCCTCGACCTGCCAGGTCACGTCGGGACGAATGGAGGGGAGAAGGGACCGCAGCTTTTTCAGCTTGCCCGGGGCTTCAATGATTACAAGGTGCATCGGCGGAGTCTCTCGGAACAGTCGGTCGAACTGTCGCGGTCAGAGAGCGGGCCAACAATGAGAAATGAACGGTGCGTTGTTGCAGTTTTCGGGAGGTGCTGTAGAGCGGGATCGATCAGAAATCGAGCTGCTGTTGCTGCTCCTGGGCAAACCCTTTCAACCAGGACGCCCGCATTGCAGGATGACTGTAGGGGCAGTCGAACACCCGTAGCCCTTTCCGCGCGGCCTCAGCACCAATAGCCCGTACAGTCCGGTGGGGATCGTTGAAGTGTCGTCTGTCCAGCTTGTCGGTATCGGTCGCTCTCTTTGACACACTGCACCTCGTACTGGTCGAGATTTCCGATTCGGAAGCCCTTGCCACCAGAGACTTCACGAACGGGCGGCCAAAATTAAGGATGCTGGTTTATCAGCTTTTGCCGGCATAACTGTTCATTGCGGTTGCTCCAGTCGCTGGAATGCTTGTCGAGGCTGCGGGCGGCGAAGAGAGGTTCTTGCCACCTGCAACTTCACGAGTGGGCGCGGAAAATTAAGACCGGCGTTTCACCGTCGCGTCGGCAATGCCTTGGGCTATCCTGATGAAGGATGCGCGATCTTCTTCCTCCATAAGCGCCATGCACTCCAGAACTGATATCTCGTCGGCGCTGAGGGGCTGCCTGGTCAACGGCTCATCGCGATCCCGAAATGAGCAATGTGAGCCTGCTTGGTCATCTTTGCTGTTCATGGCGGAGTTTCCTGCGGGGGGCTTTGTCGAAGCTGCGGGTGGCGAAGAGTGGTGCTTGCCACCCGCAGCTTCACGAATGGGCGGCCAAAAATTAAGCCGCCTGCTACATGGGGATGTCGTCGTCGAAGGCGCTGTCGTAGTCCTGCTGCGATTGCGCATCCTGCTGAGCAGGTTGCTGCGGGACGTTCCGAGACTGTTGATGCTGGGTCGATTGGCCGTTGGTAGACGGCAACAGGGTGACCTCGGCCAGGCGATGCGGAAGGATGGAAATGCGCGAGGCTTCGACCTTCAGCGCCTGGACTTCTTCGCCTGACTCTTTGTCGGGCCAGCGGTCCATAATGGCCCTGCCTTCGACCTTGACGCGCATGCCTTTCGTGAACAGTTCGGCGAAGCGCTGGGCATCCTGATGCCACCATTCGACGCTGCACCAGAAGCCGCCGCGATCCTTGTAGCCACCTTGGCCATCGGGAATCGAGTTGTCGAACATCACGTTCAGTCGCAGCAACTGCCGCGGGGGATTGTTGCCGTTGGGGAAGCTGCGGTGCTCCGGCGCCGAGCCAATGTTGCCTTCCCAGAAGACGGGGGTAGCCATGATGAATCTCCAGTCAGTGGTGGTTGGTGCTCTGCTGCAGTCGGCCCATGAACTCGGCCTCGGCCTGGCCCATCTTTTCCGCGCACTCGGCGGCCTGCTTGCCGATGGAGTGGATCAGGCTGATCTGCATGTTGAGGGTGATGCGCTGCAGCTCCATCTCGTAGAGGTCTTGCAGCAGGTATTCCGGGGTCTTGTCCTGGCGCAGCATTTCCGCCCACACCCCGACGCCCATCCGCCGGGTTGCAATGTGCTGCCAGCGAAGAAAGGTGGTGCGGGCGGATGTGCGCTGCTCGATGAGTCGGGCGGGCAGAAGAGTGAAGGGCGTGCGACGAACCTGGGCCAGCAATCGCTGGGCAAGTTCAAGCAATCCCTGCTCCAGGACTTCGCACTGCTCCGCCAACTGGGCCAGCTCCCCCTTACCTTTAAAAGGCTTTAAAAGGCCTTTTAGTGAGGCACTGTGTTGCAGCGCCTGGAAGGCAGTTTGTTGCAGTGGGCGGAAGGCACTTTGTTGCAGAGCGCCTTGCTGGTCCTTATCGAGCTGCCGCATTCCGATCAGTCCTCGAGCTCGACACGGTCAGCGTCATCATCGGCATCACCGTCAGAGCGGCCTCGGGTGATCGGCGGAGCGAAGTTCGAGCGTCGGGTGCCCTCCAGGATGTCCTGTGGGATCTCGCCGAACTTCTCGTACATCTTCCGCGCGGCTTCGGCGCGAGCATTGTTTGCGGCGAAGTCGTCGCGAGTGGCCCCCGAGAACTGGTAGCTCTGGGCCAGACCAAAGAGGCTGCGCAGCACCGACGCACCTTCGTCGAGCCAGACCTCCATGTCGCGGCGACCGACCAGTCCGACGTGCTGGGCCAGCAGGATTCGACGGGCGAGTTCGTCGTAGTTGGTCAGGAGATAGACTGCCTTGAAGCCGAGAGGGTTGGAGATGAACAACGGGACCTTGACCGGTGTGACGGACAGGTTCTCGGAGATATCGAGGGTCGCGGGCAGCTTGGCCATGACGTCATCCAGTCGCTGGTCGATGGCCTTGAGTGCGGCTTGGCAGCTCTCGACTTTCTCTTCGATCTGAACCAGCCACCAGTCGGAGTACGGATCGTCCAGTGCTGCCCCGCGGTGCATGCGATTCACGTAGGCGCAGAAGCCGGAGAGGCCGAGGATGCTGTGCTTGGCATCCGACTTCTGCCGGCCTGTCCAGATGCGGGCGGCGTGATAGGTGTGAAGCGTCAGGGCGACATCGCTGCGGAGAGAGCCGATCTGAAGCCGATGGGTTTCAGCCATGGTGCAGTGTTCCTTTATAGGGAAGGGGTTCGGCCACATCGTGCTGATCGGGGTAGGAGCGCGCAGTAGGAAATACATGGTTCGCCGCTTGGGTATTTCCGCTGGCAGTGCGGGTTCATCATCATCCCGCTTGCGGCTCATGGAGGTTGGCTTCCTTCAGCTCTTGGCCCCCTCAGGGGCGTTGTCTATCGCTACGTCGACGCAACTTTTGAGCTTGCCGAGCAGCTCGCTCAGTTCCTGCAGCTCCGTAAAGTCGATAGGCCATTCATCGTTGTCGTTGAATAGGGTTGCCAGCCCTAGCAGCCGCTCGAATTCGAGTTCGTCCATAGGGGCATACACGATTGAGTCGCACATCTTTTCGGTTCCTATTGGGTGAGAGAAGTTGATAGCCGTCGTCGGCACCGAGGTCGATCCTTGGCAGAGTGGTGCGGGCCGCACCACCCAGCTCACCGTCGGCGCCGAGGCCAGGACCTGGCAGAGTGTTTCGGGCCGCAACACCCAGCTTGCCGCCGGCGCCGAGGCCAGGACCTGGTGGAGTGTTGCGGGCCGCAACACCCAGTTTGCCGGCGGCGCTGAGGTCGATCCTTGGCAGAGTGTTTCGGGCCGCAACACCCAGCTTGCCGCCGGCGCCGAGGCCAGGACCTGGTGGAGTGGTTCCAGTGGAAACACTCATCTTGCCGTTGGCGCCGACTTGGGTATCTCTACCGTTGGTAATCTGGTTGGCAGTTCATGTAGTTGGCTTTGTTGCATGAAGCTCCCCACATCGCTTTTTCTGCCATTTCAAAGCGATACATCTCAACCGTAATGGTCAACACGGTTAGTGAATACCCGAACACGGTCAGCATTAACAACAGCCTGAGTTCTCGGTCGTTCCACGCATCTGTAAAAAGTGCAGAAAGAACGAGAACGACCAAAAAGAAAGGGGCCATGCTCAAGAACATTGTTTGAGTTCCTCGTGTGTGGTGATGTCTCGCTTTGGCAGAGTGTTTCGGGCCGAAACACCAAAC
>NZ_KV819849.1:0-7458 GCF_001815235.1 Pseudomonas sp. HMSC065H01 | reverse complement strand
CGGCCTTGAGGGTCAGGTGCAGGCCGGGCAGCCTGTCGGAAAGGGGGGGCGGCTGCTTCAGCGCGGTGAAGTTGCGTTCTTCCTTCTCGCCCTTCACCGGATCGACCGCGATGTAGACGCCGGAGACCAGGGTTTCCAGGCCGGTGACGCCAGCCAGGGAAACCCGCGGCTTGACCAGCCAGAAGCGAGTACCCTTGCTCAGGTACTGGCGCGCCTCCTTGTCCATTTCGATGGTGGCCACCACGCCCTTGATATCTTCGCTGACATCCAGCGGACCGCGATGCCCTTGTACAGCACCTCGGTCTTCTTCGCCTGGATGCCATCGCTGCTCTCGAAGCGCACCTGGATCAGCACCCCTGCCTGGTCGTAGGCGCGCCAGCCCAGCCAGGCCCCGATAGCCAGGGCCACCAGCGGCAGCACCCAGATCGCCGACCAGTTCGAGGTCTTGTGTTTCTTCGGGCTTGGCAAATCACTCATTCTCGTCGTCCAGATTGGTGTTGTCCCAGATAAGCCGGGGGTCGAACGTCACGGCGGCGAGCATGGTGAGCACCACCACGCTGGCGAAGGCGGCGGCGCCGAGATTGGCCTCGATGCTCGCCAGGTTGCCGAAATTGACCAGCGCCACGAGGATGGCGATGACGAAGATATCGAGCATCGACCAGCGCCCGACCCATTCGATGAAGCGGTACATCATGATTCGCTGGCGGGCCGACATCGGCTGGTGCCGCTGCACCGAATAGAGCAGCAGGGCGATGCCGACCAGCTTGAAGGTGGGGACGACGATACTGGCGACGAACACCACCAGGGCGATGGGAAACATGTCGGCCTGGATCAGGGTCACGACCCCGCCCATGATGGTCGCCGGGGAGCCCTTGCCGAGCATGTTGACGGTCATGATCGGCAACAGGTTGGCGGGAACGTAGAGAATCATCGCCGAGATCAGCAACGCCCAGGTACGGGCAATGCTGTTCGGCCGCCGAGGATGCAGCTTCGCGCCGCAGCGACTGCAACGCGGATGCTCGTTCCCGTCGGCGCGATTCAACTGGTGGCACTCGCCGCAGACCAGAATGCCGGCATCGATCGCACGCATTGTCGTTCTCCAGGATCTCTGCCGGGACGGTGATGGTTTGTCGTCGTCCAGCGCGGCGGCCAACCTGTGCCTTGCCCGGCAGGGAATGGGCACGGGGAAACCACCTGTCGGGGGAGGCTGCCGTCGGAAGACGATTCTGTCCGGGGCGTTACAGCGATGGCATGGGTTCGGCCACTCACGCGCATCAGTTGTCCGCTCGGCTCGATCTGGCCAGGCTGGGCCGGACTCGCTATTCATGCCGCTTGGACGATGATCGAGCGCTGGGATCGCATGATGCTTATATAGTTCACATGAGTCAATATTGTCTCATGTGTTTTTCTCCATCGCGCTATACGGAGCCAAGCGGCGATCCTGCCAGGGAGGCATCATGGCATTCGCCACGGAAGGAAGGACCCCCGGAGAGATTGTGGCGCGCCTCCTGTCTCATGCCGATGCAAGTGGCGGTATCGGCCGAGAATCCCTCGACACCGAGAAGCGGCTTTTCCGCGTCCAGGCATGGGACGATAGGAGCACTCGGGTAGCCCTGGATCGATACTCGCTTTACAGGCAGGAACACCGGCGGGCCTCTTCCGGGGCTCCTCCAGTGTCCTGCTGCACACCTCTGAGGCTCCGATATCCTCCGAACCTCGTCTTTGCCCGGTTCCTCTTTCAGTCAATCGCCGCCCGCGTCCCAACCCCGTCCACCAACCGCGCAATCCCCAATGGGTTGCCATCCTTCAGCGCTTCCGGCAGCCACGCGTCCGGGTAGTTCTGGTAGCACACCGGGCGCAGGAAACGGTCGATGGCCAGGGTGCCCACCGAGGTGCCGCGGGCGTCCGAAGTGGCCGGGTACGGGCCGCCGTGGACCATCGCGTCGCAGACTTCCACGCCGGTCGGGTAGCCGTTGAGCAGCAGGCGTCCTGCCTTCTGTTCCAGGAGCGGTACCAGGTCGGCGAAGGACGCCAGGTCTTCCGCTTCGGCGATCAGGGTCGCGGTGAGCTGCCCGTGCAGCCCATGCAGCGCGCGTTTCAGTTCGGCGTGGTCGGCGACCTCGACGACCACGCTGGCCGGGCCGAAGACTTCTTCCTGCAGCAACTCGTCGCCCTCCAGCAGCAGGCTGACGTCCGCCTGGAACAGTTGCGGCCGGGCCTGGCGGCCCTCCTGCGGTTGCCCGGCGAGATGGCGGACGCGCGGGTGGGCGTGCAGCGCCGCCAGGCCTTTTTCATAGCTGGCCAGCGTGCCGGCGTTGAGCATGGTCTGCGCCGGCTGGTCGTCCATGCGGGCGGCGAAGCGTTCGAGGAACGCCGAGAATTGCGCAGAGCGGATGCCGATGACCAGCCCGGGATTGGTACAGAACTGGCCGCAGCCGAGCACCACCGAGGCACTCAGTTCGTCGGCCACGGCCTCGCCGCGCTTCTTCAGCGCCGCCGGCAGCAGCACCACCGGGTTGATGCTGCTCATCTCGGCGAACACCGGGATCGGCTGCGCCCGGGCGGCCGCCATGTCGCAGAGGGCGCGGCCGCCCTTCAGCGAACCGGTGAAGCCGACCGCCTGGATCGCGGGGTGGCGTACCAGCCGCTCCCCTACTCCGCCGCCGTAGATCATGTTGAACACGCCCGCCGGCATGCCGGTGCGCTCGGCCGCGCGGAGGATCGCCGCGGCGACCCGTTCGGCGGTGGCCATGTGTCCGCTGTGCGCCTTGAACACCACCGGGCAGCCGGCGGCCAGGGCCGCGGCGGTATCGCCGCCGGCGGTGGAGAACGCCAGGGGGAAGTTGCTCGCGCCGAACACCGCCACCGGGCCGAGGCCGATCCGGCACTGGCGCAGGTCGACGCGTGGCAGCGGCTTGCGTTCGGGCCGGGCGCGGTCGATGCGCGCGCCATGGAAGTCGCCGCGCCGCAGGACTTCGGCGAACAGGCGCAGCTGGCCGCTGGTGCGGCTGCGTTCGCCCTGGATGCGCGTGGCCGGTAGCGCGGTTTCACGGCAGACGATGGCGACGAAATCATCGTCCAGCGCGTCGAGTTCGGCGGCGATGGTATCGAGGAATTCCGCGCGGCGGCTGGCCGGCAGTTGCCGGTAGTGCGGGTAGGCGCTGGCGGCGGCTTCGGCGGCGGCGTCCACTTCTTCCGGGGTGGCTTGCACGAAGCGGTACGGCAGCGCCTCACCGCTGGCGGCGTCGAGGCTTTGCAGGAAGAGCGTGCCGGCCGCGCTGCGGGCGCCGCCGATGAAGTTGTGTCCGAGGATGGCTGTCATGTCGACCTCATACAGGGGAAGCCCCGCCGGGGATGGCCGGCGGGGTTGGAGCCAAGGCTCCGCAGGAATGAAGGAAACCGTGCCGCGGGTCTCTCGTGGAGCTCCGGCCTATGCACGGCGGTGGGGCTTCAGAGCGCTACCACCCGCCCCGGCGTCAGTGCGGTCTCGACGGCGGCGATGCCATTGCGCAGCGGCGCGCCGAACTCGGCCATGGCGATCTCGAAGACATCCCCCGGAGCAGCCTTGATCCCGTCGGCGAAGGACAGCGTGGCGGTACCGAAGTAATGCACGTGGACGTCGCCCGGACGGAGGAACTGCGCGTACTTGAAATGGTGGTACTCGAGGTTCTCCAGGCTGTGGCACATGTTGTCCTCGCCGGAAAGGAACGCCTGCTGCCAGAGCACTTCGCCGTCGCGCAGGATCCGGCTCTCGCCCTGCAGGTGGCGCGGCAGTTCGCCGACTCGCAGCTCCGGCCCGTAGCAGCAGGCGCGTAGCTTGGAATGCGCCAGGTACAGGTAGTTGCGGCGCTCCATCAGGTGGTCGGAGAACTCGTTGCCCAGGGCGTAGCCGAGCCGGTAAGGCCGGCGGTCATCGCCGATCAGGTAGAGCCCGACCAGCTCCGGTTCCTCGCCGGCGTCCTCGGCGAAGGCCGGTAGCGGGAAGTCCGCGCCGGGGCGCACGACGATGCCGCCGTCGCCCTTGTAGAACCATTCGGGCTGCGCGCCGACCTGGCCCGCCGGTGGCTTACCGCCCTCCAGGCCCCACCTGAAGATGCGCATGGTGTCGGTCAGCGCGGTCTCGTCGCCCTGGTTCTGCTGGTGCATGCGGTCGCGCGTCGCGGCGCTGCCCAGGTGGGTCAGGCCGGTGCCGCTGACCAGGCAATGGGCCGGGTCGTCATGATCCAGCGGCGGCAGCACCCTTCCCTCCTCCAGCAACCCGGCATAGTCCGGGCCTGGCTCGCTGCCTCGGCGCAGCACCTCGTCGTGCAGGCCGCTGCCCGCGCGAATCGCCGCCAGCCCCAGTTCGCGCGTGCTGCGCACGCCGCGCAGCACCTGTATCCGGGCGCCTTCGACGACGCCGACCCGGCGCTGCCCTGCCCGGTCCTCGAATTGAATCAGCCGCATCTCGGCTCCTCCTGTGGGCTCCGACTATCACTCGATGATGATGAAATCCTTGAGGTGCTCTTCGGATATCTCCAGGCCCAGGCCGGGCTTGTGGTCGTCCAGCTGGATATAGCCGTCGACCGGCTGCGGCTCGCCCTTGAACACGTAGTAGAACAGCTCGTTGCCGACCTCGACGTCGAACACCGGGAAGAACTCGGCCATCGGCGAGGCGGTGCTGGCCATGGTCAGGTGATAGTTGTGCAACTGTCCGGCGTGCGGGATCACCGGCACCGACCAGGCCTCGGCCATGGCATTGATCTTGCGCGCGGCGGTGATCCCGCCTACGCGGTTGGTGTCGTACTGGATGACGTCCACCGCGCGGCGCTCCAGCAGGTCCTTGAAGCCGTGGCCGGTGAATTCGTGCTCGCCGCCGGAGATCGGCATGATCCCCATCTTCTTCAGCTCGACGTAGCCCTCGATGTCATCGGCGATCACCGGCTCCTCCAGCCAGCGCGGTTCGAACTCGGCGAGCTTCGGCAGCATCCGCCGGGCGTATTCCAGGGTCCAGCCCATGTAGCATTCGAGCATGATGTCGATGTCCGGCCCGGCCAGTTCGCGTAGCGCGCGGACCTGCTCGATGTTCCTGCGCATGCCCGTCGGGCCGTCCTTGGGGCCATAGCCGAAGCGCATCTTCAGCGCGGTGAAGCCCTGGTTCAGGTAGCCCTGGGCCTCTTCGAGGAAGGCGTCGAGGTTGTCGTTGGCGTAGAGCTTCGAGGCGTAGGTCCAGATCTTCTCCTTGGTGCGGCCGCCGAGCAGCTTGAACACCGGCTTGTTCACCGCCTTGCCCATGATGTCCCAGATCGCCAGGTCCACCGCCGAGATGGCTGCCATGCCGATGCCCTTGCGGCCCCAGGCGTGGGTGCGGCGATACATCTTCTGCCAGATGTACTCGTTGTCGAACGGGTCTTCGCCGATGCAGATCGGCGCCAGGTAGAGGTCGACGATTTCCTTCGCCACGCGCGGCGCCAGGGCGCAGTTGCCGATGCCGACGAGGCCGTCGTCGGTCTCGATCTCCACCACCAGCCAGCCGTGGAAGCGGAACGAACCCATGGCGTCTCCCTTCTCGAACAGGATGTCGCTGGCATTGGTGCAGAAGTGCGCCTGCGGCGGGACGACCTTGCCCTTCCATTCGAAGACGCGGGTACGGACGGATTTGATTTTCATGTCGCAGCTCCTATCGGTGCGTAGTGTGGGTCAGCCGGCCTGCCGCGCTCGCAGCGGGACGGACGACGATCCGGAGGTCTTCAGCCGGGTCAGCAGGCAGGCGCCGAGCAGGCCGACGGCGGCCAGGGCGAACATGCCGGCGCGCGGGTCGGCGAACTGGCTTTCCATGAGGGTCTTGAGGTTCGGCGCGACGAAGCCGCCGAGGTTGCCCAGGGAGTTGATCAGGGCGATGCCGCTGGCCGCGGCCGCACCGCTCAGGTAGCCGGTGGGAAGGGTCCAGAACAGCGGCTGCACCGAGACGAAGCCGGACGCGGCGAAGCAGAAGGCGATCACCGCCAGGCCCAGGTTGCCGGCCAGCGCCGAGGCGGCGATACCGGCTGCGGCCATGCCCAGCATGGCCACCGCGAGCTGGCGATGCTGGCCGCTGCGGTCGGCCTGGCGGGTCACCAGGCGCGTTACCACCAGGGCGCAGAGCCAGGGAATCGCGGTGATCAGGCCGACGTTCAGGCCGACCTGGCCGTCGAGGAAGCTGGCGATGCGGGTCGGCAGGTAGAACACCACGCCGTACACGCTCATCTGGATGGTGAAGTAGACCAGGCAGAACTTCAGCACCTGGCCGCTGCGCAGGGCGCTGAGGAAGCCGTGCGGGCCGCGTGCCTGTTTGCGGGTGTCTTCTTCGGCCAGCTCGCCTTCCAGCGCCCGCTTCTGCTCGTCGCTCAGCCAGCCGGCATCGCGCGGGCGGTCGACCAGGTAGAAGTAGGCGGCAATGCCGACCAGCGAGGCCAGCAGGCCCTCGGTGACGAACAGCCACTGCCAGTTGGCCAGGCCGAAGATGCCGTGGAACTCCAGCAGCCAGCCGGACAGCGGACCGCCCAGCACCAGCGCCAGCGGCAGGCCGAAATAGAACAGGCCGAGCGCCTGGGCACGGCTGCGCTGCGGGAACCAGTAGGTGAGGTAGAGGATGATGCCGGGGAAGAAGCCCGCCTCGGCGACGCCCAGCAGGAAGCGCAGGACATAGAAAGTCATGGCGTCGTCGGCGAACATCATCGCCGCCGAGACCAGGCCCCAGGTGACCATGATCCTGCACAGCCAGACCCTGGCGCCGAGGCGGTGCAGCATCAGGTTGCTGGGCACCTCGAAGCAGGCATAGCCGATGAAGAAGATGCTCGCGCCGAACGCGAAGGCGGCATCGCCGAGGCCGGTGTCGGCTTGCAGGAAGGCCCGCGCGTAGCCGACGTTGGCCCGGTCGATGAAAGCCAGTACATACATCAGGACCAGGAAAGGCAGGAGCCGCAGGCGGCTGGTGGCGATCGCCGAGGACAGCAGCCTGGCGTGGTCGTTCATGGCGCTCATGGAGGGCTTCCTTCTTGTTGTTGTTCGACGCGGAGGCGGCATGGCCGCTTGCGTTGGGCCGACTGTAGCCAGGCTGCTCCCGCGCGGATAATCACTTCTGCGCATTCATCGATAACCCCAGGCAATACCTTTTCACCAATCAGACAATCGCCGGTTATCGGGCAGCAGCGAGAACGGCCCTGCGCTCAGAGCAGCGGCAGGGAATACGAGAGGATCAGGCGGTTCTCGTCGACATCGGCGGCATGGTTGGACCGCAGCATGGCGTTGCGCCAACGCAGGCCGAGGTTCTTCAGCGGGCCGCTCTGGATCACGTAGGCGACGTCCACGTCGCGTTCCCAGGCGCGGCCGTCGTCCATCGCCTTCGTCCGGGCATGGGCGCCGCTGGCGTAGCGGGCCATGGCGGTCAGCCCGGGAATGCCCAGGGCGACGAAGTCGTAGTCGTAGCGCAGTTGCCAG
>NZ_KV819848.1:0-936 GCF_001815235.1 Pseudomonas sp. HMSC065H01 | reverse complement strand
GAGGTTCTTGTTGTCATGATCGGGTTCCCGTTTGGAGTGAGGGTCGAGAAACGGCAGGCCGCTGCTCGGGCCGCGGCGGCTTCATGGTGGAAGCGGGGCGCGCCGACGGGAACGGAAGATCGCCCGATTCGTCCGGGAAGACTTCCCGGACGGGGCATGACTTGGACTTGCTGCCAAAGCCCCGCGTAAGGCCTTCCGAGGCTCTACTCCGAAGGGAGTAGGCGAGGACGCCCAAAGCAGGATTCGGGCGCGCGGCGGAGCTTCCTAGGATGGCGATGAGCGCCGTTTGGCGCCCGTGCCTTGTCCTGTCTCCCCGGAGGAATGAAGTGATGAACAAGAACAACGCCTTGCGCGGCCTGCTGGTGCTGGCCGGTCTCAGCCTCTCGAGCCTGGCGCTGGCCCACGGCGATGTGACCCCCCAGGCAGTGGACACCAAGGGACTCGAGCCGCTGGGCAAGGAATGGCGCGACACCAACCCCTACCGCAAGCCCTACGCCAAGCACGACCTCGCCGTCGAGATCGGCGCCTCCGCCTACAACCAGAACTGCGCGCGCTGCCACGGCCTGGAAGCCAAGTCCGGCGGCATCGCCCCGGACCTGCGCCTGCTGGAGACCGGCGCCGAGGGCGACGAATGGTTCAAGGAGCGGGTCATCAACGGCGCGGTGCGCGATGGCGCGGTGTACATGCCGAAGATGGCCGACTTCATCAGCCAGGAAGGCCTCTGGGCGATCCGCAGCTATCTGGAAAGCGTGCACGTCGACGAGTGACGCGCCCGACCCTTCGCCGCCGACCGCGGCGCCCTTGCACGAGTCCGCCGCGCCACGGCGGAACGACCACACAGGAGAGCTTCGCCATGATCTACGCAGCGCCCGGAACCCCCGGTGCCGTCGTTACCTTCAAGCCTCGCTACGGCAACTACATCGGCGGCGAGTTCGT
>NZ_KV819847.1:0-3102 GCF_001815235.1 Pseudomonas sp. HMSC065H01 | reverse complement strand
ACGTGACCGATGGTGCCGACGTTGACGTGCGGCTTGTTCCGTTCAAATTTTTCTTTAGCCATGGAGACCATCCCCTTCAAGGAATTGAGCGGATCACGCTACCATTAGAACAAGGGCAGATATTTTCATATCTGCCCCTGGATAAATGGAGCTCATGAGCGGATTTGAACCGCTGACCTCACCCTTACCAAGGGTGTGCTCTACCAACTGAGCTACATGAGCGAAACACAAGCAACTTGACTGGAGCGGGTAGCGGGAATCGAACCCGCATCATCAGCTTGGAAGGCTGAGGTTCTACCACTGAACTATACCCGCGGAGCCCGAAGCTCACGCTTTTAAACTGGTGGAGGGAGAAGGATTCGAACCTTCGAAGTCTATGACGTCAGATTTACAGTCTGATCCCTTTGGCCACTCGGGAATCCCTCCAAACTGGTGGGCGGCATTCTCTACGTCTGCCACCTTGCTGTCAAGAGTTTTCTCTTAAAAAACCTGAACTTAGGTTTCAACAGCAACTTCATGGTAGGAGTCTTTCAGCCTTCCCCCTGCGAAGCGGGCGCCATTCTATGCAAACCATCAGGGGGATGCAACACCTTTGCACGACATTATTTGATGCTGCAATCCCTTGAAGTCCCGAGCCAGCTCCTGGAGCAGTTGCTCATCCACCAGACGCCGGCTGCCGGGTGCCACCCTTACCCAGAAATCACGCTGCCCGCGGGGCAATTCCTTCAGCTCCGCCTCGTAACCTGCCGTCTTGAGACGGGCCTGCGCACTTTCAGCCGAATCCCGCGCGGAAAACATCCCCAAAGAAATGCCATTGGCCAGCACTCCCTCGCCAATCAGGTAGCTGTCGATATTGCGCGCCTGAAGCTCCTTCAACTGACGAAGCGCAGCCTCCCGTGAGGCTAGCGGAGGAAGATAGACCCAGTAATCGACGCTCATCTCCCCACGGGCCTCGACCTCCGCCTCGATATCCAGGCCCAGCAGGCGCTGCTGCAACCTTCGGGCATCCGCCTCCTCACCGCCTCCGCCAAGATAGAGACAGGCCGACTCGGATGCGATCGACTCTTCGGCAGCCGGAGGCACACTCGGCGCCGGCACCTGCGATCCCGAGCGCGCCCTGGAAGCAAGGTTGCTCTCGGCCAACAGCAGAATGTTCTTCTGCCCATCCTTATAGAGTTCCAGCGGTGCGATTTCCTTGGCCCGTAGCGGGGATTGCTGCTGGTGCCAGACGTAGTAGAAGACGTTCAGGGCCAGGAGAAACAGGAAGAACCAGCGCATAGATCCTCTCACTCAATCGGGCAAGCCAGTGCCAGCCCTACGAAAACCAGGTCCGGCATGATCCGGGCGCCAGCCAGTTCGTCGCGAACCAGTTCGGCATCCCCACCCGTCAGGAATATTTCACAATCCGGACCGAGCAGCTCGCACGCCATGGCGTACTGCTCACGAACGAACCCCCTGAGCATGAGCAGACAACCCCGCTCAACCGCCTCGGCCGTGGCCTGCCCTGGCTGGAGACTGGCAAGCGCCCGCCGGGCCTCTGCATCGTCGTAGCGGATACGTCGGGTATGGGTGCGCAACTGGCTTCTCATCAGGGTCATGCCCGGGCATATGTAGCCCCCCAGATGCACTCCATCCGCCGCGACCAGGTCAGAGGTGACCGCGGTCCCCAGATCAATGACCAGGCAGGCCTTCTTAGCCAGGTGATGAGCCGCGACGAGGGCCAGCCAGCGGTCGAGCCCCAGGCGCTGGTAATCGAGATAGCCGTTGCGCACACCCGCCAACTGCTTGCCGGATGATGCAACCAGCGCCGAAACCGGGAACAGCTGCTCCAACCGTGCGACCAGTTGCGAGGTTTCCTGCTCGCTGCGAACGCTCACCAGGCGACAGGCTCGCACTGGCAGCGCTTGCTGCGACGTTAACTGTTCGACCAGGGCATCATCGGACTCCGCAAGGCCACCGGCGACCGACCGCGCCGCCCCCTCGATGACCCGCCACTTGATCAGCGAGTTTCCACAGTCGAGCTCAAGAATCATTGACGCAACCTCAAACTAAGCTCCCCTCCACTGAACCCCTGCTCCACGCCATCCACCTCAAGACGCAGCGCTCCTCGGCTATCGACACCCAGCACACGACCCTCGATGGAACTCAGGGCAGTCGAGAGAATGACCTGGGCACCCTGCCAGAGATTGCAGGACTCCCACTCCTCGCGACTTGCAGCAAAGCCTTCGCGCGAATGCCTATCGAGATAATCAGCCAGCTGCCGATTGAGAGCAGAAAGCAGCCGCGAACGATCCACCAGCTCCCCCAGCGCTTCGCGCAGGGAGGTCCAAGGCTGGCCGATATCAGTGGCGGTCCTCATGTTGACGTTGATCCCTATGCCGATAACGACATGACACAGATCCGCGGGGTCGCCACTCAGCTCCAGGAGAATTCCGGCGATCTTCTTGCCTCCCTGCAGAAGGTCGTTCGGCCACTTCAACCCGGCGTCCCGGACGCCCAAAGACTCCAGGGCCCGGAGCACCGCGAGACCGACAACCAGGCTCAACCCTTCGAGCTCCCGAGCGCCCCCCCTGACAGTAATGGCCAGAGAATAATAGAGGTTCTCTCCATAGGGACTGACCCAGGCTCGGCCGCGACGTCCACGCCCGGCAGTCTGCTGCTCGGCGACGATAACGAAAGGCGTCGAGGCTCCAGCCGCGAGCCTACGCATGGCCTCGCTATTGGTCGAATCGACGGTGGGCATGATCTCGACAGGCCAGAGGCTGTCGATCTTCCGCGGATCCAGGAGACTGAGGGGACTCGCCAGACGGTAACCCCGGCCACGCACCTTGTGGAACTGCAGGCCATGTTCAGCCTCCAGGTGCTGCAAGCGTTTCCAGACTGCACTGCGACTGATGCCCAGTACTGCCCCCAACTCCTCACCGGAGTGGAATCGCCCGTCTTGAAGTAGTTTCAGCAAGGTCTGCATAGACGCCCCACACTAGCCAGGCACGCATCATATAGAGGCACTTGCGCTTTGCCTACGAAAAGCCCTGCCGTATAGCTGCCTTTTCCCCGGATTTTCGCAGACTTTTCCGCGCGCAAAAGCAAAACCCCCGGTCA
>NZ_KV819846.1:0-740 GCF_001815235.1 Pseudomonas sp. HMSC065H01 | reverse complement strand
CTGAGCCGCTCCTACCGCGAGTGGGAATACTGCGTGCAGTACCGCGAGACCAGTTTCGACTTCGTCAGCCGGCTGATGGAGCAGGAAGGCATCTACTACTGGTTCCGCCACGAGCAGAGCCGCCACATCCTGGTGCTCTCCGACGCCTACGGCGCGCACCAGAGCCCGCCGAACTACGCCAGCGTGCCCTACTACCCGCCGACCCTGGAACAGCGCGAGCGCGACCATTTCTACGACTGGCACATGGCGCGCGAGGTGCAGTCCGGCTCACTGAGCCTCAACGACTACGACTTCCAGCGTCCCGGCGCGCGCCTGGAGGTGCGTTCGAACATCGCCCGGCCGCACGCGGCGGCCGACTACCCGCTGTACGACTATCCCGGCGAATACGTGCAGAGCCAGGACGGCGAGCAGTACGCGCGGACCCGCATCGAAGCCTTGCAGGCGCGCTACGAACGGGTGCGCCTGCGCGGCCGCGCCCGCGGCCTGGGTTCGGGCCACCTGTTCAAGCTCAGCGGCTACCCGCGCGAGGACCAGAACCGCGAGTACCTGGTGGTCGGCGCCGAGTACCGGGTGGTCCAGGAACTCTACGAGACCGGCGGCGGCGGGGTCGGCGCGCAGTTCGAGAGCGAGCTGGACTGCATCGATGCCGGCCAGGCCTACCGCCCCTTGCCGACCACTCCGCTGCCGATCGTCCGTGGCCCGCAGACTGCGGTGGTGGTCGGGCCCAAGGGCGAGGAGAT
>NZ_KV819845.1:0-6563 GCF_001815235.1 Pseudomonas sp. HMSC065H01 | reverse complement strand
GGCGGATAACCGCGAGCGGTTATCCGCCCTACCCGACGTCGCGCCCAGGCTCGGAGACTGCGTCATCCACCCTGGGTGCCGTCATACCCCATCCGCCAACTGATAGCCCGAGTCGTCGCAAGCAGCCGTTCCGCCGCCGGCCCCTGCTCCTCGGCCTGAAAGATGCTCGCCGGGCCGACCACCGTGAGCACCGCCGCCACCCGCCCGCGGGCGTCGAACACCGGTGCCGAGAGCGCCTCCACCCCAGGCATCAGCAGCCCATGGATCGCATGCAGGCCGCGCGCGCGGATGCCCTCCAGGAGCACCGCGTAGGTCGCCGGGTCGGCCAGCGGATGGTCGGTGCGCCCGGCCAACTCTTCCTCGCGCAGCTCGGCCACCTCGCGTTCCGGCAGGAACGCGGCGAACACCAGGCCGGTGGACGAACCGAGCAGCGGCAGCACCGAGCCGACCTGGGTGACCACCGTCACCGCGCGCACCGCCTGTTCCACCTGTACCACGGTGGCGCCACGGTTGCCCCAGACGGCGAGGAAGCAGGTCTCGTTGAGCACGTCGCGCAGCTCGGCCAGCGGCGCGGCGGCGCTCTTCAGCACGTCCATGCTGTCCAGCGCCGCCAGGCCCACGCGCAGGGCCTCGCGCCCCAGCGAGTAATGATTGGTGGAGGCGTCCTGGACCGCGAAGCCGCTGGCGATCAATGCCTGCAGATAGCGATGGACCTTGCTCGCCGGCATCCCCACATGCTCCGCCAGGCGCGACAGCGAGGTCGCCGGGGAGAGTTCGGCGAGGGCCTTGAGGATATCGGTACCGACTTCGGCGGAGCGGACCTTCTGCTTGCCGGAGGTTTCGGCGGGACTGCTGTTCTTTTCCATGGACGCGGGTTCCTGCGGGCGGGGCCGACGTTATAGCTTGACGCTGCTTTCCACTCAAATTACGTTATGCGTAATTGAATTACGATAAAAATAACGCAGCCAGCGTGCCAGGTCCTCGGCGGATCGGCGGCAAGCTGCCCCCACTCCCCGGAGGCCTCAGATGAACCTCGACTCCACTGCCCTCGCCTATCAATCGGGCTTCGGCAACGAATTCAGCAGCGAAGCGCTCCCCGGCGCCCTGCCGGTCGGCCAGAACTCCCCGCAGAAAGCGCCCTACGGCCTGTACGCCGAACTGCTCTCCGGCACCGCCTTCACCATGGCTCGCAGCGAGGCCCGGCGCACCTGGCTGTACCGCATCACGCCGTCGGCCAAGCATCCGCCGTTCCGCCGCCTGGAACGACAGATCGCCGGTGCCGAACTGGATGCGCCGACTCCCAACCGCCTGCGCTGGGACCCGCTGGCACTGCCCGAGCAGCCCACCGACTTCCTCGACGGCCTGCTGCGCATGGCCGCCAACGCGCCCGGCGACAAGCCCGCCGGCGTGAGCATCTACCAGTACCTGGCCAACCGCTCGATGGAGCGTTGCTTCTACGACGCCGACGGCGAACTGCTGCTGGTCCCGCAATTGGGCCGTCTGCGCCTGTGCACCGAACTCGGCGCGCTACAAGTCGAACCGCTGGAGATCGCGGTGATCCCGCGCGGGATGAAGTTCCGCGTCGAGCTGCTCGACGGCGAGGCACGCGGCTATATCGCCGAGAACCACGGCGCGCCGCTGCGCCTGCCCGACCTCGGCCCGATCGGCAGCAATGGCCTGGCCAATCCGCGCGACTTCCTGACCCCGGTGGCGCGCTACGAGGACAGCCGCCAGCCGCTGCAACTGGTGCAGAAATACCTCGGCGAGCTGTGGGCCTGCGAGCTTGACCACTCGCCGCTGGACGTGGTCGCCTGGCACGGCAACAACGTGCCCTACAAGTACGACCTGCGCCGCTTCAACACCATCGGCACGGTCAGCTTCGACCACCCGGACCCGTCGATCTTCACCGTGCTGACCTCCCCCACCAGCGTCCCCGGCCTGGCCAACATCGACTTCGTGATCTTCCCGCCGCGCTGGATGGTGGCCGAGAACACCTTCCGTCCGCCATGGTTCCACCGCAATCTGATGAACGAATTCATGGGCCTGATCCAGGGCGCCTATGACGCCAAGGCCGGCGGCTTCGTGCCCGGCGGCGCCTCGCTGCACAGTTGCATGAGCGCCCACGGCCCGGACGCGGAAAGCTGCGACAAGGCCATCGCCGCCGACCTCAAGCCGCACAGGATCGACCAGACCATGGCCTTCATGTTCGAGACCAGCCAGGTCCTCCGGCCGAGCCGTGCCGCCCTCGAGACGCCGGCCCTGCAGAATGACTACGATGCCTGCTGGGCGTCGCTCGTATCCACCTTCAACCCGCAACGGAGATAACCCCATGAACCAGCCAACCCCCACTCGTAGCTGGGTCGCCTCCGCCAATGGGCATGCCGACTTTCCCCTGCAAAACCTGCCGCTGGGCATCTTCAGCCGTGCCGGCCTGAGCCCGCGTTGCGGTGTGGCCATCGGCGACTCGATCCTCGACCTGGACGCGGCGCTGGCCGCCGGGCTGTTCGAGGGTGCCGCCGGCGAAGCCGCCGAAGCCACCCGCGGCGGCGCGCTGAACGCCTTCTTCGCCCTCGGCAAGCCGGCCCGCGTGGCGCTGCGCCAGCGCCTGCTGGAGCTGCTCGGCGAAGGCGCCGCGGAGCGCCCGGAACTGCTCCATCCGGCCGCCGAGTGCCAAATGCACCTACCGGCCAGGATCGGCGACTACACCGACTTCTACGTCGGCATCCGCCATGCCGAGAACGTCGGCAAGCTGTTCCGCCCGGACAACCCACTGCTGCCCAACTACAAGCACGTGCCCATCGGCTACCACGGCCGCGCCTCGACCGTGCGCGTCTCCGGCAGCGAAGTGCGCCGGCCCAACGGCCAGACCCTGCCGGCCGGCGCCAGCGAGCCGGTGTTCGGCCCCTGCGCGCGCCTGGACTACGAACTGGAGCTGGGCATCTGGATCGGCCAGGGCAACGCCCTCGGCGAAGCCATCCCGGTTTCCCGCGCCGCCGAGCACATCGCCGGCTTCTGCCTGCTCAACGACTGGTCGGCGCGCGACATCCAGGCCTGGGAATACCAACCGCTCGGCCCGTTCCTGTCGAAGAGCTTCATCACCAGCGTCTCGCCCTGGGTGGTCACCGCCGAAGCCCTGGAGCCGTTCCGCCGTGCCCAGCCAGCGCGCCCCGAAGGCGACCCGCGGCCGCTGCCGTATCTCTACGACGACAACGACCAGGCCCACGGCGCCTTCGACATCGAGCTGGAGGTCCTGCTGCTCACCGAGGGCCTGCGCGAGAAAGGCCTGCCGCCGCAGCGCCTGACCCTGAGCAACAGCCTGAGCATGTACTGGACGGTGGCGCAGATGGTCGCCCACCACAGCGTCAATGGCTGCCAGTTGCAGCCCGGCGACCTGTTCGGCTCCGGCACCCTGTCCGGCGCCGAGCCCGGCCAGTTCGGCTCGCTGCTGGAGATCACCGCTGGCGGCAAGCAGCCGGTGCAACTGGCCTCCGGCGAGACCCGGCGCTTCCTCGAGGACGGCGACGAGGTCATCCTCCGCGCTCGCTGCAAGCGCGAGGGACATGTCTCGATCGGTTTCGGCGAATGTCGCGGCAAGGTGCTCGCGGCCCTTCCGGGGGCGCGCGGATGAAGCTCTATACCTACTACCGTTCCACCTCCTCCTACCGGGTGCGCATCGCCCTGGCGCTGAAGGGGCTGGACTACCAGTCGCTGCCGGTCAACCTGGTCCGCGACGGCGGCGAACACCGCCAACCCGCCTACCTGGCGCTCAACCCGCAGGGCCGCGTACCGGCCCTGCAGGTCGACGAGGGCGAGCTGCTGATCCAGTCGCCGGCGATCATCGAGTACCTCGAGGAGCGCTACCCGCAACCCGCCCTGCTCTCCAGCGATCCGCTGCGCCGCGCCCGCGAGCGCGGAGTCGCGGCGCTGGTCGGCTGCGACATCCACCCGTTGCACAACGCCAGCGTGCTCAACCTGCTGCGTCAGTGGGGCCACGACGAAGAGCAGGTCCGGCAGTGGATCGGCCACTGGGTCGGCCAGGGTCTCGCCGCCGTCGAGCAACTGATCGGCAACCAGGGCTGGTGCTTCGGCGACCGGCCGGGCCTGGCCGACGTCTACCTGGTCCCGCAGCTCTACGCCGCCGAGCGCTTCGGCGTGGCGCTGGACGCCTGGCCACGGATCCGCCGGGTCGCCGACCTGGCCGCCGCCCATCCGGCGTTCCGCCAGGCCCATCCGGCCAACCAGCCGGACACCCCGGCCGCCTGAGGGACCGCAGAGTCCCGCTCCTGAAGATAAAGGGGGGCGTCCGCCGGACGCCCCATCACCAATAAGAACCTCAGGTACCTTGCGATGCACAACCAGATCGCCAGCTTTCGCGCGGCGCTCGACGCGCGCCCCGTGTCCCGCTACCAGTGGCTGTTGCTGCTGCTCCTCGCCCTGTTGCTGGTCACCGATGGCTACGATGCCCAGGTGCTCGGCTACGTGGTGCCGACCCTGGCCCAGGAATGGGGCCTGGACAAGGCCGCGTTCGGCCCGGTGTTCAGCGCCAACCTGTTCGGCCTGACCGTCGGTTCGCTGCTGGTGACGCCGCTGGCGGACCGCTTCGGCATCCGCCGGGTGCTGCTCTGCTGCGTGCTGATCTACGCCAGCCTGACCGTCCTGATGGTCTTCGCCGGTTCCCTGGAAAGCCTGATGCTGGCGCGCTTCGTCTGCGGCATCGGAATGGGCGGGGCGATGCCCAGTGCCATGGCGCTGATGGCCGAGTATTCGCCACCGCGCCTGCGTACCCTGATGGTCACCCTGGCGGCCTGCGGTTTCTCCTTCGGCGGCGCCGCCGGCGGTTTCGTCGCCGCCGCCTTCATGGACGGCTTCGGCTGGCAGGCGGTGTTCCTCGCCGGCGGCGTCACCCCGTTGCTGCTGTTCCCCTTCCTCCTCCTGTTCCTCCCGGAGTCGCTGCCGCGCCTGCTCCGCGACGCACCGCCCTATGCCCGCCTGCGCCAGCTCAGCGAGCGTATGGCGCCGGGCTGGCAGCCGCCGCCGGCACAGGCCGACGCCGAGCCGGCGGCGAGCCTGACCGTGCTGGAGCTGTTCCGCCACGGTTACGCGCGGCCGACCCTGCTGCTCTGGGCGACCTTCTTCGTCAGCCTGATCCTGCTCTACTTCATGGTCAGTTGGCTGCCCTCGCTGCTCCAGGAAAGCGGCCTGACACGCAATGCGGCGAACCTGGCGACCTCGATGTTCCTCTTCGCCGGCACCCTCGGCGCGATGCTCCTGGCCTGGCTCGCCGACCGCCTGCGCAGCAAGGTCCGCCTGCTGGCGGCGATTCTCGCCGGCGCCGCGCTGTTCACCCTGCTCCTCGGCCTCAACCACGACCAGCCGCGCTGGCTGCTGGCGTTCGTCTTCGCCGCCGGCTTCTGCATCATCGGCGGGCAGTTGACCCTGAACGCCTTCGCCAGCAACTTCTACCCGGCCCAGGTACGCGCCACCGGCACCGGCTGGGCGCTGGGCGTGGGCCGCTTCGGTTCGATCCTCGGCCCACTGTTCGGCAGCCTGCTGCTGGGCATGCACATATCCGTGGAGAACATCTTCATGCTTGCGGCGATTCCCGCCGGGCTCGCCGCGCTACTGATCCTCCAGGTCCGCTCGCCCGCCGCCCAGGCGCAGCGGGAAAGCGCCGCCGCGCTGGCCGTCGAGGAATCCTGAGCCTTCACCGCGAGCGGCTTCCCGGCTACAGTGGCGGGCCGTTTCGCCGTCCGCCGCAGGAGCCGCCGATGAACGACGCCGACAGCCTCCAGGATTACCAACGCGTACGCCAGCAGGCGATCCGTTCGCTGTTCGAGATCGTCGAAGGCTCCAGCGAAGGCACGGTGATCGTCGACCGCGAGGCCCGCATCGTCTGGATCAACCAGCGCTACGCCCAGCGTTTCGGCCTCGCCGACCCGGCGCAGGCCATCGGCCGGCCCTGCGAAAGCGTGATCCCCGGTAGCCTGCTGCGCGAAGTGGTAGGCAGCGGCAAGCCGATCCTGCTGGACATGATGGACAGCGCGAAGGACCCGCTGGTGGTGATGCGCCTGCCGATCCACGACGACGCCGGCGAAGTGATCGGCGCCATCGGCTTCGCCCTGCTCGACGAACTGCGTTCGCTGTCGCCGCTGGTGACCCGCTACCTGAGCATGCAGCGCGAACTGGCCTCGACCCGCTCGCAATTGCAGGCGCGCCAGGCCAAGTACAGCTTCAGCCACTTCGTCGGCACCAGTCCGGCCAGCCTGGAAGTCAAGCGCCGCGCCCGTCGTGGCGCGGCCAGCGAAGCGCCGGTGCTGTTGCTCGGCGAGACCGGCACCGGCAAGGAACTGCTCGCCCACGCCATCCACAGCGCTTCGCCGCGGGCGCACAAGGCCTTCGTCAGCGTGAACGCCGCGGCGATCCCGGAAAGCCTGCTGAAGGCCGAATTCTTCGGTACCGCCCCGGGGGCCTTCACCGGTGCCGAGCGCAAGGGCCGGCCAGGCAAGTTGCAGGTGGCCCAGGGCGGCACGTTGTTCCTCGACGAGATCGGCGACATGCCGCTG
>NZ_KV819844.1:0-50107 GCF_001815235.1 Pseudomonas sp. HMSC065H01 | reverse complement strand
GGCGGCCAGCGCCAGCGCATCGCCATCGCCCGCGCGCTGGTGCTGAAGCCGGCGCTGATCCTGCTCGACGAACCGACCTCGGCGCTCGACCGCAGCGTGCAGTGCCAGGTGGTCGAGCTGCTGCGTCGGTTGCAGCGTCGCCACGGGCTGAGCTACCTGTTCATCAGCCACGACCTGGCCGTGGTACGCGCCCTGGCCCACGACATCCTGGTGCTCAAGGACGGCCGGGTGGTGGAGCAGGGCAGCGCCGCTGCGCTGTTCAGCCAGCCGCGCCACCCCTATACCCGCGAGTTGCTCGGAGCGATACCCGCGCTGCGCCTGGAAGAGCATCTGCGGGTGGCCGGGCTGGGAATCTGAGGCGGGAAACCATGCTGACTCTAAGGATGTTCCGAAAGGTTCTTTCCAGACGCCCCGGCGCTTTTCTTAAGATCGGCCTGCGGGCCCGTCAGGGACAAGGAGCCATGTCGGCTTCCGGGTCCGTCCGATCGATTGGGGGAATGCGATGAGTTCGTTACCGTTGTACTTCGATTACGCCGCCACCACGCCCGTGGACGAGCGCGTGATCCGGGCCATGGTGGAATGTCTCGGCTACCAGGCGTGTTTTGGCAATCCCGCGTCGAACTCCCATGCCTACGGCCGCCAGGCGCGGCGGGCAGTGGAGCGGGCCAGGGAGCAGGTGGCCGCGCTGGTCGGCGCCAGCGCCGGGCAGATTGTCTGGACTTCCGGCGCCACCGAATCCAACAACCTGGCCCTCAAGGGCGTGGCCCAGGCGCTGGACGCACCCGGCCACCTGATCACCAGTCGCCTGGAGCACAAGGCGGTGCTGGACACCGTGCAGCAACTTGCCGATGACGGCTGGAGCGTGACCTGGCTGGCGCCCGGCACCGATGGCCTGATCCGGCCGGAACAGGTGGAGGCGGCCTGGCGCGCCGATACCCGCCTGGTGTCGCTGATGCGGGTCAACAACGAACTCGGCACCCTGACCGACATCGCCGCCATCGGCGAACGGGTGCGCGAGCGCGGCGCGCTGTTCCACGTCGACGCGGCGCAGGCCAGCGGCAAGGTGGCGATCGACCTGGGCCGCCTGGCGGTGGACTTGATGTCGTTCTCCGCACACAAGACCTACGGGCCCAAGGGCATCGGCGCGTTGTACGTCGGGCCGCGCGCCGAGCGGCGGCTGAAGGCGCAGATCCACGGCGGCGGACACGAGCAGGGCCTGCGTTCCGGGACCCTGGCGACCCACCAGATCGTCGGTATGGGCGAGGCCTTCGCCCTCGCCGGCGAGCTTTTCGAGGAGGAGGGCAGGCGCATCGCCGGACTCCAGCGGCGTCTGCTGGAGGGGCTGGCGCAGATCGACGGCTGGCGCCTGAACGGCAGCGCCGACGCACGCATCGCGCATACCCTGAACCTGACCTTCGACAACCCGGCCTTTGTCCCCCAGGCACTGGAGTCCAGCCTGGCGGTGTCCAGCACCTCGGCCTGCAACTCGGCGCGGCCGGCGCCGTCCCACGTGCTTCTCGCCCTCGGCCACGATGCCGCCAGCGCTGGCCGCAGCGTGCGCCTGAGCCTCGGTCGCTACACCCGCGAGGCCGACGTCGACGCGGCGGTGGCCGCCCTCAAGGCCGCGGCGGATAGTGGCGCGCCGGCGTGGCAGCCGTTCCTCGGGGTATCCAGGGCAGGCTGAGCGGCCGGCTCGACCCGCCCTCGCCGAAGCCAGGGGCTGCGGATAACCGCGAAGCGGTTATTCGCCCTGCGGCTTCAGGGGCTTTTCGTCTTTGCCGCCATTTCCCGGCAATGTGCGCTTGGCGGATCATCCAGGTTGGGTATCATGCGTCGCCATTCCCATCCACCGCCGACGGAAGTCAGGCTTTGCCTGCGTGAGCCCAATGGACGATCTCTCCCCCGATTCCGCCTTGCCGTCTGCCGGCAGCGCCCAGGACAACGACGCGCCGCGCCAGTTGGTGGTCTGCATCGACGGAACCTCGAACCGCTTCGGCGACCAGCCGACCAACGTGGTGCGCCTGTACCGCTCGCTGTCGCGCGATCCGCGCAGGGTGCTGGCCTACTACGACCAGGGCGTCGGCACCTTCGGCCTGAAGGAAACCCTGTTCGAGTGGCAGAAGTTTCCCTCGCGGATCGCCGGCCTGGCCTTCGGCTGGGGGCTCAAGCGCAACGTCGAGGGCGCCTATCGCTTCCTCGCCGAGCACTACCGGCCCGGCGACCAGATATTCCTCTTCGGCTTTTCCCGCGGGGCCTACGCGGTGCGGGTGCTGGCCGCGATGCTGCGCGCGGTGGGCCTGATCGATGCGCACCAGCCGCACCTCTTCGACTACGCCTGGACCCTGCTCACCACCCGCATGCCGCCCCGCGACGAAGACAAGCGGGCCGGCACGCGTCGCCGCGGACCGGACTTCGGCCTGCTGGGACGCTTCCGCAAGGTCTTCGGCCGGCAGGTGAAGGTGCACTTCCTCGGCCTGTTCGACACCGTGACCTCGGTGGGCTGGGTCTACGACCCGCTGACCGTGCCGTATTCCTCGAACAACGAAATGGTCGACGTGGTCCGCCAGGCCCTGGCCATCGACGAATGCCGCTGCTTCTTCCGGCAGAACCTCTGGTTCGGCGAGAAGGACCGCAAGTCCGACGTGTTGCAGGTGTGGTTCCCCGGCATGCACTCCGATGTCGGCGGTGGCTATGCGCCGAAGGACTCGCGGCTGGCTCTGGTGGCCTTTACCTGGATGCTCGGCGAGGCGCTGGAGGCCGGCCTGCATGTCGACCCGGCGCGCAGCCGCGACCAGTTGCGCGCACGTTCGAAGCAGGGCCCGGACCCGACCGCGCCGATCCTGCCGGTGATGACCCGGCCCTGGCGCCTGGCCGAGTGGCTGCCGCTGCTGGTCTGGGACCGCCGCAGCGGCAACCGCGCCTGGCGCTGGTCGCGTGGCCGGCCGCGCTCGCGGCCGCTGGAACCGGTCGGGCAGGAAACCCGGGTCAAGCTGCACCGTTCGGTGCAGCGGCGGCTGGACGAATGCCCCGACTACCGGCCGTGCAACCTGCCAGCGCTGGAACGCTGCGACCTCATCGACGACTCGCCGTTGCTCGACGGCTACCGCTAGCGGCTGGCCGCGATCGCGTTCAGAACCACATGCGGATACCGGCGACGAAGCGCGCCTCGTCGTCGTCCTCGCCCTCGGCGCGGGCCAGGTCGGCGCTGTTGCCGTAGGAGCGGTTCCAGGTCACCCCGATGTAGGGCGCGAACTCGCGACGGATCTCGTAGCGCAGGCGCAGGCCCAGCTCGCTATCGGCAAGGCCCGAACCGATGCCGCGGGCGGGATCGTTCCTGCCGTACAGGTTGACCTCGGCGCTGGGCTGGAGGATCAGCCGGTTGGTCAACAGGATGTCGTACTCGCCCTCCAGGCGCAGCGCGCTCTGGCCGTTCTCGCCGAGGAAGGCGGTGACTTCCGCCTCGAAGTCGTAGAGCGCCAGGCCCTGCACGCCGAACGCCGCCCAGGTCTGCGGCGAGCCGGGCTTGAAATCCTGGCGCACGCCGGCGATCAGGTCCCACCAGGGACCGATGGCGTGCCCGAACAGCGCCTGGACCTCGGCGTCCTCGGTCTTGCCGTCGAGCCGTTCGCCTTCGCTGCGCAGCCACAGGCGGTTGATGTCGCCGCCGATCCAGCCGCTGGCGTCCCAGGCCAGCGCGCTGCCGTCGTCGGCGTCCTGGTATTCCAACTGGTCGAGCAGGAAGAAGCTGTTCAGCGCGCTGTCGTGCACCTTGTGCCCCTCCAGCGGCGGAAAGGCGGCACGGCGGTCGGCCTCGGTCGGCACCGGGATCGGCGTACGGCTCTGGCTGGGCGCGGCCTGCGCCGGAGGTTGCCGCGCAGCGCGGCTCATCCCCGGCATCCGGCCATGGTCCATTCCCTGGTGCTCCATGGGCTGTGCCGGGGCGGGCGATGCGGTGCCGTGGTCCATCCCCGGCATCCGGCCATGCCCCATCCCCTGGTGGTCCATGGGTTTCGCCGGGGCGGAGGTCCTCTGGCCGTGGTCCATGCCAGGCATCGCGCCGTGGTCCATGGCCGAGTGCTCCATGCCATTGTCCTGCGCGGCCTCGACGGGATTCGGCAGGCCCAGCAGCAGACCCAGGGCGAGGGCACCGCCGGCCAGGCGGGCGGGTTTCGGCTGGCGGCTCATGCGTTGTCTCCTTCGTCTACCCGCACTTCGCGGAACATGCCCATCTCCATGTGGAACAGCAGGTGGCAGTGGTAGGCCCAGCGCCCCAGGGCGTCGGCGGTGACCCGGTAGCTGCGGCGGGTGCCCGGCGGCATGTCGATGGTGTGCTTGCGCACCAGGAAGTTGCCTTGCTCGTCCTCCAGGTCGCTCCACATGCCGTGCAGGTGGATCGGGTGGGTCATCATGGTGTCGTTGACCAGGACGATCCGCAGGCGCTCGCCGTAGGTCAGGCGCAGCGGCTCGGCGTCGGAGAACTTGATGCCGTCGAAGGACCAGGCGAACTTCTCCATGTGTCCGGTCAGGTGCAGCTCGATGGTGCGCCCCGGCTCGCGGCCGTCCGGGTCGGCGAAGCGGCTGCGCAGGTCGGCGTAGGTCAGCACCCGCCGCCCGTTGTCGCGCAGGCCGAGGCCGGGGTCGGCGAGCTTCGGTGTCGGCGTCATGGTCTGCATGTCGACCAGCGGGTTGCCGTCCTCCGAAGCCGGATGGGACTGCATCGGCATGGTGTCCATGCCCATCCTGGAGTGGTCCATGCCGGCCATCTTGGAGTGGTCCATGCCGTTCATGTCCATGCCGGCCATCTTCGAATGGTCCATGCCATTCATGTCCATGCCCGACATCTTCGAATGGTCCATCTCTCTGGCGGGCCTCGTCGCCGCTCCATGCCCCATGGCGCCGTGGTCCATGCCGCCCATGCCCATGTCGTCCATGCCGATCAGCGGGCGCGGATCGGGCGTCGGCACCGGCGCGCTAAGCCCTTCGGCCAGCGCCAGGGTGCCGCGGGCGTAGCCGCTGCGGTCCATGGACTGGGCGAAAAGGGTATAGGCGCGCTCGCCGCCCGGTTCGACGATCACGTCGTAGGTCTCGGCCACGGCGATGCGCAACTCGTCGACGCTGACCGGCTCGACGTGCTGTCCGTCGGCGGCCACCACGGTCATCTTCAGGCCGGGAATGCGGACGTCGAAATAGCTCATCGCCGAGGCGTTGACGAAGCGTAGGCGGAGCTTTTCGCCGGGGCGGAACAGGCCGGTCCAGTTGCCGTCCGGCGGCTGTCCGTTGAGCAGGTAGGTATAGGTGTAGCCGCTGACGTCGGCGAGATCGGTGGGACTCATCTTCATCTCGGCCCACATCTTGCGGTCGGCCAGGGTCGCGGCCCAGCCGTTGGCGCTGACGTCGTCGATGAAGTCGCCGACGGTGCGCTTGTGGAAGTTGTAGTAGTCGGACTGCTTCTTCAGCTTGGCGAGGATGCGCTGCGGCTTCTCGTCCGACCAGTCGCTGAGCAGCACCACGTAGTCGCGGTCGTAGCTGAACGGTTCCGGCTCGCGGGCGTCGATCACCAGGGCGCCGTAGACCCCGGCCTGCTCCTGTAGCCCCGAGTGGCTGTGGTACCAGTAGGTGCCGTTCTGCCGGACCTTGAAGCGGTATTCGTAGAGACCGCCGGGAGCGATGCCCTCGAAGCTGAGGCCCGGCACGCCATCCATGTTGGCCGGCAGGATGATGCCGTGCCAGTGGATCGAGGTGTCCTCGGCGAGGCGGTTGCGCACCCGCAGGGTCACGTTGTCGCCTTCGCGCCAGCGCAGGGTCGGGCCGGGCAGCGAACCGTTGATGGTCATGGCGGTGGCCGGCGAGCCGCTGAGGTTCACCGGGGTCTCGCCGATGAACAGGTCGAAACTGTCGCCGGCGAGCAGGTTCTGCTGGCCCGGCCCGGCCAGGGCCCAGGCCGGGGCGCGCCAGAGACCCAGTCCGCCGAGCAGACCGGTGGCGGCGAGGCCTTTGACGAAGGTGCGTCGCGAAGTTCTGTGCATCCGCTGGTTTCCACGCAGGTGGCAGGACGGACTGCGCGAGCCTGCGCAGCCGGGAGGTCGCGGCCCCGCCAGGGCGGTGCGGCGATGCGGACACCCTAGCGGCGCGCGCCTGTCGGCAAGCTGTGGGGAAGATTACAGTGCTGTCAGCTCAGCGCGGCGGGTTCACCAGGTGGCGGTCGAAACCGCGCGCCACCAGGCGTTCCCAGGCGTCCATGACCTGCGCCGGGATCGGGCAGGCGACCTGGAAGCCCAGCGCCGGGTAACGCATGATGCGATCAAGGTCGCCGACCATCTCGTCGATCACCCCGAGTACGCCGACCAGGTTCGAGATGCCGTCGGGAAATGCGTAGTCTGGCGCATCCACGTGTCCCTCCAGCCCCGGCCAGCGGACCGGCAGGGTCAGCGCCACGCGGCGGATCGAGTTGGGCTTGGTGACGAAGGTCGCGCGGCGCAGGTCGGGGAACAGCTCGCGGGCGAAGGCGATGTTCTCGGCGAAGTTGGTCGCCCGCGGCTCGATCACGATGAGGCTGTCGCTTACCCCGCGTGCCCTGGCGTGGCGGGCGAACAGCTCGGCTTCCGGCTCGACCCAGAGATGGCGCGTCCAGTGCCCGGTGTTGCCGGTGAACAGCAGGCGTTCGGCGAGGCCGCGTTCGAGCAGTTCGCAGGCGTGGTCGCAGACCCGCAGGTCGTAGGAGCCGCATACCACCAGCAGTTCGCAGGGCACATGGCAGCGGCCCTGGCCGAGGAAGTCCCAGAGCAGCCGGGCATCTTGCAGGGTCGGGCTCATGGGACGCCAACGCTCCTCTCGCTGCCGGTCGTGGCGGGGTGCCGATGCTGGCAGTACAGCCGGTCGTCTTCGCGGACGATCCGCAGCTCGCGGAAATCCCGGACCGACCAGCGCGCGCCGGCGGCGAGCAGGCCGCTCTCCTCGCCGATCGCCACGCAGGTCGCGCCGGCGGCGCAGGCGGCCTGCACGCCGCTGAGGGAGTCTTCGAACACCAGGCAGCGCGACGGTGCCACGCCGAGCCTGGCCGCGGCCAGGCGGTAGCCATCCGGAGCCGGCTTGCCGTGGACCACGTCGTCGCGGCTGACCAGGGTGCGGAACGCCGCCTGCAGGTCGTGCTGGCGCAGCACGTGGTCGATGCGTGCCGGCCAACTGCTGGTGACCAGCGCCAAGGGCACGTCCAGCCAACGCAACTGGCGGATCACCGCGGCGACGCCGGGCAGCAGGGGACAGTCGGCGCCTTCCTCCAGCGCATCGACCCGTTGCTTGAGGATCCGCCGGCGCTCCATCGGCAGGTGGCCGAACAGATAGTCCAGGGTGTAGCCGCCCGGGCGACCGTGCACGTGGTCGCGCAGGCAGTCCGGGCCGAGCGCCACGCCCTGTTCGCCGGCAACCCGGCTCCAGGCCGCGGCGATGGCTTCGCGGGAGCTGATCAGGACGCCGTCCATGTCAAACAGAACGGCTGAAAACGCTAGTCGATGCATCTCGGGCACTCTGTAGGGCAAGCCAGACCAGGACCGCGCCGCCGAGGGCGAACAGCGCCATGATCAGATAGGACCACTGCGGCAGGCCTTCGTACAGCCAGCCGGCGGCCGGACTGGCGAGGCCCATGGGCAGCGCTACCGCCAGAGAGTAGTAGATCCCCTGGGTCAGTACCCGCGCGCTTTCCGGCGCGTGGTCGCGGATGTAACGCATCACCGCGGCGTGGTAGGCGGCGAAGCTGAGGGCGTGCAGGCACTGGCCGAGGAGGATCGCGGCGAGGTGTTCGCTGCCGGCCAGCAGGCCCCAGCGCAGCGCCGCGCAAAGGCTGGAGAAGAGCATCACCTGGAGCGCCGGGTGGCGGTCCAGGATGCGGTTGGAGACGGCGAAGAAGCTGATCTCGGCGATCACCGCCAGGCCCCAGAAGGCGCCGACCGAGAACGACGAGTAGCCCAGCGTCTGCCAGCCCAGCGAGGCGGTGGTGAAGTACAGCGAGTGGCTCAGCTGGATCATTCCCGCCGCGGCGATGGCCAGCAGCAGGGGGCGTTGCCGGAGGATCCCGCGCAGGTCGGGACGGCGCCTGGCGCCCGGCAGCGGCGAGTCCGGACGGCGCAGGCTGCGGCGACGGAGGAACAGGCAGGCCAGCGCGGTGAGCAGCATCGTCAGGCCGACCAGGGCGGGCACCAGTTGCTGGCCGAACCGACCGAGCAGCAGGCCGCCCAGGGTCGCGGTGAGGATGAAGGCCAGCGAACCGACTGCGCGTACCCGCCCGTAGTTCTGCAGGGCGGCCTTGTCGCGCTTGAGCAGGTAGGATTCGGTGAGCGGCAGCACGCTGGTCCAGAACGCGCCGTAGAGCACGCTCAGGGCGATGAACAGGGGCAGGCCCTCGGCCAGCTGGAACAGCAGGGCGCAGGCGCCGGCCAGGGCCGCCAGCAGGGTCGCCAGGCGCAACTGGTCGATGCGCCAGTCGGCCACGTAGGTCAGCGCCACCCCGGCGATCACCTGCGGCCAGTAGGCCGCGGCGATCAACAGGCCGATCTGGCTGGCGCCGAAGCCCAGGCTGGCCAGCCAGGTCGGCCAGAACGGATAGATCAGCCCCTCGGCGGCGAAGTAGCCGGAAAAGATCAGGTACATGCCGGTTCCCGCGTCGCCGTGCCGGTTCGCTGCGGTTTGCGCCTCACTCGAAGCGCGCCCTGGCGAAGGCGTTCTCGCCCTTGCGCCAGACCAGCAGGGACTCGCCCAGCACCACCAGGTCGACCATGCCGTCCTCCAGCGCGCCGAGGGCGTCCTGCGGGGCGCAGACGATCGGTTCCTCGTGGCGGTTGAAGGAGGTGTTGATCAGCGCCGGCTGGCCGCTGCGGGCATGCCAGGCATGCAGCAGGGCGTGCATGAACGGATCGGCCTGCGGCCGGATGATCTGCGGCCGCGCGGTGCCGTCGACATGCACCACCGCCGGGCAGCGCGCGCGGAAATCCGCATGGCAGTCGTAGGTCATGGTCATGTAGTCGGCCGCCACCTGGTCTTCACGCCAGCCAACGTAGCAAGCCTCGGCGTGTTCTACCGCGGTGACCGGGGCGAATGGCATGAACTCGGTGCGTTCCATGCGCTGATTGAGCCAGTCGTTGGCGCTGGCATCGCCGGGATGGTAGACGATGCTGCGGTTGCACAAGGCGCGCGGGCCGAACTCCATGCGGCCCTTGAACATGCCCAGCACCTGGTTTTCCCGCAGCGCTTCGACCAGCGTCTCGATCAGGTTGGCCGGCCGGCTGTAGGCCAACTGCGGGTACTGGCTGGCGATCAGCTCGGCATTCTGCGCGGCGCTGCGCGCGTCCGGCCCGAGGGCCATGCTCGGCGCCGGGAAGCGCGTACCGTTCTCGCGATAGGCCACCGCCACCGCCGCGGCCAGGGCCAGGCCGCCGTCGCCCATGCAGGGCAGCACGTAGACATCGCGGACCCCGGGGATCTCGCGCAGGCGCTGGTTCAGCTTGACGTTGCCGAACACCCCGCCGGCCAGGCACAGGTTGGCGCAGCCGGTGCGCGCCACGTGCTCCCGGGCGATGGCCACCAGCAGGTCTTCGGAGTGCCGTTGCGCGGCGGCGGCGACATCCGCCGGGCGTTCCGCCGCGCAGCGTTGCAGCAGCGGATCGCTGTAGCCGTCGTAGGAGGGCAGGTACAGTTCGCCGCAGCGGGCGCGCAGGCGGCCGTTCTCCAGGCGGATCATGTCGTTCATCAGCGGCAGCAGCTTTTCCGCGTCGCCGAACGCCGCCAGGCCGGTGATCTTGCCTTCGTGGCGGTTCGGCTTGAAGCCGAGCAGGCGGGTGATGCGCCCGTAGAAGTAGCCCAGGCTGTCGACGCTGGTCTCGCGTTGCAGGACCGTCTCGCCGCCGTCGGCGCGGTAGTGGGTGACGGTGAGCGACTGGAAGTCGCCGCGGCCGTCGCAGGTGAGGGTCAGCGCCTCGTCGAACGGCGAGCAGACGAATGCGCCGAGGGCGTGGCATTCGTGATGGTCGATGTACTCGACCTTGCCGCGCAGGCCGTTGGCGCGGACGAAGGCATCGAATTCGCCGCGCTTGGCCTTGTCGTTGGCCATCTCGTCGGCGATCCGCTTACGCAGGTGCGGCAGGCCCTCGGGACGCTCGCGGGCTTCCTCGAGGACCCGGTCCAGGTAGAGGTCGAGGTGCCGCCCGGCGTCGAACCCGGCGTTCCAGCCGTAGGCGATGCGGTCGATGTCGGCCAGGTCGATGCCGGCCTCGCCGAGCACATAGTCGATGGAGCGGCTCGGCCAGGCCTTGTGGTCCTTCTGGCGGGTGAAGCGCTCCTCGCTGGCGGCGGCGACGATCCCGCCGTCGCGCACCAGGCAGGCGCCGGCCAGGTCGTTGTTGGTGATCCCGAGAATGATCATGCGGTGTCCTCTTGCGCGAACGGGTGGGGGGCGAGAGGCGTAATAGGTTGCATGGCACCGGGAGCCCAACAACCTGCCAGATCTGGTCGCCTGCGAAATCTGGCAGGGCTACCGGATCTGGTAGCTGGACAGCCGTCGACGGGCTTGCCGGCCATACCGGCCGGGCGCCCGCGCCGGCATCAGAAGCTGTAGCTGAGGCGGCCGAACAGGATGCGCCCGTAGGGATCGGTGTAGCGCGGGTCGTAGCCGCTCTGGAAGGTGTAGGTCTGGTTGCTGAACGGCGGTTCGCGGTCGAACAGGTTCTTCACCCCGAGGGTCAGCCCCAGCGCGTGGCTGAGGCGGTAGCTGCCGGCCAGGTCCCAGAGGTTCCACGAGCCGACCTTGCCGTGGCTGGCGCGGTCGTAGTCGTTGTAGCCGCTGGTGTAGCGGTTGCTCAGGGTGGCCTGCCAGGCGTCGCGGCTCCAGGTGGCGTTGGCGACGTGCTTCCAGCGGGCGATCACGCCGACGCCCTGGAAGTCGCCGACGTTGTCCAGGTACTGGCCGCCGATCTGCTGCTGGAAGTCGTAGCGGGACACGTAGGTGCCTTGCAGGTCGAGCCCGAACTGCCCGTAGCGGCTGGCCGGGAAACGATAATCGAGGCTCAGGTCGACGCCGCTGGTCTTTACCTTGCCGAGGTTGGCCAGTCCGGTGACGACGTGATCGATCGAGCCGTCGGCCTTGCGCACGATGCGTCCGGCGTAGGCCTGCGGGTCGGCGAAGATCGCCGCTTCGGGAAACTCGGCGATCTGGTTGGCGATCCTGATCCACCAGAAGTCCAGGCCGACGGAAAGGTCGCGCAGCGGCTGGTAGACCAGGCCCAGGGTAACGTTGCGCGCGGTTTCCGGTCGCAGGTCGGTATTGCCGCCGGTGGCGTTGTAGAACTGCTGGGCGCAGTCGCGGTTGGCGATGCCGCCCTGGCTCGGCTGGCCGCCGGCGCACAGGCGCGGGTCGTCGTAGTTGGCGCTGGTATAGGTGGTGAAGGTCGGGTTGTACAGTTCGTACAGCGACGGCGCACGGAAACCTTCGCTGTAGGCGCCGCGCAGGACCAACTGGCGGAACGGCTGGAAGCGGAACGAATATTTCGGGTTGCTGGTGCTGCCGAAGTCGCTGTACTTGTCGTGGCGGATCGCCGCGCTGAGTTCCAGGCTGTCCAGCACCGGCACGTTGAGTTCGGCGTACTGCGCCTTCAGGTTGCGCTCGCCGCTGACCGTGGCGGCGGGATCGACGCCGAGGCTCTGCACGTTGCCGGCGAAGTCCTGGATGTCCTGGTGGAACGCTTCCTTGCGGAACTCGCCGCCCAGCGCCAGGGCCGCCGGCCCGGCGCCGAACCAGTCGCCGATCTCCCGGCTGGCGCGGGCGTCCAGGCCCTTGACGCGGCCGATCGAGGTACGGAAGTCGCCGCTCAGGGCATGGCTGCCGAGGTAGGCGAGGCCGGCGTCGGTCTGCGGCCCGAACGGGTTCAGCGTCCCGTTGGCGATGCCGAGGGCGGCGGCGCGATCATCGACGTAGCCGCTGTGGATATGGTCGACCACCTTGTTCTGGTTGTACGAGGCGCCGATATCGTAGTCCCAGCCGGCGAACTGGCCGTCGAAGCCGAGCAGCAGGCGCTGGCCGGTGTTCTGCGAGGATTGCAGGCGCGGCCCGAGCACGCTCTGTCGCCAGTTGACCTCCACCGGCCGGCTCGGGTCGAGGACGAAGCCGCCGGGTCCGGGAGTGATGCCGTTGCCGGGATAGAAGGCGGTGCCGGGATCGATCTGCAGGCCGGTGAGGGTCCCTGGGCCGACCTGGGTAGCGTTGTCGTTGCGCGACCAGAAGTACTCCAGGCTGACGTTGTGCTCGTCGGCCAGCTTGCCGGTGGCGCGGCTGAACACCGAGGTCTTCTCGGTTTCCGGCACCAGGTCGAGGTAGCGCCACAGGCTCTGCCGGCAGATGCCGTTGCGCGGAATCAGGTCGGCGCCCTTGCAACCGCCGGCGGCCAGCGGATTGCTGGCGTTGGCGCCCTGGCTCCAGTTGCCGGGGAAGGCGGTGCCGGAGCTGTAGTCGAGGCCGCGTCCCGGCTGGTAGTTGTAGGTGTAGCCGCGGTCCTTGGCGCCGAGGCGCTCCTGCTTGTCGTAGTTGGCCACCGCGAAGACATTGAAGCGATCCTCCTCCAGCTCGCCGAAGCCCCAGCTAGCGCTGACGTTGCGCTGGTTGCCGCCGCCGTCGTGGGTGGGGGAGGCGTAGCCGCTGTCGAAGCGGCCTTCGTTCAGGCTCTTGCGGGTGATGAAGTTGATCACCCCGCCGATGGCATCGGTGCCGTACAGCGCGGAGGCGCCGTCGCGCAGCACCTCGACCCGGTCGATGGCGGCGAAGGGAATGGTGTTGAGATCCACCGCGGAGCCGTCGATGGCATTGTTCGCCAGGCGCCGGCCGTTGAGCAGCACCAGGGTCTTGTTCGCGCCGATTCCGCGCAGGTCGGCGAACGAGGCGCCGCCGGTGGCGCTGCCGACCGAGCGACTGGAGTTGTATACGCCCTGGTTGCCGGAAAGCCGGCCGATCAGTTCCTCGGTGCTGGTCACGCCCTGTTGGCGCAGCTCCTCGGCGCGCAGGACGCTGATCGGCACCGCGGTTTCCGCATCGACCCGGCGGATCGCGCTGCCGGTCACCTCGATTCGTTGCAACTGGACCGTGGGCGGGTCGACAGGCGCCTGTTCCTCCGCCGCGGCGGCGCTGCCGGGAGCGAGCTGCAGGGCCAGCAGCAGGGCGGCGCCCAGCGGCGCGTCGGTGTGGAGCGATCGGTGCATGGTCGGGGCATCCCTTGTTCCGGTGTGTCCAGGGATGTCCGTCGAGCCGGGGGATTTTCCAGGGACGGCTTAGACCTTTGCGCCATGAGTTTATGTCCGCTGGGAACAAGCCCTGCCGTCGCGCCTTTCGTCGGCGGGCCGGAGCGGCAGAACCAGTCCCCTCTGCCGAGGTCGAAAAGCAGGCGTCGCGGCGGTGCTGCGGCGTCCTTTCTTCAGCTACATTTTTCTTTCAGCAGTCGTTCCCATCATCCAGGGCAGCACCCAAGGGGCAGATCATGGCTCGCACCACTCCCATCGAGCTTTATCGCAACATCGGCATCGTCGCCCACGTCGACGCCGGCAAGACCACGACGACCGAGCGGATCCTCTTCTACACCGGCGTCAACCACAAGATGGGCGAGGTCCATGACGGCGCGGCGACCATGGACTGGATGGTCCAGGAGCAGGAGCGCGGCATCACCATCACCTCGGCGGCGACCACGGCCTTCTGGCAGGGCTCGACCAAGCAGTTCCCGCACCGCTATCGCTTCAACATCATCGACACCCCCGGCCACGTCGACTTCACCATCGAGGTGGAGCGCTCGCTGCGCGTGCTCGATGGCGCGGTGGTGGTGTTCAGCGGCGCCGACGGGGTCGAGCCGCAGTCCGAGACGGTCTGGCGCCAGGCCAACAAGTACCATGTGCCGCGCCTGGCCTACGTCAACAAAATGGATCGCCAGGGCGCCGATTTCCTCCGCGTGGTCGCGCAGATCAAGCAACGCCTGGGCCATGTCCCGGTGCCGATCCAACTGGCGATCGGCGCGGAGGAAAACTTCAGCGGGCAGATCGACCTGGTGAAGATGAAGGCCATCTACTGGAACGATGCCGACCAGGGCACCAGCTACCGCGAGGAGGAGATCCCGGCGGAGCTGCGGGCGCTGGCCGAGGAGTGGCGGGCGCACATGGTCGAGGCCGCCGCCGAGGCCAACGACGAACTGATGAACAAGTATCTGGAAGGCGAGGAACTGAGCATCGAGGAGATCAAGGCCGGGCTGCGCCAGCGGACCCTGGCCAACCAGATCGTACCGGCGGTGCTCGGCTCCTCGTTCAAGAACAAGGGCGTGCCGCTGGTGCTCGACGCGGTGATCGACTATCTCCCGGCTCCGTCGGAAATCCCGGCGATCAGGGGCACCGACCCGGACGACGAAGAGAAGCACGACGAGCGCCATGCGGACGACGACGAGCCTTTCTCGGCGCTGGCGTTCAAGATCGCCACCGACCCCTTCGTCGGCACCCTGACCTTCGCCCGCGTGTATTCCGGGGTGCTGACTTCCGGCGACGCGGTGCTCAACTCGGTGAAAGGCAAGAAGGAGCGGGTCGGGCGGATGGTGCAGATGCACGCCAACCAGCGCGACGAGATCAAGGAAGTGCGCGCCGGCGACATCGCCGCGCTGATCGGCATGAAGGACGTGACCACCGGCGACACCCTGTGCGCCATCGACAAGCCGATCATCCTCGAACGCATGGACTTCCCCGATCCGGTGATCTCGGTGGCGGTGGAACCGAAGACCAAGGCCGACCAGGAGAAGATGGGCATCGCCCTGAGCAAGCTGGCCCAGGAAGACCCGTCGTTCCGCGTGAAGACCGACGAGGAGACCGCGCAAACCATCATTTCCGGGATGGGCGAGTTGCACCTGGACATCATCGTCGACCGCATGCGCCGCGAGTTCAGCGTCGAAGCCAATATCGGCAAGCCGCAGGTGGCCTATCGCGAGACCATCCGCAACACCTGCGAGATCGAGGGCAAGTTCGTCCGCCAGTCCGGCGGCCGCGGCCAGTTCGGCCATTGCTGGATCCGCTTCGCTCCGGCCGACGAGGGGCAGGAAGGCCTGGAGTTCCACAACGAGGTGGTCGGCGGGGTGATTCCCCGAGAGTTCATCCCGGCGATCCAGAAGGGCATCGAGGACCAGATGCAGAACGGCGTGCTCGCCGGCTACCCGCTGATCGGCCTGAAGGCGACGGTGTACGACGGCTCCTACCATGACGTCGACTCCAGCGAGATGGCGTTCAAGATCGCCGCCTCGATGGCCACCAAGCAACTCTCGCAGAAGGGCGGAGCGGTGCTCCTGGAGCCGGTGATGAAGGTCGAGGTGGTGACCCCGGAGGACTACATGGGCGATGTGATGGGCGACCTCAACCGCCGGCGTGGCCTGATCCAGGGCATGGAGGATACTCCGGCGGGCAAGGTGATCCGTGCCGAGGTCCCGCTGGGCGAAATGTTCGGCTATGCCACCGACGTGCGCTCGATGTCCCAGGGGCGCGCGAGCTACTCGATGGAGTTCGTCCGCTATGCCGAGGTACCGGCCAGCGTGGCCGAGGCGATCATCGCCAGGCAGGGCCGCTGAGAGCCGCCGCGCGCCGCCGAGGCCAGCGGCGGCGCGCGCCTTTGCGGGAGCGGCAGCCGCATCTTCGGCGCCGATGCGCTTGCCAAGCGGGGTTTTTGACGCCCCCTGGATGCTTAACTATAAGACAGTGACCAAGGCCCGCACCTATACGGTCACAAGGATGGCGAATCGATGCTTGCTTCAGCGATTGCCAGCGGTACCGCAGTCTCCCAGGTCTCCAAGCATCTCCTAATGTTCCTGGCCGCCCTTTTCCTCGCCCTCGGTGCATGCGGCTGGGCGATCCTGCACATCGCCAGGCACCAGGACGACATCGCCATCGAGCAGAGCCATTTCTACGTGGAAAAGGCGCTGCAGAATCGCCGGGAAAATTCCGAGCAGTTCTCCACCACCTATTCCTTCTGGACCGATGCTTACGTCTATCTGGGAAACCGGGTCGACGTGGACTGGGCCTTCACCAAGAACAACCTCGGCTCGGTGCTCTACACCACCAACGGCTACGACGGCGTCTTCGTCATCGACGACCGTGGCACTCGCTACGCCATGCTCGAGGGCGAGCTTTCCGAACGCTCGCTGGCCGACTCGCTGAACGCCGACACCGGGGACATCCTCCGCTCCGCACGCCGTGCCGCGGTGGACGAAGCGGCGATCAGCCGCTACGTCGACTTCGACGGCGCACCGGCGATCCTGGTTGCCTCGGCGATCAAGCCCACCAGCGATCATGCGCCCATCGACCTGGCCAAGGCCTCGGTGATGGTCTTCGTCGACCGGCTGACCCCGGCGAAGCTGGCCAAGCTCGGCGGCGACTACGGCATCGCCAACCTGCACCTGCTGGCCGGCGGCGCGGCGGGCGACAAGGAAAGCCTTGCCCTGGAGGGCACTCCCCATCGCCTGGCCTGGGTGTCGTCGCGTCCGGGTAGCGCCATGCTGCGGGAGACCGCGTTGCCGCTGCTGGGAATCTTCGTGCTCGCCGCCGGGCTGCTGTTCTGGCTGAGCCGCAGCGCCGTGCTCAACGCCCGCGCGGTGGATCGCCAGCAGAAGGTCCTGAAACGCAGCAACCAGGCCCTGCTGGCCAGCGAGGAACGTTTCAAGTCGATAGCCGAGGCGGCCTCGGACTGGATCTGGGAAGTCGACGGGCATTTCGTCTTCACCTATCTCTCCGTGCGCTTCCGCGACGTCACCGGCTACCAGCCGGAGGCCTGGATCGGGCGGCGGCTGGACGAGTTGCTGGATAGCGATACGGTGAACATCGTCAAGTGGCTGGAAGGGCTGCCCGATGCCGGTGCGCCGTCCAGCCTGGTCTGCGCTTTCCGCGACAGCCAGGGCCAGGCGCGGGTCGGCAAGCTGAGCGCCAGCGCGATCCGCAACGGCGTCGCCAGCGGCTATCGCGGCACGGCGGCCGACATCACCGACGAGGTCGAAGCCCATGCGAAGATCCAGCATCTGTCCCTGCACGATGCCCTGACCGGCCTGCCGAACCGCAACAAGCTGTTCCAGTTCCTCGAACGCCTGCTGGCGGAAAAGGCTGGCAAGTCGCCGGTAGCGGTACTGATGCTCGACCTCGACCGCTTCAAGCCGATCAACGACCAGCACGGCCATCCCGCCGGCGATGCGGTGCTCTACGCCATCGCCGAACGGCTGCGCGCCTCGACCCGCGACCAGGACATGGTTGCCCGGCTCGGCGGCGACGAGTTCGTGGTGGTCAGTACCCACGTGTCGTCGAAGCTGGAAATCGAGAAGTTCTGTAGCCGGCTGATCGACGTGATCAACCGCGAGGTCGCCTACGAAGGGCACAGCTTCCATGTCGGCGCCAGCATCGGCGTGGCCCTGGCGCCGGAGCACGGCGGCGATCCGCGCGGCCTGCTGCGTTGCGCCGACGTGGCGATGTACGAGGCCAAGGCCGCGGGGCGCAATACCTGGCGTTTCTACTTGGAAGCGATGGACTCCCATCTCGCCGAGAAGAAGCTGCGCGAGACCGAGTTGCGCGCCGCCTTGCAGAACGGCGAGTTCGAGTTGTACTACCAGCCGCGTTTCCTGGCGCAGGAACAGACGATCGCCTCGGCGGAGGCGTTGATCCGCTGGAACCATCCGCGCCGCGGGCTGATCGGCCCGGACGAGTTCATCGGCCTGGCGGAAGAAAGCGACCTGATCGTACAGATCGGCAACTGGGTGCTGCGCGAGGCCTGCGCCACCGCCGCCAGCTGGCCAGGCGAGGTGATGGTCTCGGTGAACGTGTCGCCGGCGCAGTTCATGACCGGCGATATCGTCTGGCAGGTGCGCGAGGCCCTGCGCCTGGCCCGCCTGGATGCTCGCCGGCTGGAGCTGGAGGTGACCGAGAACGTCATGCTCAACGATGTCGATGGCGCGCTGCGGACCATGACGGCCCTCAAGGAGCTGGGCGTCCGCCTCAACATGGACGACTTCGGTACCGGCTATTCCTCGCTCGGCTACCTGCGCACCTATCCCTTCGACAGCATCAAGATCGACAAGCGCTTCGTCGCCAGCATGGAGAAGACCGGGCGCGACCGTTCGATCGTGCAGGCCATCATCAATCTCGGCAACGCCCTGAACCTGCGGGTCACCGCCGAGGGCGTGGAGACCGAAGGGCAGATGCACATCCTGCGCGACGAGCAATGCCACGAACTGCAAGGGTTCCTGCTCAGCCGGCCGCTGGATGCGCAGCGCCTGCGCGATCTGCTGGAGCGCGAGGCGGGGCAGACCCAGGCGCCCCAGGTTTCCGCCGAAGGCCATGCTGCGCGCCGGCCTTGAGCGGGCGTCAGAAGGGCGCACGCGGTGCCTCGGCGGCCCTCGGTTCAGCGATCGCCCTGCGTATGGTTCAGAAAATGCTGAACTGATTATTTGACCTGACTGATTCCCTTCCCGTCTTCGCTTGCCGACACTCCGTCCTTCCCATGGCCTTGTGCCAGGGCCAGCGCCGGTGGTCGCCACCCGCTTCGGGCGAATCGCGGTGATGGTCTGCTACGACCTGGAGTTTCCCGAATGGGTGCGCCTGCCGGCGCTGTCCGGCGCACAACTGCTCTGCGCACCGGTGAACTGGCCGGCGGCACCGCGTCCCGAGGGCGAGCGGCCGGGCGCGGCTGGGCGAATGAAAAAGGGCGCGGGCCAGTATCGGCGCCGCGCCCTTTTGCCGGAGGAGAACCTTATTCCAGTTCGGCTGCGCTCTCTTCCTGGCGCTTCAACCCGGTATGACTGATGGCGTGCAGAGCGGTATTGAACTGTACGGTCTCGTTGAAACCCTTGACGATCTGCGCCAGCTTCTCGCGGGCGCTTTCCAGCTTCTTGAAGCGCTCGCCGAGTTCCAGGCTGCGCTGCTGGACGCTGGCTTCGCGCTTTTCCAGTTCGGCCTGGCGCAGGTTCTGCTGGCTGCGCAACTCTTCGAGGCGTTCCTGCTCGATCTGCAGTACTTCGGCTCGCCGCGCGCTGCTGCGCTCGCGGGCTTCGACGCTTTCCGCGAGTTGTTGCAGGGCCGCGCTGCGCTCGGCGAGGAGACGGTTGCTCTGCTCGGTTTCCCGCTCCAGCGCCTGGCGGTCGTCCTGCAGGCGCTTGTGCCACTGCCGGAGCTGCTTTTCCTTTTCCTGCAATTGCCGCTCCTTCTCGTGCAGTTGCGTCTGGAGCGACTCCAGCGACTCCTGCTGCTTGAGCGCTTCCTGCTTCTGCTGGCTCAGTTGCTGGGCCATGCCGGCGAGGTCGGCCAGGGTGCCCTGCACGTCCTGTAGCAGATGCTCGGTATCGTTGCCGATATCGAGCGCGGTATCCGTATCCACGTGGGCTTCATCCTCGGGTTGGCGAATGACGGCGGCGGCCTGGGTGGGCGCCTCTCTGGCGTTGGCCCCGCCCTCGGCGCCGGCCAGGCGTGCGGGCGGCACCCGGAGGCGCAGCGACAGGCTGGGGACCCTGGCCGATACCGGTTCCGGCGCGGGTGCGGCGAGGGGGGAGGGGCTCGGGGGCATGGAGGATTCCTCGGCGGCGTCTGGAGACGGAAGGTTGGCGCTGCCCGTGGCGTCGGCGGCGTGCAGCGCGGGGTGGAGCATCTGCGCCAGGTCGGCAAGCTCCTCGCGAAGATGACTGGCGTTGTCGACGAAGGCGCCGATGGCCTCGGCATCCGCTACCTTGGCGGACTGCTCCGCTTTCGCCGCGAACTCGGCTGGCGCCCCACCCTCGGGCGCTGCCGTTTCCGCCTCCGGCCGCGGCTCGGGCTCGACGCATCCGGCCTCGGTGACGGTTTCGTCTTCCGCCGCCTCGGGCTCGTCGATGGGCTCCGCCGGCCCGTCCGTGGTCTCGTCCGCATCGTCTTCGGCGAGGACATCGGGAGCGGCGTCTTCGAAAAGGGCCTCCTGGACGAGTGGCGGGACTTCCGCGCAGGGTTCCTCGCCATCCAGGGCGGGGCCGTAGCCATGGGGGGACTCGAAGGTGACGAGCTTCATCACCCATTCGCGTTCGAGCACCAGGGAGCGGTGTTCTTCCCGCCGCGAGGGGGCGATGGCCGCGTCCTGCAGGTCGATGAGGTGGTAGGCCAGATCGCTGGTCCGGCGGTTGCCGGTGGTGGCTTCGCGGACCAGTTGGCGGAACACCTGGATGGCCGCCTCGCAGGCCTCGTCGGTGTCGAGACGGCCCAGGCGGAAGCCGTCGTCGGTCTTGAACAGGGAGGCGATGTAGACGCGCGAGTCGTTTTCGTCGACCTGTTCGTTGAGGCTGTAGGCGATGAAGTTGCGGTCGCTGGCGGGAATGGCGAAACCACACAACAAGGCCGCATTCAGTTCCGTCTGCTCGGCAGTTTCCACACTGATGGTTCGAAGAAGCATAAGCCCTGGAGATCCCGTTGGTGCTTGAAAGGTGTAACGGGCGAGGGTACCGGGAGCTATGGGCGAGGTAACTTGGACGAGTCCTATTGCCTTGTAAGAAAAATCTTGAAGATTTTACTGCGTGCCGTGCCCAGCGCACCGCGCAGGCTCGTCCGCTCGTACGGGGCCGGCGCGCTTCAGCGATCCGCCATCAGGACGACGATGGCCTCGGCGACGAAATCGGCGTTGCGCTCCAGGGTCTGCAGGTGGTTCATGACGACATCGTAGGTTTCGCCGCCTTCATGGCGCTTCGCCCAGATCGCCAGCTCCTCCAGGGCCATGCCGAGGGCACTCTGGTTCTGGTTGAGACGGCAGAGCAGGGCGACAGTCAGGTCGTGATCCAGCATGGCGGTACTCCTGATCCTGAAAAACTCAGCGTAGCCCCCCTGGCGCTCCGCCGACACGGAAGCGGTTCACGAAAAGACGAAGCGGTTCAGCCGCTGCCGACGGGGTGGCCTGCGTTCGTGGCCGGTGCCCACGGCGCAGCGCTTTCGATAGCCCCCGGCAGCTTCGGACCGACCTGGCAAGGGGACCTATCCGAACGGCGAGGGTGGCCCGCGGTGGTGGCGCGCCGCATGGCCAGTTTCCCATGCCGCCTGGCTATACTGGCGGCGCGGGAACAAGACGCCGTCCATGAAGAGCGTCCCGGACCCGAACGTCGCGCTTCCTGTCATCTCCGCTACCTATCTTTCGTTCTTCTGCCGCGAAACGGCTTTCGGATGAAGGCGGCCGGCGGTCGCTCGTCGCGCCGTCCCGGGGTTTCCCTGTCCGTGCCGATCCGACCCGTGTTGCCAGCGAGGGGTATGTACGCAATGTCCGTGACCGATGCCAGTTTCCCGATCATCAATTGGTCGAAGGCGATGCCTTCGTTGCGCCAGCTGATGTATTTCGCCTGTGTCGCCGAGTACGGCAGCATCGGCCAGGCCGCCGAGGTGCTGCACGTTTCGCAGCCGTCGCTGTCGCGGCAGATCCAGGCGCTCGAAGTGCACATCGGCGAGGCGCTGTTCGTCCGCGGTCCGGCCGGGGTGAGCCTGACCGAAGTGGGCAGGGTGGTGCATTGCCGCGCGGTGAAGATCATCGCCGAGGCCAAGGCGCTGACCCGCGACATCGGCGACGGCGACGACCGCCAGTTGCACATCGGTTTCAGCCGCTACCTCGATCCCGGCTGGTCCGGCGAGCTGGCCCGGCAACTGAAGGAAGCGCGGGTGTGCAGCGCCGTTTCGCCATCCTGGGCGCCATCGCTGGACCTGCTCAGCCTGGTCCGCGAGTCGTCCCTGGACGCGGCGATCATCGGCGCGCCGCCGAAGGTGGTGCGCGAATACGAGCTGATGGAGATCGGCAGCTACGAGCACGTCATCGCCCTGTCGGAAACCCTGCACCGGCGACTGGCGCCCGACTGGTCGCTGAACGACCTGATTGGCGAGCCGCTGCTGGTACCGAAGGACTCGCTGTTTCCCGCCTACAGCCAGTTCATGAACGATGCGATGGATGCCGTCGCCTTCGCGCCCCGGCGCAGCGTGCGGCCGAACGACCTGAGCATTCTCCTGGCCCAGGTCGCCAGCGGCGACGGCTTCGCCTTCCTGCCGTTGTCGCTGACCAAGTTCGCCTATCCGGGGGTGGCCTTCACCGCTCTGCCGGCGGCGGTCAACGAAGGCTTCCGCCTGCCGGTGGGGCTGGCGGTGTCGCCGACTTCGCGGCTTCGCGCCAGCGACACCCAGTTCGAATGCTTCGTCGAGACCGCGCGGCGGGTCGCCGCCGGTTGAGGGACGCGGCCGGGAGCGCCGGCCGCGCGAGGGGCTTCAGAGGGTCTTCATGTACTCGACCAGGGCGCGGCGCTGCTGCTCGTTGAACTGCGCGTTGCCGTAGTCGTGGCCGCCATTGGCGTTGCCCGGCTTGCCGCTGTCGAAGAGGAAGCGGTTGGCGCCGCCGGCATCGGTGATGTAGCCGACGTTGACCGGGTCGAACTCGACGCTGCCGGTATAGAAGGTCCGCGGCCGCAGGTCCGGCGGCAGCAGCAGGTCGTAGAGGGTCGCCACCGAGCCGTTGTGCAGGTAGGGCGGGCTGGCCCAGATACCGTTCAGCGGGCGCGCCTTGTAGGCCATCAGGTCGCTGGTCATCGCCAGGCACTGCTCCAGGCGCCGGGCCTTGTCGCTGCCGGCCGCGACGTTTTCGGCCAGGAGCAGGGCGCCTGGCGCGTCCGCGGCGGTCGCTTCGGCGCTGTCGGCGTCGGGGCTGTCCGGCACCGGACTGATCAGCGGCGGCAACTGCCCGTCGAAGATGCCCAGGGCGGCGGTCTGGAAGGCACCCAAGGCGACGCTCAGGCCGCGCGCGGCCAGGGCCTGGACCACCACTTCCTGGAGCACGTCCACCGCATAGGCCTGCTTGCCGTAGAAACCGCGCTGGCCGGTGCCGACGAAGGACAGGTAGGGCTTGCCGCGCACGTAGCCGGTCTTCAGCTGGGCGATGCTGTTGCAGGCGGTCCACGGGTCGGTGCCGATCGGCGCGACCTCGCCGCGCGCCTGCAGGTGGGTGAGCACGGTCTTCACCGGGGTCCGCAGGTCGTTGCGGTCCAGCGGCGTGTGGCAACTGGAGCAATGTTGCCGGTACAGCTCGCGGCCCTCGGCGACCCTGGTCGGCTCCGGGGCGCCGAACAGCTGGTTCGGCCAGGCCGGCGGCTTCAGTTGGCCGAGCTGGTCTTCGATGCGGATCAGGTTGTCGACGTTGATGCTCGACGGGTAGCCGATGTGCAGCGCCGACTGGATCGGGCTGAGCACCTTGACGTCGGCGAATACCCCGACCGCCTCGCCGGCGTTGCGCGCCAGGGCGCCGACGTCGAACTTGCGGTTGTCGATCTCGACCACGTTGATGTGGTTCGGGTTGAAGCCGGTCCACTGTACGCGGTCCAGCTGCGGTACGTTCCACAGGAACGGATAGCTCACGGGGGCGTCCTCGGCGCCGTAGATCTGCTCGTCGGCATGCAGTTCGTAGCCCACCGAGTTGAAGATCGAACCGATGGCGTCCAGGCGGCCCGGGCCGAACTCGGGATCGTGCGGCAGGTTGAAGTGCGAGCCGTCGCGCAGGCGCACGATGGTGGCGTCCAGGGCTGCCTGCAGGCGTGCCTTGTTGGCGTCGTTGTAGCCGCTGACCAGGCCATCGGCGCCGAGCACCTTGCGGGCGAAGCGCTCGAACTTGGCGGTGTCGGCGCGGGTGCTCTGCAGGGCGCCGAGGATCTCCAGCTGGAAGCCGGCGAGGTCGCCCATGGTCTGCCCGCCGTAGACGGTCAGCTGGGTGCCCTGGTAGCTGATGTGCGAAGTGTGGCACATGCTGCAGGTCGGTCCGACCCAGGGTTCCCTGGAGCCCTGCAGGGCTTTCCAGCGCAGCTTGGTGAAGGTCAGGTCGCTGTCGTCGCTGCGGTCGACCGCGTAGCCCTGCACCACCTTCACGCTGGAACCGCCGAGGGTGTGCGGGACATAGCCGTACTGGCGGATCAGCGCATCGGACATCAGCGGTTCTTCGCTGGCGCGCTGCTCCAGCGCCACCAGCCAGGCCAGCGGCAGCATCCGCGAGCCCTGGCCGGCTTCCAGCCAGGCGGTCTTCTGGGTCTGGTTCCAGCCCTGGTCGAGGTCGACGCCGCTGTCGTCGGCGAATGCCGGGGCACCGGCGAGGACGGAAAGGATGGCAAGGCTGAGTCGCGATAGGGTCATCGGGCGGTTCTCTCTATTGGGCATGTGGGCGGGGCCGGCTCACAGGGTCTTGAGGTATTCGAGCAGCGCCAGGCGCTGGCTTTCGTCGTACTCGCGGGCGAAGTCGTGGCCGGCGTTGGAGTTGCCTTCCAGGTGGGTGTCGAAAAGGAAGGCGTTGTCCGGGCCGGGCGCGGTGAGGTAGCCGACCCGGCTCGGATCGAACTCGTGGCTGCCGGTGTAGAAGGTGGCCGGCCGTTGCTCCTGGGGCAGCAGCAGGTCGTACAGCGACGGCACCGAACCGTTGTGCAGGTAGGGTGCGGTGGCCCAGATGCCGTTCAGCGGGCGAGCGATGTAGCCGAGGAATGGATGCTCGGTATTCAGGCAGTAGTCCTTGCGCGCACTCTTGTCGGTGGGGACTTCGCCGGCGGCGAGGCTCTGCGCCTGGCTGTCGGCAGGGGCGGCGCCGGCCAGCAGCAATTGTCCGGCGGGCACCGCTTGCAGGCTGTCGGAGCCGGGCAGGGTCTGCTGCCCGGTGACGATGGCGTGGATGATCTCGGCGATGCCGTCGGCCAGCTGGCCTTTCTTGCCGAGCATGATCTGGAACACCTCGGGGACCTGCATGTCGGCGATCTTCGAAGTCCGCCCGACGATGCCGACGCCGCTGGGGGTGCCGAGGGACGGTCGGAACAGGCCGAAGTAGTTGCCGCTGGGGCTGCTGAAGGTGAAGGTGTTGCAGGCCATCCACGGGTCGGTGCCGATCGGTGCGTCGTCGCCATGGGCCTTCAGGCGCACCTGGCGGACCTTGATCGGGGTTTGCAGGTCGTCGCGGCCGATGCTCGCATGGCAGGCCGCGCAGTTCTCCTCGTAGAGGCGCTTGCCCTGGGCCAGCCTGGCGCTGTCCGGGGCGCCGAACAGCTGGCTCGGCCAGGCCGGCGCCTTGAGCTTGTGGATCAGACCCTCGACACGGGTCAGGTTGTCCACGCGGATGCTCGATATATAGCCCTCCAGGCCGGACAGCGGATGGCTGACCACGTCGCCGTAGTCGCCCTGGACCACGCCGATGTCGCCGGCCAGGTAGCCGAGGTCGAAGACCTGGCCGTTGAGGTCGAGGACCTTGACGTTGGGCACGAATCCGCTGGATTGCAGCTTGTCCATCTGCAACGTGTGCCACAGTGCCGGGAAGCTGGTCGGCGCGTCGGTCGGGTTCGCTTGCAGATGGCGGGCGCCGGAGTTGATTGCCGCGCGGTTGAGTGACTGGCCGGTGGCGTCGAGGCGCCCCGGGCCGGGTTGCAGGTCGGTCGCGGACATGCTCAGCAGGGTGTCGATCAGCGCCGCGCGTTTGACCAGGGCGGCCTTCAGCAGCTCGCGGTTGGCCGGGCTGTCCTCGCTGCCGAGGACGTTGCCGGCGAAGCGCGCGAACTTGTCGCCGTCGTCGCTGGTGCGGCGCAGCGCGGCGAGCACTTCGTCGAAGATCGCCTGGACGTTGGCCAGGGTGGCGCCGGCGTCGACGGTCAGTTCGCTGCCGCGGTAACTGATGTCGGTGGAGTGGCAGCCGGCGCAATTCAGCCCGACCCAGGGTTCGCTGGACGACTGGCGGGCTTTCCAGCGCAGGCGGGTGTCGGAGAACTGGCTGTCGTCCTGCTGGTCGAGGGCGAAGCCGCGCGGCAGGCGCAGTTCGCCGCCTTGCCAGTTGCGCAGGGGAAAGCCGAGGCGCCGGGCGTTGTCTTCGGAGAACAGGCGCTCCTCGCTGTCCGGACGCTCCAGCGCCTGGGCCCAGGCCAGCGGCAGCAGCCGTGAACCGAGCGAGGCGTCGTACCAGGAGGCGCGTTGCTCGGCGTTCCAGCCTTGCTCGAGCTGGATTTCGGTGGCGACGGCAGGGCTGCCGGCGGCGGCCAGTGCGGCGGCCAGCAGGACCCGCGAAAAGGTCGGATGCATCGTGTTCCCCTCATGGCTGACGACGTCTGCGTCCCCACAGGGCAGAGCGATGCAGTGCGCTCGATGGCTGGGCGTGCCGCCACTTCGTCCCTGACGGGAGCGCGCCGGCCGCGGCGCGCCGCGGGCCGGAACGTCCGGTTGGGCACTACGCTACGGAGTCGCGGCGGCCGGCGGGTAATGCTTTTTGTGCGACGGAAAAGGTATGGGAAACGGAACCGCCCGGTCCGGAAAGGGCGCGCCGGTCGGGCTTCGCCGTGCGCGCCAGGTTCGCAGGGCGGAGAGCGCCTAGGGCGTTGCCCGTTCTATCGGACAATCCCTGCCGGGCTTGCGGACGAAGACCAGGTAGAGTGCGCTGAGCAGCGCGAGGAACGGCACGCCGAAGACCAGGGTCATGCGGAACGCCTCGGTGAAGAAGGTGGTGACCAGGATCGCCGCCATCAGCGCCAGGCCGAGCAATGTCGACCAGGGCGCCAGGCGCATGCGGAAGGCCAGCGGCGCGCCGCCGTGGCGGGCGCGGTGGCGGCGGAAGCAGAGGTGGGTGAAGAAGATCATCAGCCAGGTGAAGAGGGCGCCGAACATCGACACCGCCATCATCAGGGTGAAGGACTGCTCGGGGTAGACCAGGTTGAGCAGGGTCGCCAGGGCGATACCGACGCTCGACAGCAGCAGCGCGTTCAGCGGCACGCCCTGGCGGCTCAGTTCGCCGAGGCCCTTCGGCGCGTGCCCCGCGCGCGACAGGCTGAACATCATCCGGGTGGTGATGTAGAGCTGGCTGTTCATCGCCGACAGCGCGGCCACCAGCACCACGAAGTTCATCACCCCGGTGGCGCCGGGCAGGCCGATCGCCTGCATCACCGTGACGAACGGGCTCTGGCTCTGCCCGGCCTGGTCCCAGGGGACGATGGCGAGCATCAGCGCCAGGGTCAGCAGGTAGAACACCACCAGGCGCACGATGGTCGAGCGGAACGCCGACTTCACCGCCTGTTCCGGATGCTCGGCCTCGGCGGCGGCGACCGCGATCATCTCCACGCTGAGATAACTGAAGATCGACACCACCACGGCGATCCACATGCCTTTCAGGCCGTGCGGGAAGAAGCCGCCGTGGGCGCTGTAGTTGTGCACGCCGTAGGCCGGGTTGGCGGAGCCGAACACCAGGTAGGCGCCGAGCAGGATGAAGGCGACGATGGCGGCGATCTTCAGTGTCGAGAAGCAGTATTCGAAGTTGCCGAAGGCTTTCACGCTGCTGGCGTTCAGGCCGATCAGCAGGGTCGAGAAGGAGATGATCCAGACCCATTCCGGGATACCGGCGAACCAGTACTTCATGTACATGGCCACCGCCGTGACCTCGGTGCCCACCGCCAGGACGATGGCCGCCCAGTAGGCGTAGCGCACCAGGAACCCGGCCAGCGGGCCGACGTAGTGCTCGGCGAAGGCGCCGAACGAGCCGGGGGTGGCATGGGCCACGGTCATTTCCGCCAGGCAGCCCATCAGCAGCAGGGTGATCAGCGCGCCGATGGCATAGCTGAGCAGGACGCTGGGGCCGGCGAAACCGATGGCGAAGGCGCTGCCCATGAACAGGCCGGTGCCGATGGCGCCGCCAATGGCGATCATGCTCATCTGCGCGGCCGAGAGCCGCCGTTGCAGGCCCTGTTCGCGGCGCGAGATGGCCTCGAAGCCCTGGGGGTCGTTCATCTGGATGTCCTCTGGAATCTTATTGGGGTTCTTATGAATTGCCGAGGGAACGTCGGTGGCGATGTGCGGGTGCCGGTCGCGGGCTCCTGTGCGCGAGAGCGGTGGGTGCTCGCGGGCCGCCCCGGGAATACCGGCGCGGTCCGCGCGGGCGGGACTCAGGTCACCTTGTGCCGGACCTGGTAGCGCGGCTCTTTCCAGGCTTCGCTCTGGAGGATTTCCAGCAACGCCTGCACCGCATCCCAGACCTCGACGAAGCGGGTGTACAGCGGGGTGAAGCCGAAGCGCAGGATGCCCGGCTCGCGGTAGTCGCCGATTACCCCCCGGTCGATCAGGGCCTGGACGATGGCGTAGCCCTGGGCATGCTCGAAGCTGACATGGCTGCCGCGCCGGGCATGCTCGCGCGGGGTCACCAGGGTCAGGCCGAAGCGTTCGCAACGGCTTTCCACCAATTCGATGAACAGATCGGCGAGGGCCAGCGACTTGTCGCGCAGGCGCTGCATGTCGGTCCGGGCGAAGATATCCAGGCCGCATTCGACCAGGGCCAGCGAGGTGATCGGCTGGGTGCCGCAGAGGAACCGGGTGATGCCTTCGCCGGGCTGGTAGCGCGGCTCCATGGCGAACTGGCGGGAATGACCGAACCAGCCGGACAGCGGTTGCCAGACACGCTCGCGCAGGCGCGGCGCGACCCACACGTAGGCCGGCGAGCCGGGGCCGCCGTTGAGGTACTTGTAGGTGCAGCCGATGGCGTAGTCGGCGTCGGCCGCGTGCAGGTCCAGCGGCAGCGCGCCGGCCGAGTGGGCCAGGTCCCAGATCGCCAGGGCGCCGTTTTCGTGGACCAGGCGGGTGACCTCGCGCATGTCGTGCAGGTAGCCGGTCTTGTAGTTGACATGGCTGAGCATCACCACCGCGGTATCCGCGTCGATCGCCGCCGGCAATTGCTCCGGGTCATCTACCAGGCGTAGCCGGTAGCCGCGCTGGAGCATGTCGGTAAGGCCCTCGGCGATGTACAGATCAGTGGGGAAGTTGCTCGATTCGGAAACGATCACCTTGCGCCCTGGCGCGTCTTCCTCCTGGATCCGCAGGGCGGCGCTGAGCACCTTGAACAGGTTGATCGATGTGGTGTCGGTGATCACCACTTCGCCGGCGCGCGCGCCGATCAGGGGCGCCAGCTTGTCGCCGAGGCGCTCCGGCAGGCCGCGCCAGTCGGCGCTGTTCCAGCTGCGGATGAGCCCCTCGCCCCATTCCGCGGCGACCACTTCGGCGGCGCGCTCCACGGCGGCCCGGGGGCGGGCGCCGAGGGAGTTGCCGTCGAGGTAGATCACGCCGTCGGGCAGGGCGAACAGTTGGCGCAGGTCGGCCAGGGGATCGCCGGCGTCGAGCGCCAGGCAGTCGTCACGAGTGGTCATCGGTTACTCCGCGGTAGGCAGGGCTCGCAGCACGGCACGCACCGGGCTGGCATCGAGGTGGGTGAATTTCAGCGGCAGGGCGAGCAGTTCGTAGTCGCCGGCGGGCACGTCGTCGAGAACCACGCCTTCGAGGATCGCCATGCCGTGGCAGCCCACCGCGTGGTGGGCGTCGAGGGTCTTGGAGTGCTGGGGGTCGAGCGACGGGGTGTCGATGCCGACCAGCCTGACGCCGAGCTCGGCGAGGCACTCGATGGTGGCCGGAGCGATAGCGCAGAAGCCTTCCGGCCAGTTCGCCGGGACCCGTTCGAAGGTCCGCAGCAGCACCCGCGAGGGCAGGTCGTCGAGCTGGCCGGCGAGGTGTTCGGGGGTCACCAGCGGGTTAGCGCCGATACAGTGGATCACCCGGCACGGTCCCATGTAGACGTCCAGCGGCACCTGGCCGATGGGCAGGCCGTCGGCGCGGTAGTGCAGGGGGCCGTCGACGTGGGCGCCGGTATGCGGCGAAAGGGTGATCCGGCCGACGTTGACCGGGCACTGCTCGTCCAGCCGCGCCGCCCATTCCTGCTGGAACGGCGTGTCGCCGGGCCAGGTCGGCGTGCTCGGGTCGAGGGCGGGACTGATGTCCCAGTAGCGGAGCGAAGTCATTGTTTTTCTCCGGAAATCCAGCGAATGATAATGAACGAGATTTCGGAGAATTTTCGTGCGAAATGCAAGGTCGCATGGCAATCTGTTCGCACAAAATTCGAAGATAGCTATTCATTCTGATAGGAACTGCACATGTCCCTGGACGCCATCGATCTGCGCATTCTCCGTCACCTGCAGCAGGACGGGCGGATGAGCAACCAGGACCTGGCGGAGAAGGTCTCCCTCTCGCCATCCGCCTGCCTGCGCCGGCTGCGCCTGCTGGAAAGCGAGGGGATCATCCGCGGCTACTCGGTGGAACTGGATGCCGAGCGACTGGGCGTGGAGCTGGAAGCCATCGTCCATGTGTCGCTGCGCCAGGACGTCGAGGGTTGGCACGAGGCGTTCATCGCCAGGGTCCGGGACTGGCCGGAGGTGGTCACCGCCTATGTGGTGACCGGCGCCACCAACTATGTGCTACGGGTCCGGGCGCGCAACCTCAAGCACTATTCGGACTTCATCGTGAACAAGCTGAACCGCGCCGCCGGCGTCACCGACATCCGCTCGGAAATCGTCCTGCAGGAGATCAAGGCCGGTGCCGACCTGCTCGACCTGGTGAACCTGAAGAGTTGAACGGGGCGACCCCTCATAAAAGCATGAGTGCAATGAGCGGGAGGAATTTTCAGTCGTCGAGGGAAATAATTATTTTGTCTTTTTTCATGGGGTTACGAGTTATTAGCTAATGAATAAATAGTCTGCCGGAATTGATTTTCCCCGTGCTAGGTTTCCTCCGTCCCCGTTGCCGGGTTGTCAACGTTACACGGAGGTTAGGCGGTGAGTGAATATATCGAGACCGACGACGCAAGTTACTTCCGGGTCAGGCGCCAGGCCTATGTTTCCGCGGAACTGCACCGGCGCGAACTGCACGAGATATTCGACGACAGCTGGCTGTATGCCGCCCACCTCAGCGAACTGCGCGAGCCCGGCGACTTCATCACCCGCGACGTCGGCGGGCGCAACCTGATCATCCAGCGTCGCGCCGATGGCGAGCCGGCGGTCTACCTGAACGCCTGCGCGCACCGTGGGGCCAAGGTCTGCGCCGAGCGCCAGGGCAACAGCCAGCGTTTCACCTGTCCCTACCATGGCTGGACCTACGACAGCCACGGCAGCCTGATCGGCCTGCCGGACAAGGCCGCCTACCAGCATGCCGGGCAATGCCATCCGGAGCTGTCCCTGACACAGGTGAAACACGCGGTCTACCGCAACTTCCTGTTCATCCACTACGCCGCCCGGCAACCGTCCCTGGAAACCTACCTGGGCCAGGCGAAGGACTATATCGACCTGATCTGCGACCAGTCCGAGGCGGAACTGGAGATCATCCCCGGCGGCTTCGAGCATTCGATCAAGGCCAACTGGAAGCTGCTCGCGGAAAACGGCGTGGACGCCTACCACCTGCCGTTCGCCCACAAGCGCTACCTGGAATACCTGAATACCCTCGGCACCGATCCGGAGTCGCACAAGCGCCACGGTCGCGGCGAGGCGCTGGGCAACGGCCACGCGCTGATCATCAGCGGCCCGCCGTCCACCGGACGGCCGATCGCCTACTGGAGCCCGTTGTTCCCGGAAGCGCTCAAGCCGTCCATCGCCGCCAAGTTCGAACGCCTGGTGGAACGCTTCGGGCAGGCGCGGGCAGAGGACATCGCCCACACCAACAAAAGCCTGTTCATCTTTCCCAACCTGGTGATCAACGACATCCTCGGCCTGAACATCCGCTCGTTCTTCCCGACTGCCGCCGATGAGGTCAGCGTCACCGTATGGGGCGCCGGCTTCGCCGATGAGACCCGCGAGGAGCGGGCGGCGCGGATCAATGGATTGATCTCGTTCATCGGCCCGGGCGGTTTCGGCACCCCCGACGACGTCGAGATCCTCGAATCCTGTCAGCGCGCCTACGCCCACGCCGCCCTCGGCTACAGCGATTTTTCCCGCGGCATGGGACCGGCAACCCGCCGCCACGTCGACGAGGAGCAGAACCGCGGCTTCTGGCGCGAGTGGAGCCGCCGGCTAGGGCAGCAGCCCGCCGCCCTGCGGCTTCTCGCCGTGGCCGTCTGAGCCGTCTTCAACCATCGCTCCCTGCAGATCCCTGCGCGCCGCCCTGGCTACGCGGGGAATAAAGGGTCACTGCAAGGAACGTCATCCATGTGTGGAATCACCGGCTGGACCGACTGGAGCCGCGACCTCGGCGAGCAGCGCAGCATCCTCGAACGCATGACCCGTACCCTGGCCCCGCGCGGGCCGGACGCCGAAGGCCTGTGGCTGTCGCGGCACGCGCTGCTCGGCCATCGGCGCCTGGCGATCATCGACCTGGAGAACGGCGCCCAGCCGATGCTTGCCGAGGCTGGCGGGCGGGTGGCGCTGACCTACAGCGGCGAGGTCTACAACTTCCGCGAGCTGCGCGCCGAGCTGGAGACGCTGGGCCAGGTCTTCCGCACCCGCTCGGACACCGAAGTGGTGCTGCGCGCCTATCTGCAATGGGGCGAGGCTTCCTTCGCCCGGCTCCGCGGCATCTACGGCTTCGCCCTGTGGGACGAGCGCGAGCAGAGCCTGTGGCTGGTGCGCGATCGCTTCGGGGTCAAGCCGCTGTACTACTACCCGACCGCCGGAGGCGTGCTGTTCGCCTCGGAACCCAAGGCGATCTTCGCCAACCCCGAGGCCAACCCGGTGCTCGACGCCAGCGGCATCGCCGAGCTGTTCGCCCTGACCACCGCGCCGACTCCCGGCCACGGCCTGTACAAGGGCCTGCGCCAGGTCCGGCCGGGCCAGGCGCTGCGCTTCGACCGCAATGGTGTGCGCGAGTTGGTCTACTGGGCGCTGCGCGCGGAACGTCACGAAGAGGGCGCCGAGGACAGCGCCGAACGCGCCGGCCAGTTGCTCCGCGAGGCGGTGGCCGAGCAACTGGTGGCCGACGTCCCGCTGGGCAGCCTGCTTTCCGGCGGGCTCGACTCCAGCGCCATCAGTGCCTTCGCGGTGGCCGCGCTGGATGGCGACGCGCGGCGCCTGCCGACCTTCTCCGTGGACTTCCCCGGCGAAGGCCGCGGCTTCGTCCCGACGCCCTGGCAAAGCAGCTGGGACGAACCCTATGCGCAGCTGGCGGCGAACTTCCTCGGTACGCCGCACCGTACCGTGCTGGTCGCCCCGGAAGAGGTGCTGGAACAGGACGAGGCGGTGCTCCAGGCCCGCGACCTGCCCGGCTGGGGCGAGCTGGACGCCTCGCTCTACCTGCTGTTCCGCCAGGTCCGCGAGCACACCACGGTGGCACTGTCGGGCGAGTCGGCCGACGAGGTGTTCGGCGGCTACCCGTTCTTCCACGACCCGAGCGCCCTCGCACACGACGGCTTCCCCTGGCTGGCCGGCAAGAGCGGGCCCTGGCAACTGCTGCGGCGGGAGGTCGCCGAACGGGTGGCGGCGCCGGAATACATCCGGGCGCGCTACCGCGAGGCCCTCGCCGAAGTGCCGCGGCTGGATGGCGAGGATGCCGCCCAGCGACGCCAGCGCGAGGTCGCCTACCTGGCGCTGAGCCGCTGGCTGCCGGCGATGCTCGAACGCAAGGACCGGATGAGCATGGCGGTCGGCCTGGAAGTGCGCGTGCCGTTCTGCGACCACCGCCTGGTGGAGTACGTATGGAACCTGCCCTGGGCGCTGAAGAGCGTCGCCGGGGAAAGCAAGAGCCTGCTGCGCCGGGCCCTGCGCGGGCACCTGCCGCAGGCGATCCTGGAGCGGCGCAAGAGCGGTTTCCCGGCCAACCCCGACCCACGTTACCTGGCGCTGCTGCGCGAGCGGGTCGGCCGCCTGCTCGACGACGGCCGCTCGCCGCTGTTCGAACTGGTGGACGCCGGGCGGGTCCGCCAGGCTCTCGAACAGGGCACGCCGCTGCCCAGCCCGCGTGCCTCGGCGAGCCCGACCGCCGGCCTGGCCTACCTGCTGAACCTGGACCGCTGGCTGACCCGCCATGGGGTCGACATCAGCCTCTGAGCGGCACTTTCTTAGCGGAGGATACTCATGAGCCTTGCCTTGTCCCGTCCCGACAGCGACCTGCTGGCGCGGGTCAGCGATTTCCTCGTCGCCGAAGCCGAGCTGCTCGACGACCGCCTGCTGGATACCTGGTTCGCGCTGTTCGAGCGCGCCGCACGCTACCGGGTGCTGCCCTTACAGGAGCAACTGGCCGGCCAGGCGCCGGAGGACAGCCTGTACATCATCGACGACGACCACGTGCGCCTGCGCGAGCGGGTCGACAGCATCCTCGGCGGGCATACCTGGATGGAGCAGCCGCGCTCGCGCACCCGCCGCCTGGTGGGCAACGTGCGGCTGAAGCGGGTCGAGGGCGAACTGGTCAGCAGCCGCAGCAACTTCGTCGTCCATCAGTTCCGCAACCGCGAGGCCTGGAACTTCGTCGGCGAAGCCAGTCATGTCCTGCGCGACGGTCCCGAGGGCTTGCGCATCGTCTCGCGGGAGATCCGCCTGGACCACGAGACCATCAGCGCCCAGCGGCGCATCAGCATCATTCTGTGAGGCGCCGCCCATGAGCACCGATCCGTTGCTGCCCGGCTTCGACTACCTGACCCTGCACACCTCCGCCGCGCGCCTCCGCGTCGCCGTGAAGGGCAGCGGCCCGCCGCTGCTGCTGTTGCATGGCTATCCGCAGACCCACCTGGCCTGGCATCGCATCGCTCCGCGCCTGGCCGAGGACTACAGCGTGGTCCTCGCCGACCTGCGCGGCTATGGCGAATCGCGGGCGCTGGACGAGGAGGGCGCCGACTATTCCAAGGCCGCGCTGGCCCGCGACCAACTGGAAACGATGGGCCAGCTAGGCTTCGAACGCTTCGCGGTGATCGGCCACGACCGCGGCGCGCGGGTCGGCTATCGCCTGGCGCTGGACCATCCGCAAGCGGTCGCGGCCTTCGTCTCGCTGACCGTGGTGCCGATCCTCGACAACTGGGCCGCGGTGAACAAGGCCTTCGCCCTCAACGCCTATCACTGGTTCCTCCTCGCCCAGCCGTACGACCTGCCGGAGCGCCTGATCGGCGCCGATCCGGAGCACTTCCTCGACTACACCCTGCGACGCATGGCCCAGGGCCGCGACATCTACCACCCGCAGGCGCTGGAAAGTTACCGCCGGGCGTTCCGCGACCCCGCCGTGCGCCATGCGATGTGCGAGGACTACCGGGCCGCGGTGGGCGTCGATGCCGACGCCGACCAGGCCGATCGCGACGCCGGCCGGCGCCTGCAATGCCCGGTCCAGGTGCTCTGGCAGGAGCGCCCCTACGCCGCCGGGCAGCATCCGCTGGAAATCTGGAAGACCTGGGCCGGGCAGGTCGAGGGCGCCGCCATCGGCGCCAGCCACATGCTTCCCGAGGACGCGCCGGACGCCGTGCTGGAGCACCTGCTGGGGTTTCTCGCCAGCCACCGGGAGGCGCTCCGATGAGCGCCGTCGAACGCGATCCGGCGGCGCAGGCGACGCTCTGGCGACAGCGGGTGTTCGAGGTGCACGCGGCGATGTCCGCCTACGTCGCCGAGCGCCATCGGCGTGAAGACCTGGGGGACTGGGTGGCGACCAGCGCGCGGATATTCGCCGATCTGCCGGCGACCGACGACCTGCGCGCCGAAGCCTGGCAGGCGGTGTTCTTCCGCGCCCAGGCGCTGATCGAACAGTTCATCGTCGCGCGCCCGGCGGATTACCGGCTCGACGACTGGGCGCGCGCCACCGCGCGGATCTATCGCGCGCTGGAACCGGCGGGGCGGGGCGATCCGGCCAGCGCCGCCGACCGTCTGGCACGCCAGGCCGCGCTCTACGGTTCGCGTTTCGAGGTGCAGGCCGAGGCTGACGGGCGCGCGGTATTCCACAACCGTCACTGCGCGATCTGGGACTACCGCGAGCGCGCCCGCGCCCGAGGCGTGCCGATCACCCTGGAGTCGGCCTGCACCTATTGCACCAAGCTGCTGTCGGCGTTCGTCGCCGCCAGCGATTGCCGCGCCGACTGGCGGCTCTACGAAGAGCCGCAAGGCCACGGCTGCGTATGGACCATCACGGCGGACAGCCTCAACCAAGGAGCAGGCGTACATGAACGCGATCATTGAACAGGCGCGCAGCCTGGACGGCTACCAGGATTCCAGCGAACTGCTGCAACGTCGCGACCAGGACTGGGTGCTCGACCGCGCCGGCATCGAGCCGCGCAGCCTGCTCGATCTCGGCTGCGGCATCGGCTCGCTGCTGCTCGGCGGCGCCCGGCGCTGGCCCGGCCTGCAACGGTTGTGGGGCATCGAGCGTTCGCCGCTACGCCTGGAGCAGGCGCGCGCGCAGTTGCGCGGGGCTGGCGTCGAGGCGCGTCTGCTGGAGGGCGACCTGCTCGACCTGCCGCCGCTGGCGGAACGCTTCGAGCTGATCAGCATGACCGCCGTGCTGCACTGGCTGTATCCCGATGAAGAGCGGCTGTTCCGGTGGGTCGCGCGGCACCTCGAGGCGCAGGGGGTATTCCTGTTCACCTCGCACCATCCGTTCGCCGAGGATGGCCTCGGCGGCGAGGACGACCTGGTCGCCCAGGCCCTGGTCGAGATGGGCCTGGCTGCGCCGGAACGGGTGGCGGCGCTCTACGCGGAAGCCGGGCTGCTGCCGATGGGCACCCGCACCCGTGGCCGGGAGGCGTTGCGCGAACGCGTCGAACGACACTTCCGGGTCGACTCCATCGTCTCCCGCCCGGCGGTCCTGCGTGTCGCCGACTCCGCCGAATACCAGCGTTTCCACGCCGCCACCTTCGGCACCTATTTCGCACCGCTGGTGCCGGCGACGCGCCTGGAGGAATTCTTCGTCCGCCTCGGGCGGATCGCCGAGCGGCGCATGCAGGCCGACGGACAGGTCAGCGAAATCCCGGTCAGTGTCTGGCGCTGCCGGGCTCGGGAGGGCGAGGCATAACCTTATGCGCAATCGGTCTGCCGCGCGGCTGAAAATCGGTACGGGCAATTGCACTCGGTGGCATCCGCAACCGATCAAGGATGAACCGACCATGTCCAACCCGCGTTCGCCACGTCTTCGACTTGTCCCCGTGCTCTGCGCGGTCGGCCTGGCCTGCCTTGGCCAGCCCGGCGAGTCGGCGGCAGAGGAGGTCCGCGCCACCAGCAGCGCCGAGATCCAGCGCTTCGACATCCCGGCCGGCGAACTGGCCCAGGTACTGCTGAGCATAGTCCGCCAGAGTCGCACCCCGATCGCCTTCGACCAGCACCTGGTGGAGGGCCTGCCGGCACCGGCGATCCAGGGCTCCTACAGCGTCGAGCAGGCGCTGCAGCGGGCCTTGCAGGGCAGCGGCCTGGAATACATCCGCAGCGCCGCCGGCGTGCTCAGCCTGCAACGCGCCACGGCGCCGGATGCCGCGCTGCCGGCGGCGAAGCCCGCCGGGACCCTGGCCACGGTGGTGGTCACCGGCACCCGCAAGGCCGATGTCAAGGCCGGCGAGAGCCTGGCACCGATCGATGTGGTCAGCGCCGAGCAATTGCGCGACAGTGGCAGCGGCGACCTGCGCGACGCCCTGGTGCGCCTGCTGCCCTCGCTGTCGCGCCAGGCCCAGGCCTACAACGCTTCGGCGCTGACCAACGCGCAGTCGCTGCGCGGCCTGAGTCCCAACCACGTGCTGGTGCTGGTGAACGGCAAGCGCCGTCACGAGACCGCCAACATCAATGTCAGCGGCGGGCTGCAGAGCGGCTCCACCGGGGTCGACCTGGATACCATCCCGCTCGCCGCCATCGAGCGCATCGAGGTGCTGCGCGACGGCGCCTCGGCGCAGTACGGCTCGGACGCCATCGCCGGGGTGATCAACGTCATCCTCAAGTCGGCCGACCACGGCGGCCGGCTCGCCTACGACAACGGTCGCTACGGCGATGGCGACGGCCTGACCCAGAACGGCGGGGTGAATGGCGGCCTGCGTTTCGGCGAGAGCGGTTTCCTCAACCTCAGCGCGCAGTTCCGCGAACAGGCGCGGACCATCCGCGCCGGCATCGACCAGCGTACCGGGCACTACGGCAACCCGTCCATCGGCGACCCTTCGCTGCACCGCCAGGCGCTGGCCTACAACGCCGGCGTGGCGCTGGACGACAACGTCGAGCTGTACAGCTTCGCCACCTATACCCATCGCTCGGTGTCCTCGGCGCAGATCTACCAGTTGCCGTCCCTGGCGCCGCGACTCTATCCGAACGGCTTCACCCCGCGCATCACCAGCGACGAGGACGACTATTCGCTGACCCTCGGCGCCCGTGGCGGCGAGCTGTTCGGCGCCTGGGACTGGGACCTCAGTTCGACCTACGGTGCCGACCGCCCGGAGATCGGCATGGACCATTCGATCAACCTCGCCCTCTACGGCGAGACCGGCGATTCGCCGCGCTCCTTCGACCTGGCGCGCTACAAGGCCACCCAGTGGACCAACAATCTCGACCTGCGCCGCGACTTCGACCTCGCCTGGCTGCCGGCGCCGCTGAATTTCTCCTGGGGCCTGGAGCAGCGCCGCGAGCTCTACGAGGTCGAGGCCGGCGATCCCTGGTCCTACTACAACGGCGGTTCCAAGGCACTCCCCGGGCAGGCGCCGGCCACCGCCGGACAGTGGAGCCGCGACGTGCTCGGCGCCTATCTCGACCTGTCCATCGCCCTCGACGAGCGCTGGCAACTGGAGACGGCGGCGCGCTACGAGCACTACAGCGACTTCGGCAGCACCACCAACGGCAAGCTCGCCAGCCGCTACCGCTTCAGCCCCGAGGTATCGGCGCGGGCCAGTCTCAGCAGCGGCTTCCGCGCGCCGTCGCTGGCCCAGGAGAACTACACAAGCCTGGGCGTCTCGCCGACCATCGCCAGCGGCCTGCTGGCGGTCAACTCGCCGGCGGCCAGGCTGCTCGGCGCCGAAGACCTGGAGCCGGAAAAATCGATCAGCTACAACCTCGGCCTGGTGCTCGATCCCTTGCCGGACCTGAACCTGGCCATCGACGCCTATCGCATCGAGATCCGCGACCGCATCGTCGACGGTGCCACCTATTCCGGACAGCCGGCGATCGATGCGCTGCGCGCCGGCGGGATCAGCATCCCGGCCGGACTGACCCAGGTCAGCACCCACTACATGACCAACGGCGCCGACACCCGTACCCACGGCCTCGACCTCACCGCCAGCTACCTGACCCGGCTCGGCGAGTGGGGCCGGATCGACTGGCGCCTGGGCGCCAACGTCAATCGCACGAAGCTGGTCAGGAATCATCGCGGGCGCAACGGCCAGCCGCTGCTCAACGACCAGCAGCAGGCCTGGATCACCAGCTCCACGCCGCGCAGCCAGGTCAGCCTGCAGGCCGACTGGAGCTACCGGCGCTGGGGCCTGACCCTGCGCGAAACGCGCTACAGCAAGACGGTTTCCGAACTGGACTACTACACCGGCGAGCATGCCTATTCGACCACGGTCTTCAACCGCTTCGAGAACTCGCCCAAGTACATCACCGACGTTGCCCTGCGCTATGCGGCGAGCCGCAACCTGACCCTGAGCGCCGGGGCCAACAATCTGTTCGACGTGAAGCCCGACAAGCTGCCGGCCGAGAGCGCCTACCTCGGCTTCAACCAGTACGACACCTATGCCTCGCAGATCAGCTTCAACGGCGCCTTCTACTACCTCGGCGCGGCCTACACCTTCTAAGGAGGACGAACCATGAGCATCGAACTGCGCGGCGGCGTGCGCGCCTCCGCGGTCATCGGCGACAGTGCCTTCGCCCGCCAGGCCGCGCGTTTCCTGCCGGACACCCGCAGTCGCGCGGTGAGCGCCTTCGACATCCAGCAGAAGGCCCGCCTGGAAGAGGCGGACGGCCTCGACGGCGCGCTGTTCACCGTTTCCGCTGCCTGGCCCGACCCCTGGCTGGTCGCCGGCTGGGCTTTGGCCGCGGCGCCGCGCCTGCGCGCCACCGTCGCGCACCGACCGGGGAGCGCCCAGCCGACCGTTGCCGCGCGCGCCCTGGCCACTCTCGACGGCCTGTCCAACGGGCGCGCCGGCGTACACCTGGTGATCGGCTCCAGCGACGCCGACGTGCGCCGCGACGGCGACTTCGCCGACAAGGACGAACGCTACCGGCGCGCCGTGGAGTACCTGGAGGTCTTCACCCGCGCCCTGGAAAGCCGCGAACCCTTCGACTACCACGGCGAGTTCTACCGGCTGGAGGACGCCGGCAGCGGCTTCCTGCCGATCCAGCGGCCGCGCCCGCCGCTATCCGTTGGCGGCTCCTCGGCGCAGGCACAACGCCTGGCGGTGCGCTTCGCCGACGTCTACGCCGGCCACTTCGCCAGCCCCACGCAGACCGCGGAGCTCAAGCGCAGGCTGAACGAGGAGGCGGCGGAGCAGGGACGGCGGCTGAAGTTCTGGAAGCACTTCCAGGTGATCCTCGGCGACAGTCCGGCGGCGGCCCTGGACATCGCCGAGCACTACCGCCAGGCCGCTTTCGAACTGCTTCTGGCACGGCCCCTCGACGAACTGGCGGCATCGCCGCAGGTCGCCCGCGACGGCGAGCGCGACCGGCTCGCCCGGCTGGAGCCGGAGGCCTTGCGCGAATGGGTGGCGAATACCGTGCAGCGCAGCTTCGCCGGGGTGCTGGTGGGCAGCGTCGGCGAGGTGGCGGAACAGATCCTGGCCTTTCATCGCGCCGGCATCGAGATCGTCCAGCTTGAGGCCACCACCGAGAACGCCGAGGACATCCGCTTGCGCCGCCAACTGATCGAGCGCCTGAGGCGCGACGCATGAGCGGCGTCGCCCGCGAGGCCATGGAGGACGTCGCGCCGGCGGCGCCTGGCGTCGGCGAGTTCGGCGTGGCCAGTTGTGGGGTGCTGCTGGCCTCGGTAGTGGGGGTGATCTTCGGCCCCACCGGGCTGGTGATCAGCAGCTTCTCGCTGTTCATCGAGCCGATCGCCGCCGACCTGGACTGGGACCGCGGCCAGTCGGCGCTGCCGGTGACCCTGCTGGGCCTGGCGGTAGCCCTGAGTAGCCCGCTGAAGGGCTGGCTGGTGGATCGCTGGGGCGCGCGCGCCCTGGTCCTGCCGCTGACCGCCGCGCTGGCCCTGTGCCTGGCCAGCCTGGCGCTGGCGCGCAGCGGCTGGCAGCTATACCTGCTGTTCGCGCTGCTCGGCCTGCTGACGCCGGGCAACATTCCCTATGCGCGGATTCTCGGCGGCTGGTTCGAGCGTCGTCGCGGCGCGGCCTACGGCATCCTCGGACTCGGCTTCGGCGTCGGCGGGCCGCTGGCGCTGTACCTGGGCAGCGCCTGCATCGACGCCTTCGGCTGGCGCGCCACCTTCCTCGTCTATGGCCTGCTCGAAGGCCTCCTGGCGCTGCCGCTGCTCTATGCGTTGTTCCGCGAGCGACCCGGCGACCTGCCGCAGGCGCGGCGCCCGCCAGCCGACGCGCTGCCCGGAGCGACGCCAGGCCAGGCCTGGCGCTCGGCGGACTTCTGGCTGATCGTCGGCAACCTGATCCTCGGCGTGTTCGCCGTCACTGGCGTGATGGTGCATGGCGTGCCGCTGTTGCAGGAGCGCGGCCTGTCGCGGGAAGTCGCCACCGACGTGCTGGCGGCGCTGTGGGTCGGCATGATCGTTTCGCAACCGGCGCTGGGCTACCTGCTGGACCGCTACGACACCCCGCGCATCGCCTTGCCGTTCGCCCTGCTGGCGGCGCTCGGGCTGCTGCTCCTGCTCCTTGGCGGACCGCCGGCGCTGCTCTGGGGCGCGGTGTTCCTGATCGGCCTGGGCGCCGGCGGCGAGACCGGCACCACCCAGTACTTCGTCAGCCGCTACTTCGGCCTGCGCCATTTCAGCGTGATCTATGGCTCGATCCAGCCCTTCACCTTCGCCATCGCCATCAGCCTGGGGTCCTGGCTGCTGGGTTACTTCTACGACCGCGCGGGCTCCTACGCGGGCTCGACGCTGGTCCTGCTCGGCGCGTTCGGCGTGGCGGCAGGGCTGCTGGTCATGCTCGGGCGCTATCGCTACGCCATCGACGGGGAGGCACGCAGCCATGGGCGAGACTGAACGGAGCAGGGCGGAGGTCGGCGTCTGGCTGCTGGCCGGACTGGCCTTCGTGGTCGGCACGGTGGAACTGGTGGTGGCCGGGGTGCTCGACGAACTGGCCGCCAGTTTCGCCGTCAGCCAGGGCCGGGCCGGGTTGCTGATGAGCCTGTACGCGCTGGTCTATGCGCTGCTCGGCCCGCTGCTGGTCTACCTCAGCGCCGGTATCGAGCGCCGCCGCCTGCTGGCCGGCGCGCTGCTGGCGTTCATCGGCGCCAACCTGGCCAGCGCCGCCGCGCCGAGCTTCGCCCTGTTGCTGGCGAGCCGGCTGCTGGTGGCGGCCAGCGCCTCGGTCATCGTGGTGGTGGCGATCACCCTGGCGGTGGCCATTGTCGCGCCGGAACGGCGCGGCCGAGCGATCGGTCTGGTGTTCGCCGGCATCGTCGCCTCGCTGGTGCTGGGCGTACCGCTGGGCACCCTGATCGGCGAGTTCTGGGGCTGGCGTAGCCTGTTCCTGCTGCTCGCCGGGGTCGCGTTGCTCGGCCTGCCGCTGCTCCTGCGCCTGCTGCCGGCCATCCGCGGCGCGCCCGGCATCGCCCCGGCGGAGCAACTGCGGGCGCTGGCCCGGGGCCGGGTGCCGTTCGCCCACCTGGCATCGCTGTTGCAGATGACCGGCCAGTTCACCGTCTACACCTACATCGTGCCGTTCCTGGTCGGCAGCATGGCCCTCGACAAACCGACCATCAGCCTGGTCCTGCTGGTCTACGGGGGCGGCGGCATCCTCGGCGCGCTGCTCGGCGGACGCGCCGCCGACCGCTGGCCGGGGCCGGCCACCTTCGTCGCCTTCCTGCTCCTGCACGCACTGGCCCTGGTCCTGCTGCCGTTCGCCACCGGCGGCCTGCCGCTGCTGCTGGGCGCGGTGGTGTTCTGGTGCGTGTTCAACATGGCGCCGGGGCCGGCGATCCAGAAATACCTGGTGGAACTCAGCCCGGACACCGCGGCGATCCAGATCAGCCTCAACACCAGCGCGATCCAGCTCGGCGTGGCCCTGGGCGCCTTCATCGGCGCGATCCTGGTGGACCAGGTGGCGGTGCGCGCGCTCCCCTGGTGGGGCGCCGCGCTGATCCTCGGCGCCGCCGCCTGCGGCTGGCTGTCCGCGCAGCGGCCGGCGGGCACGGCGGACTGCCGGGAGCGCCTCGATTGATTCCCTACCGCGCGCCACGGGAACAGCCCCGGGCGCCGTTCCTCAACCTCCAGGCTCACTACCGCTATCCGTGGCGTGGCCTGCCAGCAGCGAACGCTTACCATGGATAGCCAAGGCTCCATCAAGAACACCCTGATCGCCCAGTTGTTCCAGCAGAACTACGACTGGCTGTGCAAGAAGCTGTCCTACCAGACCGGCTGTAGCCACAGCGCCGAAGACCTCGCCGCCGAGGCCTTCCTGCAGGTCTGGATGCTCCCCGACCCGGCGTCGATCCGCTCGCCGCGGGCGTTCCTCGCGACCATCGCGCAACGCCTGATGTACGAGAGCTGGCGGCGCAAGGACCTGGAGCGCGCCTACCTGCAGATCCTCGCCGAGGCGCCGGAGGCGGTGCAGCCGTCGCCTCACGAGCAGTGGATGCTGATCGAGAGCCTGCAAGCCATCGACCGCCTGCTCGACGGCCTGTCCGGGCAGGCCAGGGCAGTGTTCCTGATGAGCCAGCTGGAAGGCCTGACCTACGTGCAGATCGGCGAACGCCTCGGATTGTCCCTGGGGCGCATCCACCAGTTGATGAAGGATGCCTTGCACTGCTGCTACCGGGGATTCCAGGAATGAGCGAGAAGCCGGAACGGCAACGCATCGTCGAGGAGGCCATCGAATGGATGGTGCGCCTGCAATCCGGCGACTTCAGCGCCGCCGAGGGCGATGCCCTGGAACGCTGGAAGGCGCTGTCGAGCGAGCATGCCGAGGTGTTCCGGCAACTGCTTGGCAGCCTCGCGCCGCTACAGGACTCGCCCTGGCGCGGCCAGCCGAGCGCTACCGTGCTGCGTGCCCTGGAGCAGCCGTCGAGCCGCCGGCGCTTCGTCGGCGGCGCCCTCGGGCTGTTCGTCCTGCTCGCCGGCGGCGCCGGCCTGGAGCGCTGGGTCCAGGCCGGCATGGGTCTGCCCGGCGAACTGGCGACCGGCACCGGCGAGCGCCGCGACTGGTTGCTGGCCGACGGCAGCCGCCTGCGCCTGAACGCGCGGAGCAAGGCGCGACCGCTGCTCGACGGCGCCCAGCGACGCCTGGAGCTGCGGCGCGGCGCGATGCGCCTGGAAGTGAAGGAGGACCCGCGCGGCGCCTTCGCCCTCGACTGCGCCGCCGGACGGGTGGACTGCGCCAGCGGCAGCCTGCTACTGGCCGAGGAGCGCGGGGCGATCCGCCTGGTGACCCTGCGCGGCAGCGCGCGGCTGACCACCGGCGAGGGACGCCAGCTGGCGGTGGCGGCACGACGTAGCCTGCTGTTCGATGCCGGCGGCCTGCTCGAACAGGGCCCGATGCAGGCCGGAGAGGATGCCTGGGCCAGCGGCTGGCTGGAGGTCCACGACCGCTCCCTGGCCTGGGTCGCGGAGGCCTTCCGGCCCTATCTGCCAGGCATCCTCCAGCTCGACGCGGAGATCGCCGGCAACCGCGTCAGCGGTCTGTTCCCGCTGGACGACATGCACACGTCCCTGGACATGCTCGGACGCAGCCTGCCGATCCGCGTGCTGCGCTACAGCGACTACTGGATCAGCCTGCGCCCCGCCTGACTCATTCGTCGAAGAACAGCAGGCAACGCAGTTCGATACTCTGCCGCGGCGGCGCATCGGCCGGGGTGCAGGGATCGTCGAAGGCGGTGTGCGCGCCGAGGCGGGCCTGCGCGTCCTCCCGCGAATCGTAGATCTTCAGCAGCAGCGCTTCCTCCGGCAGCAGGTGCGGGTAGTAGTACCAGCGGTGCTCCGGGTTGGGCTTGACCGAGTAGGTTTCGCCCACCTTGTCGCGGTACACCAGGTCACTGGCCACCAGGTCGTCGAACGCCAGGCTGCGGGCGTCCAGCAACGCCAGCGGCGCGCGCTGCGCCGGGTGGCCGAACGGACGCCACAGGTTGACGATCTGGAAGCGTCCGGCCAGGCGCCGTTCGGCGCGTTCCGCCGGCAGGTGGTCGCGGACCCGGCGCGGCGCCGAGCGCAGGGTCTGGTCGTTGTGCACGTAGCGCACCGGTTCGCGCAGGCCGCGTTCTTCGCGCCCGGCCTGGTCGACGCGCAGCGTGTGGTCGAAGATCACCGCCTCGGCGGCGCCGGTCAGGCGGCGGAGCAGGGCGATGCTTTCCGGGTAGTAGCGTTCACGAACCTGGGCTTCATCCTCGAAATCGCCCACCGCGCTCGCCTCGCGCACCAGTTGGAAACCCTCGCGCTCCAGGCTGGCCGGTTGCGCCAGCAGACGCGCATTGCGGATCGCCACCCGGGTCGGCTGCAACAGCGCGCTGCGCTGCGGCGTCCCGGCAGGGGCCGGATAGGTGTAGGCGACCGGCCGTTGGCCGTTGTCGCGGATATAGTTGACCTCGGCCTCGACCTGCTCCGGCGCGTGCGCCGGCCATGCGTGTTGCTGGCAACCCATGTGTCGTTCTCCCGTTGCCAGCGGAGATGCCTCCGCTGCCGCGCCGCCGGATGCCGCGCGTGAACGGCCAATCTAGCCGCTGGCAGGCGGCGGCGAAACGAACATCGAGCGCTGGCGTCCTGCCTTCGTGGAATAAGCCCGGAGCGGCTCAGGACATCGCGTCGAGTCGTCGCCGCTGGCGATACTGGCGCGGCGTCATGCCTTTCCAGCGCCTGAAGGCATGGATGAAGTTGGACACCTCGCCGTAGCCGAGGCGCTCGGCGATCTCCTCCAGGCGAATCGCGCCGGTGGCCAGCAGCTCTTCGGCGAGGGCCTGGCGCACCTCGTCGAGCAACAGGCGGTAGCTGCTGCCCTCGTCGTCCAGGCGGCGACGCAGGGTACGCACGGTGAGGTGCAGTTCCATGGCCAGGGTCTGCATGTCCGGCAAGTGGCCGGGCGTCCTCAGCAAGCGGTCGCGGATGCGTCCGGCCAGACCGCCGCGCACCTGGCGGCGAGCGAGCAGGGCGCGGCACTGCTCCTCGCAGGCGCGCGCCACCTCTGGATTGGCGCCGGGCAGCGGGAGGTCGAGGAAGCGCCGTTCGAAGACCACCCGGTTGTCCGCCTGGCCGAACGCCGGGCACAGGCCCAGCTCGCGCACGTAGGGCGCGGGATCGGCGGGCGGTGGGCGGCGGAAGCCGGCGCGGAGGATCGGCAGGCGCTGCCCGGTGAGGTCGCGCTGGATGCGCAGCACGCCACCGGCGTCGCGTTCGAGGAGGAAAATCCGCAGGTCCTCGGGAATGCCGGCGTCGTCGAGCACCAGGTGCGCTTCATCGTCGTGTACCTCCAGGCGGATGCCATGGAAGGCGAAGGTCAGGTCGAGGTAGCGCAGGCCCAGTTGCGCGGCGCTGAGGAAGGTCGGGCTGCTGAGCAGGGCGAAGCCCCAGATGCCGTAGGCGTTGAGGTGATAGCGCAGGCCTGCCGCCAGGCCCGGCGCGCAGGCGTCGCCCAGGTGCCGGACCAGGTTGCGCACTACGCTCAGTTCCTGGGCCGCGTCGATTTCCCCGGAGGGATCGCCGAGCAGGCGGATATCCAGGCCGCTACCTGCCAGGCACTGCTCCAGGCCGAGGCCGCGGTCGATGCCGAACTGGATCAGCAGGTGCGCGCTGATGGCGCTGCGGCGGGGAGACCAGGGCGGAGTGGGCATGGTGGCGTCCGAGGTTGACCGAAAATCACAACTTTATGTCCGGCCCGGCCATAACGCCAGTCGCCCCGGCGAACTAGGATGCCGCCATCCGCCGCTGGGCGGAATCGCGCCGGACGGCGTGGCAAGCAACAAACGGGAGCACAACAATGCACAACGAGTCCCGCCCTGAAGCCCCCTTGCGGGTGCTGGTGGTCGGCGCCGGCTTCGCCGGTCTCGGCTTGGCGATCCGCCTGCGACAGGCAGGCATCGACGATTATCTGGTCCTGGAAAAGGCCGCCGATGTCGGCGGTTGCTGGCGGGAAAACCGCTACCCGGGCGCCGCCTGCGACGTCCCCTCGCATCTCTATTCGTTTTCCTTCGAGCCGAAGGCCGACTGGTCGCGCAAGTTCGCCCCGCAGGCGGAAATCCTCGACTACCTGCGGCATTGCGCGGACAAGTACCGTCTGCGCGAGAAGATCCGTTTCCACTGCGAGGTGGAGGAGGCCCGTTTCGACGCCGGCAGCGGCGAATGGCAGGTGCGCTGCGCCGATGGCCAGACGCTGCGCGCACGGGCCCTGGTCTGCGCCACCGGCCAGTTGAGCCGGCCGCTGCTGCCGCGCCTGCCCGGCCTGGAGCGCTTCCAGGGTCCGGCGTTCCACTCGGCGAACTGGGACGCCGAGGTCGAGCTGGCCGGCAAGCGGGTCGCGGTGATCGGCACCGGAGCCAGCGCCATCCAGTTCGTCCCGCGGATCGCCCCGCAGGTGCAACGCCTGTCGCTGTTCCAGCGCAGCGCGCCTTACGTGATCGCCAAGCCGGACCGCACCTACGCCGACTGGGAACGCCGCCTGAAGGCGCGCTGGCCGTGGCTGCAACGCCTGGATCGGGGGCTCAAGTACCTGCACCACGAATCGCGGATGCTCGCCTTCGCGACCTTCCCGGCGCTGATGAAGGTGATGCGGCTGAGCTTCCATCGTCACCTGCACCGGCAGATCGCCGATCCGCAACTGCGCGCGCGGCTGGTTCCCGACTACCCGCTGGGTTGCAAGCGCATCCTGATCAGCAACGACTATTACCCGGCGCTGGCCAGGAGCAATGTCGAACTGGTCGACACGGGCATTCGCGAAGTCACCGAAGACGCCGTGGTCGGCCGTGACGGCCGCCGGCACGAGGTCGACGCGATCATCTTCGGTACCGGCTTCGCCGCCACCGAGTTCCTCGCCCCGATGCGCATCCTCGGCCTCGACGGACGCGACCTGCGGCAGGCCTGGGCGGATGGCGCGGAAGCCTACAAGGGCATCAGCGTCAGCGGCTTCCCCAACCTGTTCATCCTTTACGGGCCGAACACCAACCTCGGCCACAACTCCATCGTCTACATGCTGGAAAGCCAGTTCCCCTACGTGCTCGGCTGCCTGCGCCAGCTCCAGGAGCAGGGCTTGCGCTACCTCGACGTGAAGCCCGAGGTCCAGCGGCGCTTCAACCTGGAGGTGCAACAGGGGTTGCGCCATACCGTCTGGGAGCGTGGCTGCGACAGCTGGTACAAGACTGCCGCCGGCAAGAACACCAACAACTGGCCGGGCTACACCTTCGTCTATCGCTGGCGTACGCGCCGGCCGGAGCTTGCCGACTATGACCTGGCCCGCTGAAGCGCCCCTGATGTCGCCGCCGCAACGCCTGCGCGCCGGTCTCCTGCGCGGCTGCCTGCGCCTGTTGTTCCGCGGGCTGGTCCGTCCGCCCATGCCAGTGGCGCTGCAACGCGGCGTGTTGCGCGGGCTGAGCCTGGCGACGCTGGGCGCCGGCGGCGTCGTCCGCGAGCGCCGCAGCCTCGCCGGCGTGCCCTGCGAGTGGTTGCGGCCGCGCGGGGTGGAGGCGCGGCGCCGGGTGCTCTACCTGCACGGCGGCGCCTACCTGATCGGCTCGCCGGCGACCCACCGGGCGATCACCACGCACCTGGCCCGGCGTTGCGCCGCCGAGGTCTGCGCGGTGGACTACCGGCGCGCCCCGGAACATCCGTTCCCCGCCGCCCGCGACGACGCCCTGGCGGTCTACCTGGCATTGCTGGAGGCCGGCCATTCGCCGCGCCGGCTGCTGCTCGCCGGCGACTCCGCGGGCGGCCACCTGGCGCTGTCCCTGGCCCTGGAGCTGAAGGCGTGCGGCTTGCCGTTGCCGGCCGGGTTGCTGCTGTTCTCGCCCTGGACCGACCTCGGCTGCCAGCGCCTGCACACGCCGGCGGCCGGCGACCCGCTGCTGTCGCGGGCCTGGCTGGAAAGCGCGGTGCGCCTGCTGCTGCCGGCCGACGCGGAGCCAGGCTCGGCCGCCTTGTCGCCGCTGCATGCCGACCTGGCGGGGCTGCCGCCGCTGCTGGTACAGGTCGGCGAGGACGAACTGCTGCGCGACGACAGCCTGCGCCTGGCGCAACGGGCCGGTGAGCAGGGCGTCGCGGTGCGATTGCAGCGCTACGCCGGTTGCTGGCACGTGTTCCAGGCTCATGCCGGCGTGTTGGCCAGCGCCGACCGGGCGTTGGACGAGGCGGCCGCGTTCGTCGTCGAATGCAGCGCGGAGGGCGACAGGTGCAGAACATTCTGATCAGTGGTGCCGCTTCCGGAATCGGCGCCGCCAGCGCGCGGCTGTTCCACCGCCGGGGCTGGCGGGTCGGTTTGCTGGACATCGATGCCGAGGCGTTGCGCGGCTTGGCCGCGCAACTGCCGGGCGCCTGGCACCGCGCCGTGGACGTCAGCGAGCCCGACGTGGTCGGCGAGGCGCTTGCGCAGTTCTGTGCCGATGGCCGCCTGCGCCTGCTGTTCAACTGCGCCGGCGTCCTGCGTTTCGGCCGCTTCGAAGAGGTCGCCCTGGAGGACCACGCGCGGTTGCTGGCGATCAACCTGCATGGCGTCCTCAACTGCTGTCACGCGGCCTTTCCGTTCCTGCGCGCGACGCCGCAGGCGCAGGTGCTCAACATGGGCTCGGCATCGGGGCTGTATGGCGTACCGGAGATGGCCGTCTACTCGGCCTCGAAGTTCGCCGTGCGCGGGCTTACCGAGGCGCTGGAGCTGGAATGGCGCCGCCACGGTATTCGTGTGGCCGACCTGATGCCGCCGTTCGTTCGCACGCCGATGGTCGCCGGGCAGGCCTACCAGCCGCCGGTGTTGCGTCGCCTGGGGCTGAGACTGGACGCCGAGGATATCGCCGAGGCGGCCTGGCGGCACGCGCACAGCCGGCGGGTACACCGGCCGGTGGGCGGGTTGTTCACGGCGCTGTACTGGGCTGGGCAGTTGTCTCCGCCGTGGGTGAACCGAGCGGTGATGGCGTGGTTGTCGCGGGACGAATAGGCACTTGCGTTTATCCGCCGCTTATCCGGGGTATTGGCGGATACCGCCTGTGGCTGTATTCGCCCTACAGGCCTGCGGAAACGCCGGCTGCCGCTCCAGCTCCGTAGGGCGGATAACCGCTCGCGGTTATCCGCC
>NZ_KV819843.1:11614-65857 GCF_001815235.1 Pseudomonas sp. HMSC065H01 | reverse complement strand
CTGGTCATCGTAGGTGAAGGTGGAATTGCTGCCGGGGCAGTTGGGCGAGGGTTCGCCTTCGATGGCAACGATGCGCTTGATGCCTTGGATCACCTGGAAGCGGTAGGTGGCCTGCTTGCCGTATTCGTTGGTGACGGTGGTGGAGCCGTCATCGTTGTAGGCGAGGGAGACCTTTTCGGCGCCGTTGGCGTGTACGCTGGAGATGGCGCGGCCTTGGTTGTCGTAGGCCCAGGTGGCGAAGCGGCGATTATTGTTATCCTGGATGCCTGTAAGTAGTTTTATGTTCCTCGGGTCGTCATAGAGGTACTGTGTTTTCGTGCTGTATTGCCCATCTGTTCGTGTTACCGAAGTGAGTCGCTGTTCCTTGTCGTATGTGTACTCAATGGATATACCCCCTGTCTGAGCGCGAAGGAGTTGATGGTTGGTTCCCTCCGAGAGAACGAGCTTGTTGCCATGCTCGTCGCTAATCGCAAGATTAGCGCCTCGCTCTACACGATACTTGCGACCCTCCTTGGTGGTGAGTTTAGTGAGTTTTCCACTCTGGTCGAACTCCATCACCTCGTTGAGTTCGGAGGTATATATAAAACTCCCTGGTAACCGGCTGAGCCTACCTAGGTCTGTGATGGAGGTTAGATCTTTTCCCGATCCCGTAAACTCCGAGGCTTTTCCGTTTTCGCGGTAGAGTAGGAAGCCATCATCCTTGCGTGTTATACGCGCAGAATACGAATGTCGCCACAAGCCGTCCAGGCCGTTGTAGTACCGGGTCAACGGGATCGGAATACTTAAGTCGTGTTCAACTTGGTATTTGTTGCCATTGGTGATATTAACCGGATTTCCTGCACAGCCCTCTGGTGGAGGCGGTCCCTTTTCGGGGCCGTTTTTATCTGGAAGCTTACAGCCAGAGTCATCCATTTCGTAACCGGGGTAACAATTGCACTCCCCTGTCTGCTGATTATATTCAGCTCTCAACGGACACGAATCCCCCGCACGATACAAGTTCCAATTAGGGCAACCGCCATTGCAGTATCGAACATCCTTAGGGTTTGAGCGGTAATGATACGTAACGCGGCAATAGCCAATAGGCAAGCTACCTGGATAATTTATAACCGGAACCGCCTCGGTAGATATCCAGCTACTTTCGGTACGATTGAAGGTCTGTCTCGCTTTCTCACACGCCTCAGCGGGCGAGTTCGAAGTACTGCTCGCATAGTTGACAACACTCCACTTATAAAAGCCCCCACCAAAACACATATTCGACACAAGCAGCGAGCCATACAAGACAAATAACAGGCATACCCTATTCACCAAATTCTCCTAGTGTTAGAACCGACCCGCAAATCACGCCGGGCTGTTAGAAGGACGAACGGGACGAACTTGAAGGAATTGGCGACCACCTACAAAACTTCCTTTTTATTTCCTGCCACATCCCTGTTCGCAATGGAGCACCCTCGATCATCTACCCGGCTTACTACTGGCCCCAAATCCAGTGCCGATCATATCCGGCAGTCGAGTTTCGTATAGATGTTCACTGTATTCCGTGAGCCAGTCTTAAGAACCGACGGCGTTTACGCAAATTTCTGTCCGTGATCCAGACGGGAGCAAACGCGCGGCCAAGGTGATTAAGCCAGGAATCTACCGACCTCGGACGAGGTGGCGCAGTCGGCCTGCCTTGCGGCCACCGTCGGGGGGCAAAAACTCCAATGGAGGACGGCCAATGAGGATACCGTCCCGCTATGCCCAAGGACGATGAAACGACACCCCGGCAAAACCGGAAAATCGCCAGTTTGGATCTCCTGCAATGCAGGAAAACTCCCGGTATCTCGCCCAGGCTAAAGGACACAAAACGTTCTTTTGAGCTGGGGACGAAATTCCTGAATTTTCAGGAGAGGGTCGCGCGACCGTGCCCACAATTTTGAGGAGACAGTCAGGCACCGCAGATCACGACCACTACTAATGGGGGAAAGTGAGAAAAACCTACCTTGTCGGACCCACCTCCGAGGGATCCCTCCCGATACGGGTACAAAAGCGTGCCCGTCGCATGTGCCGGAGACTTTCCCGCCATATACCGGAAGATTTTCCGGCATGGCTTGGCCAGGATCTGCAATGATTCCGCACTCCCCCTACGGCCAGAGTCCGGAAAGTTTCTGGTCCCTCCTGATCGGCGGAAAATTCCGCCTATCTCCAGCACCTCATCCGCCTGGATGCGATCTGCCGGCACCGCCCTCAGGCACACCATCACATCGAGCCCAAACCTCGACGTAATGGCACTAGGCTAGAACTGCCCGGAAAACCACAATGAGGACGTGCTCTCGATGAAGGTGAAAGATCTCGAAGCTGCATCCAGCGATGCGCTTGGTAGGGTATTCGGAGGATTAAGACGCGCGCGAAGGTCGCGATGAGAAGGGAAAGCGAGGATCGAGCTTACCGGGAGCGGCGCAGGCCACCCGGTTGTCCTGCTGGCGCTGACGACAGACATTTGAGCTGGCCGGCATGGAAAAGCCCCGTCTGAGCGATTCAGGACGGGGCTTTCTTTTAGGCTTACTGCACCCACCATGCCCCGACAAAGAACTGGCCCAGGAGAAGCGATTTGCGGTAAGTGCCCGATATATTTGGCGTCCCGGAGAGGGGTCGAACCTCCAACCTTCCCCTTAGGAGGGGGATGCTCTATCCAATTGAGCTACCGGGACACGCCGGACATGGCGAGCGGTGCGCCGCGTCCGGGCGGCATGTTAACGGCAGAGAAAGCGTTTGTCATGCCACTGCCACCAAGGCTGCGCATAATTTTCCGCAACCCTGGAGGTGCAGCATGAATCAGACCGTTGCCATTCCCGCCGCACAGGACCTGCCGGACGCCCCGCGCCAGCCGCGGATACCGGACTCCCCCTTCGCCAGCTTCGACGTGCGGATCGCCAGCGAGCACGACGCGCCGCGCCTGTCGTTGCTGCTACAGCAACTCGGTAGCGCCGATCCGCGCCCGGACCCGGCGTTGCTGGCCATCCAGCTGCAACGACCGCGCGGCGACCGGGTCACCCTGGTGGCCGAGCGCGGCGAGCGCCTGCTCGGCACCTGCACCCTGCATCTGATCGAACACCTGGCGCACGATTTCGCCCGCTCGGCGATTCTCGAAGACATGGTGGTCGACCGCCACGCCCGCGGCCAGGGCGTAGGCCGCGAACTGATCGGCCGGGCCGTGGAGCGCGCGCGCAGTTGGGGCTGCTACAAACTGGCGCTTTCCAGTCATCAGGACCGGGAAACCGCGCAGCGCTTCTATGCCGCGCTAGGGTTCACCAGCCACGGCGTAAGCCTGGCGCTGCATCTGGGCTGACATCATCATGCATTTTGCAACCGGTAAAATGCCCATCCGTGCAAAGTGCATGCGAGAGAGTCTAGATCAAATATATAATTCATTGATTTAAAAGGATTTTTTATAGAAAAAAGTTGGCACAACCGCTGCTACAAGACCCTCAGGATCAAACCTTGGCCATCTGCCTGGCAAAGCTACGAAATGGAGGTGAACATGAGCAGCTCACGCAACCTTGTCGGCACCGGACTTCTTTCCCTGCTGGCTCTCGTAGTCTTCCAGAACAGCGCACTGGGCGACGAGGACAGGACGCAGGAACGCAACGGCGAAAGGCCGGTAGTGCTGGACAGCAACGCAACGCCGCAGTGGGCACCCGCTGCGCAACAACTGGTGATCCAGGCGCCCGACGAATCCCCGCGCATCGTCACCGTAGGCGAGGACGAGCGCGGCACGGCGCTGGTGACCGCGGCCGACGAACAGGCCTGGACATTCTGACGAAGCAAGCGCCGGGAGACCGGCATCCAACGACGCTACACCGCCGCACAGGTCCCCGGGATGCTGGCGAGCGGAAAGGGAGAAAGAACATGTGGATCCTGGCTTTGCCGCTGACCGCCCTGGCCCTTTCGGTCGGCGTCTACGGGCTGCTCTGGCTGATAGAGCGCGGAGGAGACGAATATCCAGCGAAGCTTCCGCTGAGCGACAAGGGCGCCACGGAACCTCGGCGCCACTGAGCCGGCACAAGGAACAGCGAGCCCGACGGAGAGGGCTCCGGGAGCGAAACCATGTCACGATCCGCCGTCATTCTTCTGTTCGTAGTGATCGCCAGCGCGATCCTGGCGCTGAGCCTGCCGCCCGAGGCCACCCTCCTCGCCTGGTGCGCCTGGGGTCTGCTGGGCATTTCCGGCGCATGGCTGCTGTTTGCACTGGTGGTAGGTCGGCGAATCCGCTTCGATCCAAGCCTGGACTGATTTCGCCCGCAGCGCTTTGCCGGGCGCTACAGCGTCGCTCACAGCGGCAGGCACACGCCGTCGCGCGCCAGTTCCACCCCTTCGGGCAACGCAGCGGGGTGGTCCAGCAGCCAGGCGTCCAGCGTATGCCCGACGTGAGTCAACACGGCCCGCCGGGGACGCAGCGAGTCGATGCACTCCAATGCCCGCGTGAGGTCGTTGTGGTTGCGCGGCGGCCGCTCCTGCGGCGGCATCGAGCAGTCCAGCACCAGCAGGTCCAGCGGCGCCGCGAGCAATCGCGAGGCGCTGTCCGCCGGCAGCCCGACGGTATCGGTGAGGTAGGCCAGGCGCCGTATCGTTCCCTCCTCGGAAGCCCCCTCCAGCAAGTAGCCGAAGGTTGGCTTCGAGTGGACCAGCGGCAACGCGGTCGCCGCCAGCGCGCCCCACTGGCGCCGCTCGAAGGCGCCGAAGGGCTGGCTGAAATCGAGGATGCCCGGATGCTTGTAGAGGTCGGCGAGGCCCTCCGGGTCGGCCGGGCCGTGCACCGGGATCACCAGACCCTGGCCCCAGCGCAGGTGCAGCAGGCCCTGGGCGTGGTCGGCGTGGTAATGGGTCTGGAGGATGCCATCGAGGCTATGGGGCGGGAAGCGCTCGCAGAGATCGACCAGGCCGCTGTCGATCAGCCAACGCTGGCCGGCGCACTCCAGCAGCGCGCTACAGGGACGGCGACGCAGGCCGGCGTCGGCGCGGGCGTTGCGACAGGCCGGGCAATCGCAACCGTAGACCGGCACCTGGCGGGCGTCGCCGGTGCCGAGCAGGGTCAGGCGCATGCGCGGTCGCTGCCGAGACGGGCCAGGAGGGTGCGTAGCGTGTCGTCGAGATCACCGGAGTTGTCCAGTTGGAACAGCGGGCCCTCCAGGCCGGCGGCGAACTCGGCGTTACGCGCCAGGCGCGCCTCGATTTCCTCGGGGCTTTCCCGGCCGCGCGCCAGCAGGCGCTGGCGCAGCACCTCGGGTTTCACCCCGAGCAGGACCGCGAGCAGATCCGGATAGCGCCGGCGGGCCTGCGCCAGGTAGCCGCGCGAGCCGTTCACCAGCACGTCGTAGCCCTGCGCCAGCCACTCGTCGATCTGCACCGGAATGCCATAGCAAAGGCCGTTGGCGCGCCAGCTCATGGCGAACGCCGAGGCCCGCTCGAGGGTGTCGAACTGCGCCGGAGTCACCGCCTGGGCGTCCTCCCCCACCGCTTCCGCGGAGCGCGTGATCACCCGCCGCACGATACGGCAGCCGCGCAGCGCCAGGGGCTCGCGCGCGGCCTGCAACAGGCTGTCCTTGCCCGAGCCGGAAGGCCCCATCAGATAAATCAGTCTGCCTGTCATCAGAACACTCTCTGCCCGCCGCGCCAGACCTGACGCACCACCGGCTGGTTGTTGCCGAGCGCCCGCGCCTGCAGCAGATCGGCGCGCAGGCCGACGCGGATTTCGCCACGATCGGTCAGCCCGGCGGCCAGCGCCGGGGTACGGCTGACCATCGCCACCGCGCGCGGCAGGTCGTAGCGGATCGCATCATACTCGCTGTGCTCGCCGGCGAGCAGCAAGGCCGCATGCAGCAGGCTGGCCGGATAGTAGTCGCTGGAAAGGATATCCAGCACGCCGATTCCCGCCAGTTGCGCCGCCGCCACGTTGCCCGAGTGGGAACCGCCGCGGACCACGTTGGGCGCGCCCATCAGCACCTGCAGGCCGTGCTCGTGGCTGGCCCTGGCGGCCTCCACGGTGGTCGGGAACTCGGCGATGGCCATGCCGTAGCCGGCCGACTCGCGGACATGCGCGAGGGTCGCGTCGTCATGGCTGGCCACCGACAGGCCGCGTCCCTGGCAGACATCGACGATGGCCGCACGGGCGGCGTCGCTGTAGCGCTCGGAGTTGGCTACCTGCTCGACGATGAAGGCGTCCATCTCGGCATCGCTCAGGTGGTACTTGCCCTGGTAGTACTCGCGGTACTTCTCCAGCCTGGCGAACTGGCGCTGGCCGGGGGCGTGGTCCATCACCGAGACCAGTTGCACCAGCGGATGCTCGACCAGTTCGCGGAACACCTCCAGCGTCTGCGGATGGCTGACCTCGCAACGCAGGTGCAGGCGATGGTCGGCGCGCGCGTCGCCGCTGGCGGCGGCCTCGCCGATGGCCTCGAGCATCTTCGGCAACTGCTGCATGCGCTTGCCCTTGGGGTTGACGTCGCCGATGGACAGCGCGTCGAACACCGTGGTGATTCCCGCGGCGACGATCTGCGCGTCGTGCGCCAGCACCGCCGAGGCCGATGGCCAGTCGACGCCGGGACGCGGGGTCATGTGCTTCTCCAGGTTGTCGGTGTGCAGCTCGACCAGACCGGGCAGCAGGTAGTCGCCCCCCAGGTCCTCGGCCCCGGCCAGGTGGCTGCGGCCTTCGTCGACCGCGGCGATCAGGCCGTCGCGCAGCAGCACGCTGCCGACGAAGACCCGCTCGGCGCTGACTACCCGGGCATTGCTGAGAACGCGTTCAGACGACATGGGCTTGCTCCTGGCGGGAAAGCTCCTGGCTCATGTCCAGGTAGCGGCTGGCCACCGCCTCGCGGGCGGCGCGGTCGTGGAAGATGCCGATCAACGCGGCGCCAGCGGCCTTGGCTTCGCCGATCAGCTCCAGCACTACCTGGCGGTTGGCTTCGTCGAGGGACGCGGTCGGCTCGTCGAGCAGCAGGATCGGCCACTCGACCATGAAGCCGCGGGCAATGTTGACGCGTTGCTGCTCGCCGCCGGAAAAGGTACCCGGCGCCAGTTGCCAGAGGCGTTCCGGGATGTTCAGCCGGGCCAGCAGGCTGCGCGCCCGCAGTTCGGCGCTGTCGCGGCTCCAGCCACGGGCCAGGGCCGGCTCCATGACCACGTCGAGGGTCGCCACCCGCGGGATCACCCGCAGGAACTGGCTGACGTAGCCGAGGGTCTGGCGACGCACGGCGAGCACCTCGCGAGGCTCGGCGCCGACCAGTTCCAACCAGTCGCCGGCGTGGCGCAGGCGGATGCTGCCGCCGGCCGGCAGGTAGTTGCCGTAGAGCGTGCGCAGCAGGGTGCTCTTGCCGGCGCCGGAGCGTCCGTGGAGCACCAGGCATTCGCCGCCGGCGACATTGAAGTTGAGCCCGCGCAGCACATTGAGCACTACGCCCTGTTGCTGGTGCAGGGTGAAGGTCTTGCTGAGGTCGCGGACCTCGATCAGGTTGTTCATCGCTACTTCTCCGGGCGCCCGTCGCGCGGACCGGCGCCGACGCTTCGGCTCAGGGTTGCAGGACCGACGACACCAGCAATTGCGTGTACGGATGCTGCGGGTCGTCGAGAATCTGGTCGGTGAGACCGGCTTCCACCACCCGCGAACGGCGCATGACCATCAGGCGGTCGGCGAGCAGGCGCGCCACCGCCAGGTCGTGGGTGACGATCACCACCGCCAGGTCCAGCTCGCGCACCAGGCCGCGCAGCAGGTCGAGCAGGCGCGCCTGCACCGACACGTCGAGGCCGCCGGTGGGTTCGTCCATGAACACCAGGCGTGGCGCCGAGACCAGGTTGCGGGCGATCTGCAGGCGCTGCTGCATGCCGCCGGAAAAGGTTCGCGGCAGGTCGTCGATGCGCAGCGGATCGATCTCCACCTGTTCCAGCCAGTCCAGCCCGGCCTGGCGCAGCCGACCGTAGTGGCGCACGCCCTGGGCCATCAGCCGTTCGCCGATGTTGGCGCCGGCGGACACGCCCATGCGCAGGCCGTCGCGCGGGTTCTGCTCGACGAAGCCCCACTCGGTGCGCAGCAGGGTGCGCCGCTCGGCTTCGCTGGCGGCGTAGAGGTCCAGCCAGCGGTCGCCGTCGTCGCGGTAGGCGACCGTGCCGGCGTCCGGCGGACAGCGCCCGGAGAGCAACGAGAGCAGGGTCGACTTGCCCGAGCCGGACTCACCGACGATGCCCAGCACCTCGCCGGGGTAGAGATCGAAGTCGACCTCCTGGCAGCCCTTTTCCGGCCCGTACAGGCGGGTCAGGCCACGCACCGAGAGCAGCGGCCGGTCGCGCGCCTCGAGGTTCGCATCGATGGATTCGCAGACCGCGTTCATTGCGCGTCCTCCCCTTCTTCCTGGCAGGCACGCCGCTGCGTGCAGTAATCGGTGTCGGAACAGACGAAGCGCTTGCCGCCACGGTCGTCGACGATCAGTTCGTCCAGGTAGGACTCGTGGCTGCCGCAGAAGGCGCAGCTTTCTTCCCAGCGCTGGACTTCGAAGGGGTGGTCCTCGAAGTCCAGGCTCGCCACCCGGGTGAACGGCGGCACCGCGTACAGGCGTTTCTCGCGACCTGCGCCGAACAGCATCAGCGCCGGGCTCATGTCCAGCTTGGGGTTGTCGAACTTGGGAATTGGCGAGGGATCCATCACGTAGCGCTCGTCCACCGTAACCGGGTAGGCATAGCTGGTGGCGATATGGCCGAAGGTGGCGATGTCCTCGTAGAGCTTCACGTGCATCACCCCGTAGTCGTCGAGCGCATGCATGGTCCGGGTCTCCGCCTCGGAAGGCTCGATGAAGCGCAGCGGCTCGGGGATCGGCACCTGGTAGACCATGATCTGCTCGCCGCTCAGGGCGGTTTCCGGTATCCGGTGGCGGGTCTGGATCACCGTCGCCTCCGGGGTCCGTTCGGTGGTGGCGACCCCGGCGGTGCGGGCGAAGAAACGCCGGATGGATACCGCGTTGGTGGTGTCGTCGGCGCCCTGGTCGATCACCTTGAGCACGTCGTCGGCACCGAGGATGGCCGCGGTCACCTGCATGCCGCCGGTGCCCCAGCCGTAGGGCAGCGGCATCTCGCGGCCGCCGAAGGGCACCTGGTAGCCGGGGATCGCCACCGCCTTGAGCAGGCCGCGGCGGATCATGCGCTTGGTCTGCTCGTCGAGGTAGGCGAAGTTGTAGCCCTGCTCCGGCGCGGCGCTGGCTTGCGGGGAAAGGCTCATGCGCGCTTCTCCTGGTCAGTGGGTTGCGCGGATTCGGCGACGCCGGGACGACGCAGCTTGCGAATCAGCTCCAGCTCGGACTGGAAATCGACGTAGTGCGGCAGCTTCAGGTGCGAGACGAAGCCGCCGGCCTCGACGTTGTCGCAGTGCATCAGGACGAACTCTTCCTGCTGCGCCGGCGACACCACCTCCTCGCCGTAGTCCTCGGCGCGCAGGGCGCGGTCGACCAGGGCCATGCCCATCGCCTTGCGCTCGGCGTAGCCGAAGGCCAGGCCGTAGCCACGGGTGAATTGCGGCAGCTCCTCGCGGGAACCGACGAACTGGTTGACCATCTCGCACTCGGTGACCTCGATCTCGCCCACCGGCACCGCGAAGCCGAGTTCCTCGGGCTCCAGCCAGACCTCGCAGGCGCCGATGCGGATCTCCCCGGCGAACGGATGGTTGCGGCCGTAGCCGCGCTGGGTCGAATAGCCCAGGGCGAGAAGGAAGCCCTCGTCGCCGCGGGCCAGGGCCTGCAGGCGCTGGGCGCGGCCGGTGGGGAAGTCGAGCGGCTCGCGGGTGATATCCGGCACCGCGCCGGGCAGCTCGTACTCCGGCGTCATCAGGCCTTCCCGGTCGAGCAGGCCGAGCACGCGCGGACAAGGCTCCAGGGACGCGCCCCGCTCCACTTCGGGGCCGGGGTAGTCGCCCTCGGCGAGCAGGCTGAAGTCGAGCAGGCGATGGGTATAGTCGAAGGTCGGACCGAGCAGTTGCCCGCCCGGCAGGTCCTTGTAGGTCGCCGAGATACGTCGTTGCAGACGCATCCCGGCGGTGTCCAGCGGCAGGCTGGCGGCGAAGCGCGGCAGCGTGGTGCGGTAGGCGCGGAGAAGGAAGATCGCTTCCATCAGGTCGCCGGCCGCCTGCTTGATCGCCAGTGCCGCCAGTTGCTCGTCGTACAGCGAACCCTCGGTCATCACCCGCGACACGGCCAGCGGCATCTGCTGGCGGATCTGCTCCACCGACAGCTCCGGCAGCGCGGTATCGCCGCGGCGCTTGCGCGCCAGCAGGCGATGGGCGTTGTCGATGGCCTTCTCGCCACCCTTGACGGCTACGTACATCAGGCCACCTCCTCGACGGGTTCGCTGACCCGGGTACTGCGTGGCAGGCCGAGGATGCGCTCGCCGGCGGCGAAGAAGGCATCCAGGCCCCTGGGGAATTCGGTGCGTGCGGCGCGCTGTGCCCAGAACCCGGCGCTCACCGGCAACGCCACCTGGCGCACTTCGGCGATGCCCGGTCCGCGCCACTCCAGCGAGGCGCCGCCATCGAGGCCGGCAAGCTGGATCAGCAGGGTGCAGGACTGGTCCGGATAACGGTCGCTGCCGCTGTCGAAGCCGCTCAGGTCGTCCAGCTCGCCTTCGTCGAGCAAAGCGAACAGCGCCTGCTCACGCTCGGCGACGATCGGGCAGCCGCAATGGAAGGCCAGGTTGGCGCGCAACGTCGGGCTGTCGAGACCCGGCGCCAGCCACAGCGGGGTGTCGGAGTCGAGGAAGCTCAGGCACAGCGCGTAGCTGGCCGGTTGCAACGCGGCCAGCGCCGGTGCGCGGTCGAGGTTGCGCACCAGCCCCGGTTCGGCGAGGGCCTTGAGCGCCGCGCGGAAACTCCGCTGGGCATCCAGGACCGGGTCCTGGAACGCCGGTTGCAATAGCGCGGCGGTATCCGCCGGGCTGGGAAGCGAAGCGCTGGTCATCAATCTTCTCCTCGGACCAGGGTGAAGAACTCCACCTTGGTAGTGGCGATTTCCGCCTCCTGGGCGGCGCGGCGCTCGGCCTGGGTGCGGGCCAGCGGTTCGATCAGGCGCGCCTGCCAGGCCGCCGCGTCGGCGCCCTGCAGGTGCGCGTCGGCCAGGGCGGCCAGTTCGGCGTGGCGCTTGTCGCGCCCGGCGACATAGCTGTAGCCGGTGCGTCCGTCACCGAGCCGCACCACGCAGCGGGTCACGGTCATCTCGCCGAGGTTGAACGGGCTGCCGGTGCCGCCCATGCGTCCGCGCACCAGGGTCATGCCGGTCTCGGCGGCGCGCAGCAGGTGATAGTCGGCATCGCGCAGGGCGTCCGCATGGGCGTCCAGCTCCTCGCGACGGGCGCGGGCGAGCACGCCCATCCAGCGCTGTCGTGCGGCGATGGTGGGATCGGAATGCAAGGCGGTCATGGGCTTCTCCTAGGGGGCGACCTGGTACTGGAAGCGATCGGCGCGGCTGATCGACTGGGCCAGTTCCACCGGTTGGCCGGTACGGTCGCGGGACAGGGTGAGGACGGTGAGCAACGGCGCATGGCGGGGCATCAGCAGGCGCGCCGCCTCCTCGCGATTGGGCAGGCGCGCACCGATCAGGCTGTAGGTGCGGGTCAGCGGCAGGCCTTTGTCGGCCAGGTAGCGACGCAGCGAACCGCCCTGGTAGTCGGCGAGCAGCTCGCTGCGGGAAACGGCGTAGCAATGGCGGATCAGGCTCACTGGCTGTCCGTCGAGGTAACGCAGGGTGGTCAGTTCCAGCACCCGCCCGCCCTCGCCGATCCCCAGGTGGGTGGCCTCGGCGGCGCCGGCCGGACGCTGGCGCGCCTCCAGCAGCCGGGCCTCGACCCGGTGGCCCTGGGCCGAGAGCGACTCGGTGTAGGCGTTGGCGGCGCCCATCGGGTAGATCGTCGGCGCCTCCAGGACCTGGGTGCCCTTGCCCTGGCGCCGCAGCACGCGGCCTTCGAGCACCAGTTCGTCGAGCGCCCGGCGCAGGGTATGGCGGTTCACCGCGAAGCGCTGGGCCAGCTGGATCTCGCCGGGCAGGTAGTCGCCGGGGCGGTAGGCCAGCAGTTCCTGGCGCAGCCGTTCGGCCAGTTCGCGGTACAGCGGTTCGCTTTGTCTAGACAAGTGCATGGTTTGGAAAGGGCGCACCAGGCGCCCTCCTCGCGTCGTCAGATGAACAGCTTGCGCAGGCGTTGTGACAGAACGTCGATCAGGCTCACCACCACGATGATCACGATCAGCACGGCGCAGGTCTGGCCGAACTGGAAGCCGCGGATGGCCTCCCAGAGGATCACGCCGATGCCGCCGGCGCCGACCATCCCGACCACGGTGGCGGAACGTACGTTGGACTCGAAGCGGTACAGCGAATAGGAGATCCACAGCGGCAGGACCTGCGGGATGACCCCGAAGATGACCTCCTGCAGGGCGCTGGCACCGGTGGCGCGGACGCCTTCGACCGGACCGGGGTCGATCGCCTCGACCGCCTCGGCGAAGAGCTTGGCGAGCACCCCGGTGGTGCTGATGAACAGCGCCAGCACGCCGGCGAACGGGCCCAGGCCGACGGCGACCACGAAGAGCATGGCGAAGACCATCTCGTTGATCGAACGGCAGGCATCCATCACCCGCCGCACCGGCTGGTAGACCCACCAGGGCACGATGTTCTCGGAGGCCAGGATCGACAGCGGGATAGCGCAGACGATGGCCAGCACCGTGCCCCAGAGGGCGATCTGCACGGTGACCAGCATCTCGCTGAGGTAGAGCTTCCAGTTGCCGAAGTCCGGCGGGAAGAAGTCGGCGGCGAAGGTCGCCATGTTGCCGGCGTCGCGGAACAGCACGGCCGGGTTCATTTCCGCGCCCTTCCAGGACCAGGCGAGGATGGCGAGGAACAGGCCCCAGCCGACCAGGCGTCCCCAGGATGGCTTGCCGGTGGCGGCCGCCGCGGCGGTGGTGCTCAGAGTGCTCATATCGGGAATCTCGACAGCGGTATTGGCGAATCGGGTGGGGCGCGGCGCCGGCCGCGCCCGGGGTGGATCAGCCGGCGTTGGCGGCGGTTTTCTGCTCGCGCTCGGCCATGCGTTTCTCCAGCTTGGCCAGCTCCTCGTCGAGGGCCTTCAGCTTGGCGGCCTTCTCCTCGGCGCCGAGGTTGGCGTTGTTCGCCACGTCGGTGCGCTGCTTGAACAGCTCGAGCTGGCGGATCGGCAGCAACTGGTCGTCGTCGGAGGGCTGGAACTTCGACCATTGCAGGTCGGCGAGGACCTTCTTCTGCTCGGCGTTGGCGCCGTACTTGAAGAAGAAGTCGCGCAGCTTGTTCTTCTGCTCGTCGCTCAGGTTGTTGCGCCACACCAGCGGGTCGCCCGGGATCAGCGGCGACTTCCAGATCACCTTGAGCTGCCTGGCCTTCTCCGGCTGGGTCAATTCCAGGCGCTCCATGCCCTCGGTATTGAAGGTGGCGACGTCGACCTGCTTGTTGGCCACCGCCAGGGCGTTGACCTCATGGCTGGAGTTGAGGGTGCGCTTGAAAGCCTTGACCGGGTCGACGTTGTTCTTGGCGAACACGTAGTAGCCGGGCACCAGGTAGCCGGACGTGGAGTTCGGATCGCCGTTGCCGAAGGTCAGGCTCTTGGCGTTCGCCAACATGTCCTCGACGCTGTCGATCTTGCTGTCCTTGTTGGCGATCAGCAGGCTCCAGTAGCCCGGCGCGCCACTGGCGGCGACGGTCTGGGCGAAGATCTCGCCGTGGGCGCGATCCACCGCTTCCATGGCGGCCTTGTTGCCGTACCAGGCGATGTCGACCTTGTCGAAACGCATGCCCTGGATGATCCCGGCGTAGTCGGGGGCGAAGAAGGCCTTCACCTGGTAGCCGGTCTGCTGGCTCATGTCCTTGAGGAAGGGTTCCCAGATGCTCTTGAGGTTCTGCGACGACTCGGTGGAGATGATCCCGAAATTGATCACCGGCTGGTCGGCGTGCGCCATCCCGGCAAGGGAGCCGGCGAGCAGGGCGGAAGCCGCGAGCACACGACTGAAGCGTTTCAACATGGAGAGAACTCCTGGGCAGGGTTTGGCGGGTTTTTATGCGGTTCGAATGACGTCAGGCGCGCGCGAGGGTCAGTTCCGGCTGGCTCTCCGCCCCGCGCCGGGCACGGTCGGAAAACAGCAGCGGGGTGTCCCCTTCGGCGCCGTAGAGTTCGTTGAGGAAGCCTTCGGAAAGGTGCTCGCTGCTGCCGTCGAAGAGGATCCGGCCGCCCTTCAGGGCCACCGCGCGCGGGCAATAGCGCAACGCGTAGTCGACCTGATGCAGGGTCACCACCACGGTCTTGCCGTCGTGGCGGTTGATATCGGCGAGGATGTCCATCACCTTGCGCGCCGACTCCGGGTCGAGCGAGGCGATCGGTTCGTCGGCGAGAATCACCTCGGCCTTCTGGGTCAGGGCGCGGGCGATGGCCACGCGCTGCTGCTGGCCGCCGGAAAGGGTCGAGGCGCGCTGCCCGGCGAAATCGGCCAGGCCGACCCGTGCCAGCGCTTCCAGGGCCTGGCGCTTCTGCTCGGCGCTGAACAGCCCCAGCGAACCGCGCCAGCGCGGCATGCGACCGAGGAAGCCGAGCAGGACGTTGTCCAGCACGCTGAGGCGGTTGACCAGGTTGAACTGCTGGAAGATGTAGCCGATGTCGGCGCGCAGGCGACGCACTTCGCCGCTCAGGCGGCCGGACGCCTGCAGGCGGCGACCCAGCACGTCGATGCTGCCGCCGTTGTCGCGGTCGCAGCGGGCAAGCCCGGCGACGTGACGCAGGAGCGTGGATTTGCCGGAGCCGGATGCACCGATCAACGCCACCATCTCGCCCGCCTGGATCTCCAGCCTCAGGTTGAAAAGCGCCTGCTTGCGGGCAAAGGTCTTGTTCAGGCTGTCGACACGGATCACCGCGCTCATCGTTCTCCCTCCAATCGGTTGCACGAAGACGCCAGCGGCGCCATCTGGTGTAGACCAAGATAGAAGGAGACTGTGTCAGCCCGGTGAAGTGACGATGACAGTCGAGTGACAATCCCTTGAACGACCGGTGGTCAGAAGGCCATCATCCAACCCCCAGTAAAAAACTAGGCTTTTGCTGAATCGCTCGCATTTCAGATAGCTGGTACTGGCAAAACGCCGGCACGCAACGCACAATTGACGTCAACTAATTGTTGTTTCCGAAATAACAGACTGAACGGCTAGCGGAAATCGTGGTCATAGGCCCGAGAACAATGAACGCTTCCTCGGCACCGCTTTTCCCTGACTCTACAGGTTCAATGTATGCGCCCACTGAAACAGGCAACTCCTACCTACTCCAGCCGTACCGCTGACAAATTCGTCGTTCGTCTGCCCGAGGGCATGCGTGAGCAGATCGCAGAAGTCGCTCGCAGCCATCACCGCAGCATGAACTCCGAGATCATCGCCCGACTCGAGCAGAGCCTGCTCCAAGAAGGGGCGCTGCAAGACAATCTCGGTGTTCGCCTGGACAGCCCGGAACTCAGCCTGCACGAGCGCGAGCTGCTGCAGCGTTTCCGCCAGCTGACCCACCGTCAGCAGAACGCGCTGGTCGCCCTGATCGCACACGATGCGGAGCTGGCCCAGGCCTGAGCGCCGAAGCCCACGCGTAGCGCTTGAAATGGCCGGCATTCGCCGGCTTTTTCTTTATGGATGACCAAACCATGGGCGAGTAACCGCAAGGCGGTTATCCGCCGGCCCCTGTAGCGGTGGCGTTATCCCTCCAACGCCACGAGGGAGAGCCGAATGAGCTATCGCCTGGCCGCCGATGCCCTGGTCTGGCTGCACCTGGGCTTCATCCTGTTCGTCCTGTTCGGCGGCCTGCTGCCGTTGCGCTGGCCACGCCTGGCCTGGCTGCACCTGCCGGCGGTGGCCTGGGGCTGCGCGGTGGAGTTTCTCGGCCTGCCCTGTCCGCTGACCCCGCTGGAGAATCGTCTGCGCCGGGCCGCCGGGGACGCCGGCTACAGCGGCGGCTTCGTCGAGCACTACCTGTTGCCGCTGATCTATCCCGCCGGCCTGACCCCGGCGGTGCAGTGGATCCTTGGCGCCATCGTTCTGCTGCTCAACCTGATCGCCTACCTGTATCTGTGGCATCGCCGCGGTAGCCGCTGAGCCACGGATGCCACGTCATTCCGTACCTGGATAATGCTGCGCCGGCAGCGAGGCGAATCGTAGGCTGGTCTCCCCTGCCCAGCCCGGAGTCATTCCCATGCATCCCTATTTCAGTCTCGCCGGTCGCGTCGCCCTGGTCACCGGCGGCAGCCGCGGCATCGGCCAGATGATCGCCCAGGGTCTTCTCGAAGCCGGCGCCCGCGTCTTCATCTGCGCACGTGACGCAGAGGCCTGCGCCGACACCGCCACACGCCTCTCGGCCTACGGCGACTGCCAGGCGATCCCCGCCGACCTTTCCAGCGAAGCCGGTGCCCGGCGCCTGGCGGAGGCGCTCGGCGGACTCAGCGCGCGGCTGGATATCCTGGTGAACAACGCCGGCACCAGTTGGGGCGCAGCGCTGGAAAGCTATCCGGTGTCCGGCTGGGAAAAGGTCATGCAGCTCAATGTCACCTCGGTGTTTTCCTGCATCCAGCAACTGCTGCCGCTGCTGCGCCGCTCGGCCAGCGCGGAGAACCCGGCGCGGGTGATCAACATCGGCTCGGTGGCGGGCATCAGCGCCATGGGCGAACAAGCCTATGCCTACGGGCCGAGCAAGGCCGCGCTGCATCAACTGTCGCGGATGCTGGCGAAGGAACTGGTCGGCGAGCACATCAATGTCAATGTGATCGCTCCCGGACGCTTTCCGAGCCGCATGACCCGTCACATCGCCAATGACCCGCAGGCACTGGAGGCGGACAGCGCGTCGATTCCCATGGGCCGCTGGGGTCGCCCGGAGGAGATGGCGGCGCTGGCGATCAGCCTGGCCGGCACCGCCGGCGCCTACATGACCGGCAACGTGATCCCCATCGACGGCGGTTTTCATCTCTGAGCGCCGCCAATCCGGGTAACATGACGCCCCCGACCGCTCGCCTCGTCCCGCCATGACCCACAGCGTTTCTCCCATCGGCTACATCCGCTCCTGCTTCATGGAGAAGTTCGCCATCCCGCGCCAGCCGCTGCTCGCGCCGGCGGCGCGGGGGACCCTGGAACTGCTGCCGCCGTTCGACCAGGTGGAAGCGCTGGAAGGCCTGGAGCAGGTCAGCCATGTCTGGCTGCTGTTCCTCTTCCACCAGGCCCTGGAAGACAAGCCGCGACTGAAGGTGCGCCCGCCGCGCCTGGGCGGCAACCGCTCGCTGGGAGTCTTCGCCACCCGCGCCACCCATCGGCCGAACGGCATCGGCCAGTCGGTGGTGCGCCTGGAGGGCTTCGAAGCGGGGCGCCTGTGGCTTTCCGGAATCGACCTGCTCGACGGCACCCCGGTACTCGATATCAAGCCCTACGTACCCTACGCCGACGCCGTGGCCGACGCCCGCAACGGCATCGCCGACGCGCCGCCGCCGGGCATCGCCGTGGAGTGGAGCGAGCAGGCGCGGCGCCAGGCCCATGAGCACGGCCAGCGGTTGCGGCAGCCGGTAGCCGAGCTGATCGAGCAATGCCTGGCGCAGGACCCACGCCCGGCCTACCAGAAGCCAGAGCCCGGGCGCCGCTACGGGGTGCGCCTGTGGGACCTCGACGTGCATTGGCACTACCCGCGCCCGGACCTGATCCGCGTGCTGGACGTCGCCAGCGGCGATTGAGCCTTCTCAGCGCAGCGGATTGAGCGCCAGCGCGTCGCTTTCGAAGACTTCCTGTTCGAGGATCAGCGGCTCGACCAACGGTCGGCTGTCGCGGAAATGCGCGGTGCGGGTGTGCGCCTCGTAGGCCGCGTCATCGCGATAGACCTCGTAGAGATAGACCAGGTCAGGGTCCTGTCGGTCGCGGGAAACGTCGAACACCAGGCAGCCGGGCTCGGTGGACACGGAAGCGGCGGCGTTGACCTGGATGGCATCGATGAAAGCCTCGGCGCAGCCGGGCCTGAGGCGGGTCTTGATAAAGATGCAGTACACGGAAACTTCCTTTTGTTTTAGATTTATAAAATTATTGTATACAAAAAAGGAAGCAAACCCATGTCCGACCGCCCTGCCCGCCCCTCCCGCCTCAACGGCCTGCGTCACCTCGCCCTGCTGGTGCCCAACCTGGAAGAATGCGAGCGCTTCTATGTCGACGTACTGGGCATGGAAGTGCTGAACCGCGCCAACGAAGACCTGGTGTATCTCACCTGCGGCAACGACAACCTTTCCCTTGGCCGCGCCCACGCTGCCAGCAACGGCCTGCAGACCATGGATCACTACGGCTTCGTCGTCGACAGCGTGGAGGAACTGGAGGCCTGGTACCGTTACCTGAAAGCGCTGGGCGTGACCCTGCTCGACCAACCCTTCGACCACGGCGACGGCGCGCGCAGCTTCCACCTGCTCGACCCGGCGGGCAACAAGGTGCAGCCGCTGTACCATCCAGCGGTATCCGGGCAACGCCTGGCCTGAGCCTCGGGCAGCCCTCTCCCCTCTCCCTGAAGGGAGAGGGGCGACTCGGTACACTGAGTGCCAGCAACCTCGCTTGTTCCTCATCTCCACTTCTTGACTTTCATCAAGCGCGTTCCGCCCCCGCTCCTCCTAGCATCCGGCAACGGAAGCGATTCCACCGCCAGGCGCAGACCCCACAGCAGCGCGGCGTCCCTTTTTTCGCCGGTAGCCAGTAGTAGATGGAACCTATGCGCGCCCTTCGTTTTTCCGCCGGATCGTGGCGGTGTGTCTTCGCCTGGATGCTCCTGCTGGTCGGCCTCGCCGCCCAGGGTGCCGAACTCAGCGAGTTGGAGCGCCTGCGCATCGCCCAGGTATTCCCCGCGGTCGAGCGGATCGGCGACCCCGAAGGCGACTACGGCGTACGCCGCCTGAGCAAGGGCGAGGAAACCCTCGGCTACGCCTTCCAGACCCTCAGCGTCACCGACATCCCGGCCTACTCCGGCAAGCCGATCAACCTGCAGGTGATCCTCGATCCGCAGGCGGTTATCCGCGACGCCTACGTCCTCGAACACCACGAACCGATCCTGCTGATCGGCATCCCGGAAGAGAAGCTGCACGCCTTCAGCGCCAGGTACGACGGCGTGCGCGCCGACCAGCGGGTGGTGGTCGGCCGCTCCAGCGACCCGCAGGCGGTTACCGTCGACGCGGTGAGCGGCGCCACGGTGACGGTGATGGTGGTCAACGAGATCGTCATGCGCGCCGTACATACGGTGGCGGTTTCCCTCGGCCTGATCGAGGACCGCGGCAATGTGCGGCCCAAGCCGGCGCAGGTGCGCCAGCAACCGGCAGCGACGGCGAGCTGGAGCGAATTACTCGGCAACGGCGCGATCCGCCGCCTGCAGTTGAGTCGCGGGCAGATCGACGACGCCTTCAAGGGCAGCGAGGCCGAAGGCATCGGCGAAGCCGACGCGGCGCACCGCGACGAGCCGTTCATCGATCTCTACAGCGCCCTGCTCAACCCTCCCGCGGTGGGCCGCAGCCTGCTCGGCGACAACCAGTACCGCGAACTGATGGCGTCGCTGAAGCCAGGCGAATACGCCTTCGTCGTGCTCGGCGACGGCGAGTATTCCTTCAAGGGTTCCGGCTACGTGCGCGGTGGCATCTTCGATCGGGTCCAACTGCGCCAGTTCGGCGACATCATCAGCTTCCGCGACCTCGACTACCAGCGCCTGTCGGACGTCTACGCCGAAGGCATGCCGGAGTTCCGCGAGATGGCGATCTTCGTCGCCCGCGCCAGCCAGCGTTTCGATCCGGGCTCGCCCTGGACCCTGGAGTTGCTCGTGCGGCGCCAGACCGGCCCGGTGGCGGGGGTATTCACCAGCTTCGAGCTGGCCTGCCAGACGCCCGAGGAATACCTGGAGCGGCCGCAGCCAACGGCCGAGGAACTGGCCGCCCTGGAAGAGGCTGCCCGGCCGCTGTGGCTGCGGGTCTGGTACCAGAAGAGTTTCCAGATCGGGGTCCTCTGTACCGCCCTCGTCCTGCTCCTGGCGATCCTCTTCCTCCAGGACCGCCTGGTGCGACGGCCGCGCCTGATGCAGCGACTGCGCACCGGCTACCTGGCGTTCACCCTGGTCTACCTGGGCTGGTACAGCCTCGGCCAGCTATCGGTGGTCAACGTGCTGACCTTCGTCCACGCGCTGTTCGAAGGCTTCCGCTGGGAGCTGTTCCTCAGCGATCCGCTGCTGTTCATCCTCTGGACCTTCACCGCAGCCAGCCTGCTGCTCTGGGGCCGCGGCGTGTTCTGCGGCTGGCTGTGCCCGTTCGGTGCGCTACAGGAACTGCTCAACGAACTCGCGCGCAAGCTCCGCGTGCCGCAGTTCCAGGTGCCGTTCGCCGTGCACGAGCGGCTCTGGGCGATCAAGTACATCATCCTGCTGGTGCTCTTCGGTCTCTCCCTGGAATCCCTGGCGCTGGCCGAGCAGGCCGCGGAGGTGGAGCCGTTCAAGACCGCCATCACCCTCGGCTTCGACCGCCAGTGGTGGTTCGTCGCCTACGCCGTCGCGCTGCTGGCGGTCAACCTGTTCACCCGCAAGGTCTATTGCCGCTACCTCTGCCCGCTGGGCGCGGCCCTGGCGATCCCGGCCAAGGCGCGCCTATTCGACTGGCTCAAGCGCCGCGCGGAATGCGGCAGGCCCTGCCAGCTCTGTGCCCGCGAATGCGAGATCCAGGCGATCCATCCCGACGGCCGCATCGAGGCCAACGAATGCCACTACTGCCTCGACTGCCAGATGACCTACCACGACCAGGACAAGTGCCCGCCGCTGGTGAACAAGCGCAAGAAGCGCGCGAAGAGCGCGCCGGCGGACAACGCGCGGATACCCGCGGAGAACCTCTGACCTGGCTCCCTTTCCCCTGACTGCCCTTGAGGACGACACGAGATGAGCGACGACACGAAAAGCCCCCACGAAGAAACCCACGGCCTGAACCGCCGCGGCTTCCTCGGCGCCTCGGCGCTGACCGGAGCCGCCGCCCTGGTTGGCGCCAGCGCCCTGGGCAGCGCGGTGGTCGGCCGCGAGGCCCGGGCCGCGGGCAAGGGCGAGCGCAGCAAGGCCGAGGTCGCCCCCGGCGAACTGGATGAGTACTACGGGTTCTGGAGCGGCGGACATTCCGGCGAAGTACGCGTGCTCGGCGTGCCGTCGATGCGCGAGCTGATGCGCATACCGGTGTTCAACGTCGACTCGGCCACCGGCTGGGGCCTGACCAACGAGAGCAAGCGGGTCCTCGGCGACAGCGCGCGCTTCCTCAACGGCGACTGCCACCATCCGCACATCTCGATGACCGACGGCAAGTACGACGGCAAGTACCTGTTCATCAACGACAAGGCCAACAGCCGGGTCGCGCGCATCCGCCTGGACGTCATGAAATGCGACCGCATCGTCACCATTCCCAACGTCCAGGCGATCCACGGCCTGCGCCTGCAAAAGGTGCCGCATACCCGCTACGTGTTCTGCAACGCCGAGTTCATCATCCCCCATCCCAACGACGGCTCGACCTTCGACCTGTCCGGCGACAACGCCTTCACCCTGTACAACGCCATCGACGCCGAGACCATGGAAGTGGCCTGGCAGGTGATCGTCGACGGCAACCTCGACAACACCGACATGGACTACAGCGGCAGGTTCGCCGCCTCCACCTGCTACAACTCGGAAAAGGCCGTCGACCTCGGCGGCATGATGCGCAACGAGCGCGACTGGGTGGTGGTGTTCGACATCCCGCGCATCGAGGCCGAGATCAAGGCGAAGCGCTTCGTCACCCTCGGCGACTCGAAGGTGCCGGTGGTCGACGGCCGGCGCAAGGACGGCAAGGACAGCCCGGTGACCCGCTACATCCCGGTACCGAAGAACCCCCACGGGCTGAACACCTCGCCGGACGGCAAGTACTTCATCGCCAACGGCAAGCTCTCGCCGACCTGCACCATGATCGCCATCGAGCGCCTCGGCGACCTGTTCGCCGGCAAGCTGGCCGACCCGCGCGACGTGGTGGTGGGCGAGCCGGAACTGGGCCTCGGCCCGCTGCACACCACTTTCGATGGCCGAGGCAACGCCTATACCACGCTGTTCATCGACAGCCAGTTGGTGAAGTGGAACCTGGCCGACGCGGTGCGCGCCTACAAGGGCGAGAAGGTCGACTACATCCGCCAGAAGCTCGACGTGCAGTACCAGCCGGGGCACAACCACGCCACCCTGTGCGAGACCAGCGAAGCCGACGGCAAGTGGATCGTGGTGCTCAGCAAGTTCTCCAAGGACCGCTTCCTGCCCACCGGTCCGCTGCACCCGGAGAACGACCAGTTGATCGACATTTCCGGCGAGGAGATGAAACTGGTCCACGACGGCCCGACCTTCGCCGAACCGCACGATTGCATCCTCGCCCGCCGCGACCAGATCAAGACCCGCAAGATCTGGGACCGCAAGGACCCGTTCTTCGCCGAGACGGTCAAGCGCGCGGAAAAGGACGGCATCGACCTGATGAAGGACAACAAGGTCATCCGCGAGGGCAACAAGGTCCGCGTCTACATGGTCTCGATGGCGCCCTCCTTCGGCCTCACCGAGTTCAAGGTGAAGCAGGGCGACGAAGTCACCGTGACCATCACCAACCTCGACGAGATCGAGGACGTGACCCACGGCTTCGTCATGGTCAACCACGGCGTCTGCATGGAGATCAGCCCGCAACAGACCTCGTCGATCACCTTCGTCGCCGATAAGCCCGGGGTGCACTGGTACTACTGCAGCTGGTTCTGCCACGCCCTGCACATGGAAATGTGCGGGCGGATGCTGGTGGAAAAGGCTTGATCCACGCAGCGCGGTCGCTGGCCGGGCGCCAGGCGGGGCCGCTCCTCGCCCTGCTCCTGCTCGGCCTCGCCACGGCCCGCGCGGAGCCGGTCGACGGCCTGCCGCTGCGGGCCGACGGCGATGGCCGCTGGAGCCTGGCGGCGGGCCGCTACGCCGGCAACTTCGTCATCGACCGACCGCTGCACCTGCGCTGCGAGGCCGGCGCCGAACTGGACGGCGGCGGCCACGGCAGCCTGCTGACCCTGACCAGCCCCGGGATCACCATCGAGGGCTGCCGGCTGCGCAACTGGGGGCGCAACCTGACCGAACTCGACGCCGCGATCTTCGTCGGCAAGGCCGCCAGCGGCGCCGTGATCCGCGGCAACGACCTGCGCGGCGCGGGCTTCGGCGTCTGGCTCGACGCCACGGCGGGCGCGCAGGTGCTCGACAACCGCATCGAGGGCGACGAAAGCGTGCGCTCCCAGGATCGCGGCAACGGCATCCACCTCTATGCGGTGAAGGACGCCCTGGTCCGCGGCAACCGGGTCAGCCACACCCGCGACGGGGTCTACATCGACACCTCCAACGACAGCAGCATCGAAGCCAACCGCTTCGAGGACCTGCGCTACGGCGTGCACTACATGTTCACCCACAACAGCCGGGTGACCGACAACCTGACCCGGCGCACCCGCACCGGCTACGCGCTGATGCAGAGCCGCAAGCTGACCGTGACCGGCAACCGCTCCATCGACGACGAGAACTACGGCATCCTGATGAACTACATCACCTACTCGACCCTGGCCGGCAACCGCGTCGAGGGCGTGCGCAGCGGCAGCACCGGCGACGCGATGATTTCCGGCGCCGAGGGCAAGGCGCTGTTCATCTACAACTCGCTGTTCAACCGCATCGAAGGCAACAGCTTCGCCGACAGCGCCCTGGGCATCCACCTCACCGCCGGCTCGGAGGACAATCGCATCGCCGGCAACGCCTTCATAGGCAACCGCCAGCAGGTCAAGTACGTCGCCAGCCGCGAGCAGGAGTGGTCCGCCGACGGCCGCGGCAACTACTGGAGCGACTACCTGGGCTGGGACCGCGACGACGACGGTCTCGGCGACGTCGCCTACGAGCCCAACGACAACGTCGACCGGCTGATCTGGCTGTACCCGCAGGTACGCCTGCTGTTGAACAGCCCGAGCATCGAGCTGCTGCGCTGGGTCCAGCGCGCCTTCCCGGTGGTGCGCTCGCCCGGCGTGCGCGACAGCCATCCGCTGATGCGGATGCCCGCCGCGGAGCCGAGGCCGTGAGCCTGGTCGAGATCGACGGCGCGACCCTGCGCTACGGCGCCCTCACCGCCCTGAGCGGGCTCGACCTGCGCCTGGAGCCCGGCGAGGTGCTCGGCCTGCTCGGCCACAACGGCGCCGGCAAGACCACCACCATCAAGCTGGTCCTCGGCCTGCTGGCCCCCAGCGAAGGCCGCGTGCGGGTCCTCGGCCACGATGCGAGGAGCCTGGAGGCGCGCCGCCAGCTCGGCTACCTGCCGGAGAACGTGACCTTCTACCCGCAGCTCAGCGGCGCGGAAACCCTGCGCCACTTCGCCCGCCTCAAGGGCGTGGCGCCGGCCGAAGCCGCGCGCCTGCTGGAACAGGTCGGCCTCGGCCATGCCGCCAGGCGGCGCCTGAAAACCTACTCGAAGGGCATGCGCCAGCGCCTCGGCCTGGCCCAGGCGCTGCTCGGCGAACCGCGCCTGCTGCTGCTCGACGAACCGACGGTGGGCCTCGACCCGCTGGCCACCGTCGAGCTCTACCAATTGCTCGACCGCCTGCGCGGCCAGGGCACCGGGATCGTCCTTTGCTCCCATGTGCTGCCCGGCGTCGAGACGCACATCGACCGCGCCGCGATTCTCGCCGGCGGCCGCCTGCAAGTGGCCGGCAGCCTCGCCGAATTGCGCCGCAAGGCGGCTCTGCCGACCCGCGTGCGCCTGGCCAGCCCGCATAACCCGCAGTGGCTCGAACGCTGGCACCGGGCCGGCCTGGCGGCGCGGAGACTGGATGGCCAGCGCATCGAGGTACTGCTGGACGATGCCGAGCGCGACGGCGTGCTGGAAGCGCTGCTGGCCGCGCGCGAGTTCGACCTGGAGGTCCTGCCGCCGTCGCTGGAGGACCTCTATCGCCACCACATGTCCCCCGCCCCCGCCGGAGCCACGCCATGCCCGTAGTCTGGACCATCGCCCGCAAGGAACTGGCCGACGGCCTGCGCAATCGCTGGCTGCTGGCGATCAGCCTGCTGTTCGCCCTGCTCTCGGTGGGCATCGCCTGGTTCGGCGCCGCCGCGGCCGGCCAGGTCGGCTTCACCTCGGTGCCGGCGACGGTCGCCAGCCTGACCAGCCTGGCCACCTTCCTGATGCCGCTGATCGCCCTGCTGCTGGCCTACGACGCCATCGTCGGCGAGGAGGAAGGCGGCACCCTGCTGCTGCTCCTGACCTACCCGCTGGGGCGCGGCCAGTTGCTGCTCGGCAAGTTCCTCGGTCACGGCCTGATCCTCGCCCTGGCCACCCTGATCGGCTTCGGCAGCGCGGCGCTGGCGATCCTCGTGCTGGTGCCGGAGGTCGAGGCGGCCATCCTGCTGGGCGCCTTCGGCCGCTTCATGGGTTCCTCGCTGCTGCTCGGCTGCGTGTTCCTCGCCCTGGCCTACGCCCTGAGCAGCCGCGCCAGCGAGAAATCCAGCGCCGCCGGGCAGGCGCTCGGCCTGTGGTTCTTCTTCGTCCTGCTGTTCGACCTGGCCCTGCTGGCGATCCTGGTCCTCAGCCAGGGTCACCTGAGCCCGCGGCTGCTGCCCTGGCTGTTGCTGCTCAACCCGACCGACCTCTACCGGCTGATCAACCTGTCCGGCTTCGACGCAGCCGCCGCCGGCGGGGTGGTTCCCCTGGCCAGCGACCTGCCGGTGTCCGCCAGCGCCCTCTGGCTGGCCCTGGCCCTCTGGGCCGGCGCTGCCCTGGCGCTGGCCCACGGCCTGTTCCGCCGCCGCCCCATCTGACTCACGAGGTTCCGCCATGCAACGTCATACCCTCCCCCTGCGCCCTCTGCTCGGCACGCTCCTGCTCGGCCTGCTGCTGGCCGGCTGCGATGCGTCGCGGGACGACGCCACGGCACTCGGCCCGGTGCCGATCGCCAGCGGCGACGAATGCCACGTCTGCGGCATGCTCATCGAGGAAATGCCCGGTCCCAAGGGCGAGGCGGTGCTTCCCGGCGCGGTGCGCAAGTTCTGCTCCACCGCCGAACTGTTCGGCTGGTGGCTGCAACCGGAAAACCGCCAGGGCCAGGCGCGCCTGTATGTCCACGACATGAGCCAGGCCGACTGGCGGCACCCCGACGACGCCCGCCTGATCGACGCCACCCGCGCCTACTACGTGGTCGGCATCCAGCGGCCGGGCGGCATGGGCGCCACCCTCGCCTCGTTCGCCGACGAAGAGGCCGCGACGCGCCTGGCGGCCGAGGAAGGCGGCCGGGTACTGCGCTTCGACGAGATCGACCAGGCGGTGCTGCAAGGCGTGGGCGGCGACCACCCGCACCGGCACCCGGCGCACTGAGCGTGGGCCGGAAAGCAGAAAGCCCCTGCCGCGGATACGGCAGGGGCTTTCTTCGCCTGGCGCGACGAGGCGCGGCGGAGGCCTACTTCTCGACGAAGGCGCGCTCGATCAGGTAGTCGCCCGGCTCGCCCATGCGCGGCGAGATCTTCAGGCCGAAGCTGTCGAGCACGGCGCTGGTCTCTTCCAGCATGCTCGGGCTGCCGCAGATCATCGCACGGTCGTCCTGCGGATTCATCGGCGGCAGGCCGATGTCCTCGAACAGCTTGCCGCTGCGCATCAGGTCGGTCTGGCGGCCCTGGTTGCGGAACGGCTCGCGGGTCACCAGCGGGTAGTAGATCAGCTTCTCTTTCACCTGGTCGCCGAAGTACTCGTGTTCCGGCAGGACCTTGGTGATGAAGTCGGCGTAGGCCAGTTCGCTGACCCAGCGCACGCCGTGGACCAGGATCACCTTCTCGTAGCGCTCGTAGGTTTCCGGGTCCTGGATCACGCTGAGGAAGGGCGCCATGCCGGTGCCGGTGCTGAGCAGGTAGAGGTGCTTGCCGGGCAGCAGGTCGTCGTGCACCAGGGTGCCGGTCGGCTTGCGGCTGACCATCAGCTCGTCGCCTTCCTTCAGGTGCTGCAGGCGCGAGGTCAGCGGGCCGTCCGGGACCTTGATGCTGAAGAACTCCAGGTGCTCTTCGTAGTTCGGGCTGGCAATGCTGTAGGCGCGCATCAGCGGGCGACCGTCGACTTCCAGGCCGATCATCACGAACTGGCCGGTCTTGAAGCGCAGACCCGGGTTGCGGGTGGTCTTGAAGCTGAACAGGGTGTCGTTCCAGTGGTGCACGCTGAGAACGCGCTCGGTGTACAGATTGCTCATCAAAGACTCCTAGGAAAACGCGGGCGCACACCAACAGCAGCAGACGTGACGCAGTTGCGCGGCATTTTATCGGTTGCCAAAATATCCGCAAAATGAATTGTCTGGATAATGCTTATCCAGAATATGGATATGGGATAACACGATATCGGTCGGCCGCCGGCCGCCGAGGGCTCCCATCGCTCCCGCGGACGGGGCGCAAGGATAACCGAGCCAACCCCGCCGACGGAACGGCAAAATGTCGCGGGGGCCTTTCGCTCTAGACGAGGAAGCCTGGATGAAATTCACCCTCCGCCAGCTCGAGGTGTTCGTCGCCGTGGCCCAGCAGGAGAGCGTCTCCCGCGCCGCCGAGGGGCTGTCGCTGTCGCAGTCGGCGACCAGCACCTCGCTCGGCGAGCTGGAGCGGCAGTTCGACTGCAAGCTGTTCGACCGCGCCGGCAAGCGCCTGACCCTCAATGCCCTCGGCCGCCAACTGCTGCCGCAGGCGGTGGCGCTGCTCGACCGCGGCGAGGAAATCGAGAACCTGCTCAACGGCAAGACCGCCTTCGGCTCCCTCGACCTCGGTGCCACCCTGACCATCGGCAACTACCTGGCCACGCTGCTGATCGGCGCCTTCATGCAGCGCCAGCCGGACTGCCGGGTGCGCCTGCACGTGCACAACACCGCCCAGGTGGTGCAGCAGGTCGCCCACTACGAGCTGGACCTGGGCCTGATCGAGGGCGACTGCCGGCATCCGGACATCGAGGTGCAACCCTGGATGGAGGACGAACTGGTGGTGTTCTGCGCCCCCCAGCATCCGCTGGCGCGGCGGGGCGGCGCCGACCTGGAACGGCTGACGCGGGAGGCCTGGATCCTCCGCGAGCAGGGCTCCGGCACCCGCCTGACCTTCGACCAGGCCATGCGTCATCACCCGCGGCCGCTGAACATCCGCCTGGAGCTGGAGCACACCGAGGCGATCAAGCGTGCCGTGGAGTCCGGCCTGGGCATCGGCTGCATTTCCCGCCTGGCCCTGCGCGACGCTTTCCGCCGCGGCAGCCTGGTGCCGGTGGAAACGCCCGGCCTGGACCTGCGCCGGCAGTTCTACTTCATCTGGCACAAGCAGAAGTACCAGACCGCGACCATGCGCGAGTTCCTCGACCTGTGCCGCAGCGAGACCGCCGGGATCAGCCGCAGCGACGAGATCGTGCTGCCGCTGATTCCCTGACTCAGTTGGCCAGGGACAGGTTGCCGTCGCGGTACTGGCGGTACGAGGTATAGGGCAGCGCGAGGGTGTCGATCACCCCGGACAGCGCGAAGTCGAGGGCCAGCACCTCGAGGATGCCGTCGGCTTGCGCCGGCGCCACCGGCGACCCGGTCTTCACGTTGAGCCGGCAGAAGGTGTAGCTGACCCCGCTGTACACCCGCGGCAGGCTGGTGCAGGCGGTCGCCTTCAGGCGCAGGTCGTGGGCGGCGCTGGCGTCGTCGCGCACCAGCGTGTTGACGGAACCGCACCCGCCGAGCGTGGCGAGCCCCAGAAGCACCAGCAAAGAAAGCCCCGAACGAAACATTCCTTCATATCCCTGTGCGAACGCCAGCCGAGTATGGCCGGCCTTGCGCCGCTTCACCAACCCTTGACGTTGTCCCAGCGCCAGTTGCGGTACTGGTACAGCAGCGTACCCAGCAACGCATAGGTGGCGGCCATGCCCAGCAGCACCAGGGCATGGTCGCTGACTTCGCGCAGCGGCAGGTCCATCTGGTTCATCTCGGCGATGGCGCGGATCGCCCAGGTCGAGGGGATCGCGTCGGCCAGCCAGCGTACCCAGTCCGGCATGGCCTGTTCCGGCCAGCTGTAGCCGGCCATGTAGAACAGCGGCAGGGTGATGAAGGTCATGGTCAGGTACACCGATTCCTCGGTGGGCAGCAGCTCGGCGATGAACTCGCTGAGGGCGATCACCGCGATCAGGAACGGCAGGACGATCCCCAGCAGCATGAAGAACGAGGCCGACTGGCGATAGCCCAGCAGGTGCGGCCAGATCACGTAGAAGAGCATCGCCAGCACGGTCCAGATCAGCAGTTGCGCGCTGTAGCGGCCGAAGCGGGTCGACAGCGGCTGGCGCATGTAGCGCGGGGTGCCGCCGCGCAGCATGATGTTGCCGCGGGTGCAGCCGAGCAGCAGGCTGTGTTGCAGGATCAGCGACAGCAACCCCGGAAGGACGATGGCGGCGAAGCTGATGCCGGGGTTGAACAGGTCGGTCAATTGCCCAACCAGCGGGCTCAGCACCACCTGCGCCTGGGTCGCGGTGAAGCCTTCGCGTTCCAGCAGGGCAGCGTTGTAGCGGTTGGTCAGCGCGCTGTAGACCGCCGAGATGTCCTGCTGGATCTGGCCGTTGGCCATGCGGTTGGTGGCATCGCCGAAGTACGGGATCACCAGCGCCTCGCCGCGCAGCAGGCGCTTCTCGAAGTTCAGCGGGATCACGATGATCGCGTACAGCTCGCGCCAGGCCAGGTCGCGCTTGGCCTGCGGCAGGCTGTCGTAGCCGACCACGGCGACCTTCGGCGCCGAATCGAGCAGCCGGACCAGCTCGCGCGACACGTCGCTGTGATCCTCGTCGACCACCGCCACCGGCAGGTCGAGGGCGGTGTGGTTCATGTACGGCAGCGAGGTGATGCACACCGAGGCCACGACCATCAGCCACATCGGCTTGGACAGCATGGCCTTCAGGGTTTCCCGGAGGATCTGCAGGTAGTTCTTCATATCGGGCTCAGGTCCAGGCGGCTGCGCAGGCGCATCTTGGCGATCATGTAGGCGATCAGCGGGTACAGCGCCAGCTTGGCGCAGGTGTAGAGCGCCGAACTGGGCGGCGCCTGGCGCAGGAACTGGTCGAACAGGCCGTGCAGGGTGTGGGTCAGCGGCTCGGCCTCGGCGATCACCCGCGCCAGGGTCGGCATCGCCAGTTCCGGGATCAGCACTCCCGAGTAGGTCTGGGCGACGCCGATCAGCATGCCCACCAGCGAATAGGCGGTGAAGCGGTTGGCGGTGAAGACGAACAGCACCAACCCGACGCTCTGCGCGGCGATCACGTAGAACAGCGTGATCATCAGCATCGCCAGCGGGCTGCCGTTGATGCGCGCGCCGGAGAACGCCACCAGCAGGAAGATTTCCAGCATCAGCAGCGCGGTGAACAGCAGCGTGTAGGGCGCCAGTTTGCCCACCAGGCGTACGCCGAGGGCCTTGGCCCGCAGGATGTGCGGCGAGGAGGCGCGCAGTTCCGGCGCCTCGCGGGCCAGCACATGGACCATGGTGACGATCACGAACAGCTGTAGCAGGTGCACGATGGCGGCGAACTGCTGGTAATAGATGTAGTTGCCGCTGGCATTGAACAGGCTGTCGTAGGACACGCTGATGCTCGCCAGGTGCGGCAGCGCCGCCGGCATCCCGGCGGCCAGGCGCGGACGCAATTCGCCGTTGAGGCTGGCGACCAGCGCCGAGAAGTCCTGGGTGGCGGCGTAGCCGGCCGAATACAGCAGCGCGTTGTAGTACAGCTCGGCCTTCGGCGCGCGCCCGCCGAGCACGTCGGCCTCGAAGTCCGGCGGGATGTAGAGCAAGGCGTAGGCATCGGCCCGACGGATCGCGTCGAGCCCCTCCTGGACGCCGGCGGGAACGGTGATCACCTGGGCGTGGGAGGTCGCGTCGAGGTCGCGGATCAGCTTGCGCGACAGCTGGCTATGGTCCTTGTCGACCACCGCCAGCGGCATGTCCAGCAGGGTACCGGCCTGGTAGACGCCGCTGATCACGCCGAACAGCAGCAGCGGCCAGCACCAGCCGAGCCAGTGGATGGTCCAGCTGCGGCAGGCGATCCGCGTCTCGGTGTTGAACGCCTGGACGAAACGGCTGGCGTTGCGCTTCAGCGCGGCCCACGCCATCGCTCAGTTCGTCCAGCGCCACAGCGCGCTCATGCCCGGGCGCAGGCCGGGTGTCGGCTGCAACGGGTAGAAGCGGGTCTCGAAGGTCTTCAGGTCGAAATCGCCGGTGGCGCGGGTCGCGCGCCTGGTCGAGAAATCGCCCAGCGGGGCGATGTAGCGCAGCTCGGTCTCGACCTCGGCGCCGCCCAGGCCGGGCACCTGCATGACGATGCGGTCGCCCTTGCGCACCTTGGCCAGGATGTCCTCGCGCAGGTTGAAGACGAAGTAGCTGTCGTCCAGCCGCACCAGCGTCAGCAGCGGACTGTAGGCGTTGATCAGTTCGCCCTGTTCGGCGGGGATCGGCCCGACCTCGCCGTTGACCGGCGCGCGCACCTGCAGGTCGTCGATCTGCGCCTGTAGCTCGGCGATCTGCGCGTCGGCCCGGCGCACCGCGGCCTGCAACGCCTGGCGGCGCTCCTCGCGGTCGCCCTTGAGGCCTTCGTCGAGATTGGCCCGCGCCTCGGCGACGCGGTCGCGGGCGACATCGCGCTCACGCCGCGAGAGGTCGAACTGGGTCCGCGAGAGGAAGCCGCGCTCGACCATCTGCTGGTTGCGCTGGAAATCCGACTCGGCGTTGCGCAACTCGGCCTCGGCCTGTGCCAGGCTGGCCTTGAGCGCGCGGATGTTCTCCTCGCGGGTACCGTGGAGCGACTCGTCGAGCTGCGCCTGGGCCTGGTTGCGCGCCGCGTGCAGGGCATCGAGCTGGGCTTCCAGCTCGGGGCTGTCGAGGCTGATCAGCAGGTCGCCCTGCTTCACCTCGTCGCCGCGCCGCACGTGCAGCACCTGGACCCGGCCCTTGGCCTTGGAGGAAACGATGACGTTGGTGGCGTCCGCCTCGCCCTGCAACAGCAGGGGCGGATTGTGCAGGCGCAGGTAGAGGGTGATGGCGACGATCGCGAGGATCAGCAACGGGGTAAAGAGTTTCCATCCCTTCATGGGGCAGGCTTCCTGAACACGACCGGGCGATGGTAGTACATTGCCAGGCCGTTGCGCTGGCCGGCGCGCCGGGCGGAAGCGCGCCGGAGACCGGCTCCGGCGCGGCGACGAATCAGGCTTCCCCTTCGGCGTCCTCGCTCGCCACCCGCCGCGCGGCGGCGCCGTCGGACTTCGCCGAAGGGAAGCGCGCCGAGGCGAAGCGCACCACCAGGATCGCCAGCGCCAGCAGGAGCAACGCCACCGAGACCAGGATGATGCCATCGTCCGGCGTATGGTTGTGCTGGATGTCGGCGATCATCAGGCGGGTCAGCGCGGTCATCGCCACGTAGATCAGGAAGCGTACCGGCATGTGGTTGGTCTTGAAGTAGATACCGACCATCGCGCCCAGCTCGAGGTAGATGAACAGCAGGAGGATGTCGTCGATCGACGCATGCCCCTTGTTCACCATCCCCAGGAAGGCCGCGCCCGCCGCCCAGAACACCGTGGCGCCGATGGCGAACAGGGCCAGGTAGTGGAAGGCCTCCACCAGCAGGTTGCCGAGGCTCTCCGCCTGGTGGTGCATACTTGCGCGCAGGCGCTCGGCCCAATTCTGTTTCATAGCTTCTCCCGACAAAGACGACGGCCACCTGGCCCGAAGCGTGCAAGGCCCAGGCCAAGGCACGTGCGCAGATAGACGTCCGCACGTCGGCGCAGGGTACAGCCCGGCGGTGACAAAGAACTTTCCGGGCGGCACCCAGTCCCAACCAGCACGACAGCATTCAGGTGGTCCGCCATGACCGACAGCAGCCCTTTCCAGCTCCTCACCGAGGCCTTCCAGGCCGAGTACCGGGTCAACCTCAGCCTGGAGCGGCCGGACGGCAGCATCGTCCTCACCCTCTCCAACGAACGCGGGGTCGCCGCCAAGCGCCTGATCCGACCGGCGCAACTGCATGACCTGGAGCAGTTGCAGCGGATGATCGAGAGCATCCGTTTCGGCATCGCCATCGAAAACGGCACCAGCGCGCCGCAACTGTTGCAGGCGATGACCCAAGGCAAGGCACGCTGGCCGATAGCTATCTGATGGCAGCGGCGACCTGCGCGCGTCCTTCGCCGGCGCCGAAATAGGCGGCCAGCACCGCCAGGTCGCGGTCTTCCAGCATCCCCGCCAACTGGCGCAGGCGCAGCCAGGCGTTGAGGTAGGCGTAGCGCGCTTCCGCCAGGTCGCGGCGGGCGCCGTAGAACTGCTGTTCGGCGTCCAGCACGTCGCGATTGACCCGCTCCCCGCCGGCGACGCTGCGCCGCGTCGCCGTCACCTGTTCGCGCGCCGCCGCCACCGCCATCTCATAGGCACGCACCTTGGCCAGGCTGCTGGCGGTCAGGTCGAACTGGCTGTGCAGGTCATTGATCACACTGGCCACCTGGGCATCCAGCTCGGCCTGGGCCTGAGCGTACTTGTCGCCGGCCTGGCGGGTCGCCGCCGACACCCGCCCGCCCTCGAACAGCGGCAGGCTGAGACGCAGGCCGACACTGTCGGTGTCGTATTTCTGCTCGTAGGTGCTTTCCGAAGCCGAGTGCGTCTTGCTGCTGCTGGCGTAGAGGCTGAGCCTGGGCAAGTGGCCGGCACGATTGCGCTCCACCTCGTAGGCTGCCGCCTCCAGCGCATGGCGCTGGGCGCCCAGCTCGGCGCTGCGTTGCAGGGCCACCTGGCGCCAGCCTTCGAAGGTCGCCGGTTGCAGGCGCAGCGCCGGGAAGCGCTCGATGGGCGCGGCCAGTTCGCGATCCTCCAGTGCCTGCCCGAGCATCGCCTCCAGCGTACGCCGCGCCGCCGCCGCGCGATCGCTGGCGGCGATCTCCTCGGCGCGGGTCAGGCTCAGCCGGGCGCGGGTCTCCAGCAGGTCGGTGCGGGTGCCCTCGCCTTCCTCGAAGGCACGCTGGTTGAACGCCAGCTGGGTTTCCAGGGCGCGCCGCTGGGCTTCGGCCAGGACCACCTGCTCGCGGGCGAACAGGGTTTCGCTGTAGGCGGCGAACAGGCGCACCGCCAGTTCCTGGCTGCGCCCGCGGAACTGTTCGTCGGCGAACAGCGCCTGGGCCTCGCCCTGGCGGTAGCGCGCGTAGGCCTCGTAGTCGAACAGCGGCTGCTCCAGGCTGAGGGTCGAGGCGTAGCTGCGATAGTCGCGCTCGACGCGGGCGTCGCCCTGGCTGACGGTGGAGTCGTTGCGCGCCTTGTTGTAGTCGTAGCGCAGGCTCGGCAGCAGGCCGGCACGGCCGATGGCGCGGTTTTCGCTGCCGGCGCGGCGCTCGTGGAGCGCCGCCTGGAAGGTCGGGTCGTGGCGCACCGCCAGTTGGTAGGCGTCCAGCAGGCCCAGCGCCTGGGCCGAAGAGGCCGAAAGCAGCGCGGAGGACAGCAGGCAGGCTCGCAGGCGATTCATTCTTCCCCCAGCGCCAGGTGGGTACGGTCGGCCAGCGGCTTGAACAGGTAGTTCAACAGCGAGCGCTCGCCGCTGCGAACGAAGGCCTCCACCGGCATCCCCGGGCGGATCTCCAGGCCGGCCAGGCGACGTACGCCCTCCTCGCCTACGCGGATGCGCACCCGGTAGTACGGCGCCTCGCTGCGCTCGTCCAGCAGGCGGTCGGCCGAGACCAGGGTCACTTCGCCCTCCACCCGCGGCGTAGTGCTCTGGTTGAAGGCGCTGAACATCAGCTCCACCGGCAGGCCGACGCGGACCTTGTCGACCATCTCCACCGGCAGCCGAGCGTCCACCAGCAGCGGCTGGCGCTCCGGGAGGATTTCCATCAGTTGCTGGCCGGGCGCGATCACGCCGCCCTCGGTGAACACTTCCTGGCCGACCACCAGGCCGGCGACCGGCGCCCGTACCTCGCTGTTGGCCAGGTCGAAGCGCGCGCTGGCCAGGCGATTGCGCAACTCCTCGGCGCGCACCTGGGCGTCGGCCAGGCTGGCGCGCACCTCTTCCTGGAACTTCTCCCGCCGCTGGGCCATGCGCAGGCGCAGTTCGAGGATCTGCCGGCGGGTACTGCCGAGGCTGCCGAGGTCGCCGGCGATCTCGCCGTTGACCTGGGCCAGCAGGCGCTCGCTGTCGAGCAGGCGGTTGCGCGGCACGTAGCCCTCGCTGGCCAGTTGGCGCAGGCCGCGCAACTGTTCCTCGAGGGCGGCGCGCTGCTGCTCCTTGCTGCGCAGCGCGGCTTGCAGGCCGTCCAGTTGCGCCTGGCTGCCGGCGACCGTCTCGGCGAGACCATCGAGTTCCAGGCGCAGCGCCCGCCGACGGCTGTCGTGCAACTGCCGCTGCTGTTCCAGCAGGGTCGGCAGGCGCGGGTCGTCCAGCGCCAGCAGCTCGGCGGGAAACTCGATCCGCGCCTTTTCATCGCGCTCGGCGCTCAGCCGCGCCAGACTCGCCAGCGCCGCCACGTACTGGGCGAACAGGCCATCGGCCTGGGCCCGGGCCTGGGTAGCGTCCATCTCCAGCAGCACCTGTCCTGCCTCCACCCGCTCGCCTTCGTGCACGCGGATGTGCCTGACCAGGCCGCCGGTAGGGTGCTGCACGGCCTTGCGGCTACCGGCCACCATCACCGTGCCGGAGACCCCGACGCCCTTGTCCAGCGGGGCCAACCCGGCCCACAGGAGAAAGCCGACGAAGCCGAGCAGCACCAGCCCCCAGCCGAGCCGGGAAAAACGCTTCTCGTCCAGTTCCAGCGCCGCGCCGCCGGCGCCGACTTCGCGCAACCGCGCCTGCCCGCTCATCGCGCCGCTCCTCCCGGCACACCGCCGACCGGCATGCCCGGTCCCGGCCGGTAGCCGAAACCGAACGCCGGCGTCGGCCGTGTCGGCGCCGGGGCCGGGGCCGGGGCCGCAGCGGCCGGCGGCGAGGCGCTGGCGAGCACCTCGGCGGTCGCGCCGAAACGCTGCAGGCGCCCGCCATGCAGCAACAACAGCTTGTCGGTCAGCGCCAGCACTGCCGGCTTGTGGGTGACCAGCACCAGGCTGCTGCCCTGCCGGCGCATCGCCGCGATGGCCTCGGCCAGGGCCGCCTCACCCGCCTCGTCGAGACTGGCATTGGGTTCGTCGAGCACGATCAGCGCCGGTCGCCCGTACAGCGCGCGGGCCAGGCCGATGCGCTGGCGCTGGCCGCCGGAGAGACCGGCGCCGCCGTCGCCAAGGCGCGTGTCGTAGCCCTGCGGCAGGCGCAGCACCAGGTCGTGTACGCCGGCCAGGCGCGCTGCCGCCACCACCTTCTCGGCATCCACCTCGGCGAAGCGCGCGATGTTCTCGGCGATGCTGCCGGCGAACAGTTGCACGTCCTGGGCCAGGTAGCCGATGTGCGGCCCCAGTGCCGCCGCGCTCCACTGCCGCAGGTCGGCGCCGTCCAGGCGCACCGCGCCGGACAGCGGCTGCCAGGCGCCCACCAGCAAGCGCGCCAGGGTCGACTTGCCGGAACCGGACGGCCCGATCACGCCGAGCGCTTCGCCAGGCTCCAGGGCGAAACCGAGGTCCTGCAACAATGCCTGCTCGCGTCCCGGCGCGGCCGCGCAGAGCCGCTCGACGCGCAACGCGCCGCGCGGCGCCGGCAGCGGCATGCCCAGGGCAGCCGGCGGATTCTCCTCGAGCAGCCGCGCCAGTCGCTGGTAGGCCTGCCGCGCGCCGCTCCACTGGCGCCAGACCGCGATCAACTGGTCGATGGGGCTGAGCACGCGGCCCATCAGGATCGAGCCGGCGATCATCATCCCCGGGGTGATGCGTCCCTCCACCGCCAGCCAGGCGCCGAGGCCGAGCACCAGCGACTGCAAGGCCAGGCGCACGCCCTTGGAGGTCGCGCCGATCGCCGCACTGCGCTCGCTGCCGAGGTTCTGCCGGGCAAGGAAGGCCTGGTGCTGGGCGAACCAGCGCGCGCGCATGGCCGGCAACATGCCCATTGCCGCCAGGGTTTCCGCCTGGCGCAGGTTGGCCGAGGCCTGCTGGGTGGCGAGGATCGACAGTTGCCCGGCCTCGGCCAGCGGTTCGCGCGAGCGGCTTTCGTTGACCCAGGCAAGCAGCACCAGCAGCAGCGCCCCAACCAGGGCAAGCAGGCCGAGCCAGGGACTGAAGAGGAAGATCACCAGCAGGTAGAGCGGGAACCAGGGCGCGTCGAAGAAGGCGAACAGGGCGTTGCCGGTGAGGAACTGGCGCAGGCTGGTCAGGTCGTTCAGCGCCTGCCCGACGGCCTGCTCGCCGCGCTCCAGGCTGGCGCGGAACGAGGCGTCGTAGATGCGCTGGTTGAGTTGCATGTCGAGCTGGCCGCCGAGGCGGATCACCACCAGGCTGCGCACCCACTCCAGGGCGCCGAGCAGCAGGTAGAGGCCGAGCACCATGAGGGTCAGCATCAGCAGGGTCATGTGGTTGCCGGAGCCGAGTACCCGGTCGTAGACCTGCAGCATGTACAGCGACGGCGCCAGCATCAGCAGGTTGATCACCGCGGTGAACAGCGCGACGCTGCGCAGCGCCGGGCGGAAGCGGCCGAGGGTGGCGAGGATTTCATTGCGCGGCGAGGCCGGCCGGAGCTTCATCGGAGTCGGGTCCTGTGGGTGTCCGGGCCGCGAGCGGGCCCGGAGGACATTGCGGCAGTCTCCGCTTGCCGGGCACGGCCGGCGGAGGAACAATCCGGGGGCCGCCGTCGCCACGGGTGCGAGGCGCAGCGACGGCGGTTCGCGCGCCGGAGAGGAGCGCCAACTCCTCTCCGGCCTTTAGCGCAAGCAGTCCACGAACGCTATCGTGGACAGTTGCTCAGGCCGCCAGGGCCAGGTCGTGCGGCAGTTCCTGCACGCCGACCACGCCGATTTCCGCCGCTGCCGCAGCCGGGGTGGCATGGGCGACGCCGGCCGCGGCCAACTGGTCGAAGGTGGAGTTGATCGACAGGCTCGGGTCGACCGCTTTCAGCAGCGCGTCGATCTGCCCCTGCAGGGCGCTGCTGTCACCGCTCATCAGGCCGTAGACCACCTTGTGCACGGTGCCGTCGCGGCCCTGGGCGATCGGCGAATCCAGGCCCAGGTTGCTGAAGCTCACCTCCTGGCTGTCCAGGGCGTAGCCACCGCTGGAGGCGCCGCCGGTCAGGGTGTCGCCGAGGGCGATGCTGTCCAGCTTGCCCCACAGGGTGTGGCTGGGGTTGCTGAACAGGGTGTAGTGGAGGTCGCCGCCGGCGATGAAGGCCGCGTCGCTGGCGGTGCTCTTCAGCGCGTACTGGCTGCCGTCGAACGGACCGGGGTTGAAGCCGCCGGTATTGCTGCCGTCCACCACCTGGCCCGGACGATGGTTGACGTCGCCGAAGTAGGCCGACCAGTCCGCCAGGTAATCCGCTACGGTCCAGCCGCTGTAGGTGGTGCTGTAGGAAATCGAAATGCTCATGCCAAAACTCCAATTCAACGAGTGGTGAATGCCGGAGCGCACGGATGCCCGCTCCGGTTTTGCCCTTCACTGGGCAAAACGGGGGTCAGAACTGGTATTCGAGGGTGCCTTGCAGGGTCCGCCCGCGACCGAGGGTGAAGGCCAGCACGTCGCCCAGCGGCACCAGGTAGGCGCGGTCGGTGACGTTCTCCATGGCCAGGCGCAGGGTCAGTTCATCGCTCACCCGGTAGCTGCCGTACAGGTCGTAGACGGTGTATTCCTTCCAGTCCGCCGGGTACACGCCGGCCTGCGACACCGTGGCGCCGCCAGCCACCGAGTAGCCTTCGCTGTAGCGGGCACGGGCGCCGACGTCCAGCCTGCGGTCGAAGAAGCGCATGCCCAGGGTCAGCGAGCCGCGGTCCATCGGCATGTGTTCGGCGGAGCCGAGCACCGCGCTGCAATGGGTGGCGGCGTTGGCCTGCTCGTCCGGCCGCATGTCGATCACCGGCGGGCGGCGACCGCTGCCCTTCACCGTCTGGGTGACGCCACCGAGCCAGGCGGTCTTCGAACAGAAGTCGTTGCTGCCGATCATGTGCGTGTAGGAGAGCTGCCCGTAGGCCAGCCCGGCATCGTAGTCGAGCTGGTACTCGACGCCACGGAAGCGCGTGCTGTCGAGGTTGTTGACGTAGGCGCTGTTGCCGATCCCGGCCATGCCGTAGCCCGGCGGCTGCATGCCCATGCCCATGAAGATGAAGTCGTCGACCCGGGTGTCGAAGTAGGCGACCTTCAGGCCCAGGCGGTCGTCGCTGAACCAGAGGTTCTCCTTCAGCACGTTGAAGCCGACTTCCCAGGCCTTCGAGCGCTCCGGACTGAGGAACGGGTTGGGGTACATGTTTTCCGCGCCGCCGCCGTGGGGGCGGCCGGTGATCAGGCTCTCGGTCACTGCCGGCGGGCGCCAGCCCTTGCCGTAGGTGGCGAACAGCTGCAACCAGTCGACACCGGGCTTGACCGACAGGCCGAAGGTCGGCGAGAAGCGCCCCTCCTCGCGGTCGACGGCGTATTGCAGCGGCATGTCGGTCTGCCGGGTGGTGCCAAGGATGAAGGTGCGCGCGTTGAAGCCGGTGTCGCCGCGCAGGCGGTAGCGGTCGTAACGCAGCCCGGCGTTGAGGTTGAGCCAGTCGTCGTAGTCGTAGTCGAGACGGGCGAACAGGCTACCGAGGGCGCGGTCGCCCTTGGGGGTCATGCCTTCGGCCGCAGGGAAGCCGACCGCCGAGGTGCTCGCCCGCGGCTGGCTGGAGTCCGGCCGCACCTTGTCGTAGAAGAACTCCAGGCCATAGTTGGCGCGCAGCGTGGAGAGATCGTCGAGAGCGAAGGTCGAGGTGTTCTGCGCCTGCGCGCCGTAGGTGTCGGTCTGGTAGGTGATCGAGTAGCCGGGGGTGATACCGCGTTGCAGGGTCTGCTGGCGGTTGCGGTTGTCGACGTAGTAGAGCTTGGCCTTGAAGTCCACCAACGGGTTGTCCGGCGCGTAGCCGTAGTCGATGGCGAAGTTCTGCGCACGCACGTCGCTGCTGCCGAGCTTTTCCCAGAGCGCCTGGTTCTCGGTGTTGAGCATGTTGGCGTCGTCGTAGGACACCTGGGTGGTCAGGTAGCTGAACTGCAGGCGCTGGTCCTGCGGCAGGGCGACGCCAAGCTTGGCCAGTCGCGAGCGCATCACATAGCCGGAGTAGGCCACCGGCGAATGCTTGACCCGCTGCCCGGCCTCGGGATTGAACCAGGCGCCGGTGCGCAGCTCGCCAATGCTGCCCTTGGTCCCCGGGTCGTAGTCGCCCAGGTGGCGCTCGCTGGCGGCGACCAGCATGTCCCAGACCTCGGTGCCGATGGCGAAGGCCGCGCTGCCGATGAAGTGGGTGCCATTGGCGTCGCCGCCCAGGCCGCTGGTGAGGCGCACCCGGCCACCGACCTGCTTGCCCGGCCTGACCAGGTCGCGGGCCTCCAGGGTGCGGAAGTTGGCGATCCCGCCGATCACCCCGGCGCCGCCCATGGCCGAGCTGGCGCCCTTGTCGATGACCACCTCGCTGAGCAGCTCGGGATCGACGTAGAGCGTCCCGTTGCGCTGCTGGTGGCCGCTCTGCTGGTAGTTCTGGCGCATGCCGTCGACCGACATGTTGACCCGCCCGTAGTCCTGGATGCCACGGATGTTCACCGACAGGCCGGGGTCCTGCTGGCTCACCGAGGAGTACACCCCGGGGGTTTCCTCGAGCATGTCGGCGGCATGCCGCGGCGGGTTGCGCTCGATCTGCTCGCGGCCGATCACGCTGACCGAATGCGGCGTCTGGTAGACCCAGTCGTCCGGACGCGCGGCGGAGATCACCGAGGGCGACATCTGCACCAGGTCGTCCTGGCTGACGCGGATCAGGCTCAATTGGTCCTTGCCGGAGAAGCGGTATTCCACCGGGCTGCCCTGGAGCATCTGGCTCAGGCCGTCGGCCAGCAAGTATTCGCCGTGCACCGCCGCGCTGCCGAGACCGGCGAAACGCTGGCTGTCGAAGAACACCTGGACCCCGGCCTGCTCGGCGAATCGCAGCAGGGCGCGGTTCAGCGGTTGTGCCGGGATGTCCAGCCGGACCCGGCGCAGCGCGGTCTGCTGCTGGCTCGCCGAGTCCGCCCCGTCTTGCGCATGCAGCGGTAGCGCGGCCGTTCCCAGCAGGACCAGGCCCAGCCCCAGGGCCAGTTGCGCCCCCTTGCGACCGCCTCGCACGGCACTCCATCCACGATGTTTCATGACAGCGCCTACACTCCATCGTTTTGTGTAATAAGAATCAGTCTCGTTAAGAGAACGATGGAGGCAGGGAAAGTCAGTAACGGAAATCGAGAAAATTTTTCGCCGGCGGGATCCACGGCTCGAAAATGCGCTTCCCGGCCCCTGCCGGAACAAGCGCGCGGGGCGACTGCCCGGCCCGTGGTCGAGGCTCTCGGAAGCGATCGCGCCGCTCAGTACAGCAGCGTCACTCCCGCCAGGCCCAGGCTGCGCACTCCCAGCTCATCGCTGATCGACTGCAACGAGGCCTCCAGGTCGGCGACCCGGAATACGCCGCTGACCCGCCGCTGCGCCAACGCACCGGGAGCCACCAGCAAATGCCCCGGCCGGTAACGATTGAGGCGCGCCACCACCTCGCCCAGCGGCTGCTCGTCGAAGACCAGCAGGCCGCGCCGCCAACTGGTCAGGTCGTCGAGGCGACCGCCCAGCGGCGCCTCGACGCCGCCCTCCGCGCTGTAGCGCAGGCTCTCGCCCTCGCCCAGCTCGCGGCGCCCGACGGTCCCCGTGCGCGGATGCGCCAGGGCCACCGCGACGCGGTGTTCGAGCACCCCGACCTGGACGCTGCCGTCGTCGTTGCGGCTGACCAGGAACCGAGTACCCAGCGCGCGAGTGCTGCCGCCGGCGCTTTCCACCACGAAGGGCCGGGTCTCCCGGCCCGCGCGGGGGGCGGCGCGGAAGATCGCGCTGCCTTCGAGCAGGCGCACCCGTCGCTCGCGGCTGTCGTAGGCGACATCGATGGCGCTCTGTGCGTCCAGTTCGACCTCGCTGCCATCCACCAGCCGCAGGATGCGTACCTCGCCCTTGCCGGTAGAGTGGTCGGCCAGCCAGCTCACGCCGGCGTCGCGTTCGTTCCAGGCGCTGCCCAGGGCCAGCAGCACCGCCGCCGCCGCGGCCCAGCCGCGCCAGCCCTTGCGCCGCCCCCCGGCGCGGCGCGGCGCGCTGGCGACCGGCGTCTGAACCATCGTCCGCGGTTCGGCCAGCGATCCCAGCTGTTTCCAGGTCCGTTGCGCCAGCGCCAGCGCGGCCCGGTGCCGGGGGTCGGCCGCCAGCCAGCCGTCCAGCGCTTCGCGCCGGGACCGGTCGAGGTCGCCGCCGTCCAGGCGGATCGCCCATTCGGCGGCCTGCTGGCGGATCTGCTGTTGTTCCTGGGGGCTGTTCACGTGCGGCTCTCGTTGGTCGTTATAGAGGTTCAGACGCGCGAACCGGCAAGACTCGGTAATCCATTCAGCGGGAATCCTCGAGTGCCTGCATCACATGGGCCAGGGCGCGGGCCAGGTGCTTCTGCACCGAGCTATCGGAGATTTCCAGGCGTCTCGCCACCTCGGCATGGGTCAGCCCCTCCAGACGGTTGAGACGGAAGATCTCACGGGTGCGCGGCGGCAGTTCGGCGACTATCTCGCGCAGGCGGGCAAGCGCATCGGCATCCACCGCGGACTCCTCGGGGCCGGGCTGGTCGGCGACGAACCCGGCGAGGTCGTCGTTGGGGCGGGTCTCGGTGCGGCGCCGCCGTTCCTGCCGGTAATGGTCGATGGTGAGGTTGTGCGCGGTGCGGTAGAGATAGGCGTCGACATGCTCGATCGGCTCCTTGTGCCGCTGCTCGGCCAGGCGCAGGAAGCTTTCCTGCGCCAGGTCCGCCGCCAGGTGCGGATCGCGGGTCTTGCGCAACAGATACGACTGCAACTGCCGCGCATGCCTGAGAAACAGTGCCTTGAGATCCTGCTCCGCCAACGGCGCATCCACCCACGTCCTTTCAGAAGGGCAGCAGCATATTTTTTATGATAATGATTTTCAATCGTATTCTTGTGAGATGCCGGGCTCAGCCGAACACCGAGCCGCCGCCGAGGTAGGCCAGGCCCGCGCCAAAGGCCGCCAGCGCCAGCGGCGGGCGCATCGGCGCGTCGTTGATGGCGAAGGCCAGTTGCGCCAGCGGAAACAGCAGCAGGCAGAGCAATGCGCAGGGGATCGAACGGCGGCCGCCGCTGGCCACGGACCAGACGTAGCCGATGAGCAGGAGGGCGAAACCGAGGTCTTGCATGCCGGGCATCCTTGCGGGGCGGAAGGTATGCGCCGCGCAACGGGCGGCAGGCGCGCAACCTTAGCAGAAGCGCGGGAGCCGAGGAAAACCCGGCGCGGCCCGTGCCGCGCCGGGTTCGCTCAATTGCCGCTGCAACCGCTGCCCCAGGCCTTGTACTCGACGGTATGCCGCTCGCCCTGCGAGTCCTCGTAGACCAGGCGCGCCGGGACGATCCCACAGGCGCTCCACAGGTCGGTCTTGTAGATCACCCGGGCGATGTCCAGGCGCCCTTCCACGTAATGCTGGCGGAGCGATTTCGAGTCCGGGTTGGGTCCGTAGGGCTGCTGCTGCGCCTGGGCCAGCGGTGCCAGGCCGAGCAGCGCGACAAGTGCCAACGGGATCACTCTCATGAGGATGTCTCCTTGGTAGAACGTTCAGCCTGAAACTACGCTGCGGAGACTGTCAGGCTCATGAGCCCGGCGTGACATTTCTGTCAGACGACGACCGCCCCGGCAATGCGCCAGCAATCCTGGCGCTATCCACGGACGGCAAGACGCCATATACTGTATGGATAACCAGTCAAAGCAACCTTGCGACTCAGAAGGCACAGAGGTGATGAATGGCCGTCGAAGTGGTGTACCGCAGCAGCCGGGATCAGGAGCGTTTGTTCATGGACAAGGCTGAAGCCGATCGTTACGACAAGATGCTGGAGCTGGCGGAAACGCTGGCCGAGGTGCTGCAGAAGGCGGTGCCGTCGCTGAAGGAGGAACAGGTGGAAGAACTCGGCATCTTCATGGCGAAGAACCGCGACGCCTTCGCCCGCGCCTTCAAGAACCAGCCGGACGCCCTCAACGAACTGTTCGAGGAAAACGCCGCGGACGAATGAGCCGCCGCTGCAAGCAAAGCGCAAGGAGCCGAAACATGCCGCGACAACTTGCCGGCCTGCTGTGCGTCCTCCTCGGCCTCGCCGGCGCCCCTGCCCTCGCCTGCCCATTCCGGGCCACGGACGCCGAGACACCGGCAGCCTCTGCCGGCGCCGCGCAGGTCCTGGCCCTGGGCGGCACCGGCAGACTGCAACTCGACCTGCAACGGGCCCCCGCCACCCTGCTGCACAGCGGCGACCTGCTGATCGCCCGCTACGCCGAGGGTCATTACCTCGCCCATCGCCTGCTCGAAGGCAACGAGATGGGCGCGGACGAGGGCGAACGGCTCGACCTTCCGCGACAGGTTCGCCTGCTCTTCGGAGCCCTGCCGCTGGACGGCCTGCCCGACGCCGAGCGCGAGCGTCTCCAGGCGCAGCGCCAGGCCCTCGGCCTGTGCGACCGGCGCGCCAGCGCCAGCCGCTACCGCGTGGCCGGCACCGAGGTCTATCGCCTGCGCGGCAGCCAGGCCGGCAAGCCCTACCACGCGCTCTACCTGCTCGACGGTCCCCAGGTGCACTACCTCGACAGCTCCGGCAGCGACGCCTTCATCGAGCAGTTGCTCGCCAGCCTGCGACGCCGCTGAGTCCGCGCGGCGCTTGTCCGACCCCCATCGACCAGGAAGGCCCCATGCCCGCTCTCCCCGCCTCCCCCGTCCGCTCCCGACGCTGGCGCCTGGACCGGCGCAGCCTGCTGCTGGCACTGCTGCTGTTCGGCCTGCTGGTCCTGCTCGCCACCCTGGGCCGGCATTGGGGCTGGATACGCAGCTTCGGCGGCGACCTGCTGGCGGTGGTCTGGCTCTACTACCTGATGGGCAGTGCGCTCAGGGCGCCGGCCGCCTGGCTGGCATCCGCCGCCTTTGCCGTCGGCGCGCTGCTGGAACTGGGCCAGTACCTGGCGGCGCAACTGCATTGGCAATTCTCCAGCCCCGTGCTGCGCATCGTTCTCGGCAGCACCGCCGACGGCTTCGACCTGCTCGCCTACGCCCTCGGCGCGCTGCTGGCGTGGTGGCTGGAGCACCGGCGCTGATCAGCCGTCGGGTTGCTCCAGGGCGTTCACCAGTACCTTGAGGAAACGCGCCGCCTCGCCACCGGTGGCCGCGCGGTGATCGAAGCTCAGCGAGAGCGGCAGGATCGGGTGGATCGCCATCTCGCCGCGCCAGGCCACTACTTCGTCGCGGATGCCGCCGGCGCCGAGGATGGCCACCTGCGGCGGCACCACCACGGGGTTGGCGTAGCGGCCGAACAGGGTGCCGAAGTTGGATAGGGTCAGGGTCGCGCCGAGCATTTCCGCCGGCGGGATCGAGCGTGCCTGGACGTCTTCGCGCAGGCGCCGCATACCGGCGCGCAGGTCCTCCGCCGAACGCGCACCGACGTCGCGCAGCACCGGCACGAACAGGCCGTCCGGGGTGTCCACGGCGATCCCCAGGTCGAGCCGCTCATGCAGTTTCAGCGACAACGAGGCGCCATCGAACCAGGCGTTGAGGGTCGGCTCGGCGCGACAGGCCTCGGCCAGCGCCTGGGCCAGGCGGATCAACGGGTCGCGTGCGGTCTTCCAGCGATGCAGGTCGGCGTCGCCGTAGATCGTCACCGGCACCACCTCGGCATGCGAGCGCGCCATGTTCAGCGCCATGCTCCGCCGTACCCCGCGCAAGCGCTCGCCGCCGAAGCGTTCGCGGGCGCCCTGGGCGGCGGCCTCGACGTCGGCGCGGGTGATCAGGCCATCCGGGCCGGAGCCGCTCAGGCCGGCCAGTTCGACGCCCTGCTGGCGGGCGAACTGGCGCACCGCCGGGGTCGCGCGCGGTGCCAGGTGTTCGCGGGTGGACGGTGCGGCGCCGATGAAGAAACGGTCCTCCAGGGCGCTACCGCCGCCCTCCAGGCGCCCCACCACGGTACCGGCGTCCGCCTCCTCGCCCTCGAAGCCCACCAGCGGTTCGCCGACGTGGAGGATGTCGCCCTCGGCGCCGAACAGCTTGCCCACCACCCCATCGTAGGGCGCAGGGATGTCCACCAGCGCCTTGGCGGTTTCCACCGAGACCAGGCGCTGGTCGGCGCGCACGCTGTCGCCGGCCTTGACGTGCCATTCGACGATTTCCGCTTCCTGCAGGCCCTCGCCCAGGTCGGGCAGCTTGAAGTGCTTCATGGTCGTCTCCCCTTGGCTCAGGCGTAGCCGAGCACGGTGTCGCAGGCCGCCAGGATGTCCTCCACGGCGGGCATGTACAGCGCTTCCAGGCGGTACAGCGGCGGCGGGATATCGGCCGCGGCGACCCGCTGGATCGGCGCCCGCAGGTCGAACAGGACACGCTCGTAGAGGCTCGCGGCGATTTCCCCGCCGAGGCCGCCACTCTTCGGCGCCTCATGGACGATCACGCAGCGACCGGTCTTGCGCACCGAGGCTTCGAGGGTGTCGAGGTCGAGCGGCTTGAGGCAGGCGACGTCGATCACTTCGGCCTCGATGCCGCGCTGCGCCAGGCGCTCGGCGGCCTGCTGGGTCTCGTGGACGCTGGCGCCCCAGCTGACCAGGGTCAGGTCGCCGCCTTCGCGAAGGGTGAAGCAACTGTCCAGCGGCAGGCGCCGGGCGTCGTCCGCCAGCGGCTGCGGGTTCATCCGGTAGAGCCGGGTCGGCTCGAGGAAGATCACCGGATCGGGATCGTCGATCGCCGCCAGGAGCAGGCCGTAGGCCCGCGCCGGCGACGACGGCACCAGCACGCGGACGCCGGGGATGTGCGCGAACATCGCCTCGGTCGCCTCGCTGTGGTGCTCCGGCGCGCGGATCCCCGCGCCCATCGGCGTGCGCAGCACCAACGGGCAGGCCAGGCGGCCGCGGGTGCGATTGCGCAGGCGGCTGGCATGGGACACCAGTTGCTCCATGGCGGCGTAGATGAAGCCCATGAACTGGATCTCCATCACCGGCTTCAGGCCCTGGGCGGCCATGCCGATGGACAGCCCGGCGATCATGTTCTCCGCCAGCGGCGTATCCAGCACCCGCTTGAAGCCGAAGCGCTCGCGCAGGCCGAGGGTGGCGCGAAACACCCCGCCGTTGACCCCGACGTCTTCGCCCAGCACCACCACCGTCTCGTCCTCGGCCATGGCCCGGTGCAACGCCAGGTTGACCGCCTCCAGAAGGGCCAGGCGTTTCGCTTCGCCGTTGCGCTCATTCATGTTCGGCCCCTCCCTGCCGCCGCGCGGCGCGCTCCAGCAATTGCTCGCGCTGCTCCTCCAGGACCGCCGGCCAGCGCGCGTAGACATGCTCGAACAGTGCCTGCGGCGCCTGCGCGGCGAACGTCTCGAAACGCTCCACCGCCTCCTGCACCCGCGCCTGGCACTCGCCCACCAGCGCCTGCTCGCGCTCCTCGTCCCACTGGCCGCGGCCGGCGAGGAAGGCGCGCAGGCGCTTGATCGGCTCCTCGCGCCAGGCCTGGTTGACCTCCTCGGCGGAACGGTAGCGGCTGGCGTCGTCGGCCGTGGTGTGGTCGCACAGGCGATAGCTGATGCACTCCAGCAGGGTCGGCCCCTTGCCCTGGCGCGCGCGCTCCAGGGCCGCGCGGACGCGTTCGGCGACCGCCAGCACGTCGTTGCCGTCCACCTGTTCGCCGGGGAAGCCGGCACCCACCGCCTTCTCCGCCAGGGTCGGCGCGCCGCACTGGATGCGCCGCGGCACCGAGATCGCCCACTGGTTGTTGTTGACCACGAAGAGCACCGGCAACTGCCAGGCGCCCGCCACGTTCAGCGCCTCGAGGAAATCGCCCTTGCTGGTGGCGCCGTCGCCGCAGGTGGTCACCGCCACCCGGTGTTCGCCGCGGATGCGGAACGCCGAGGCGACCCCGCAGGCATGCAGGGCCTGGGTGGCGATCGGCACGCAAATGGGAAAGTCCTGCGCCGCCAGCGGTTCGGCGTAGTCGCTGCCGCGCTCGTCGCCGCCCCAGTAGAGGAGGATGTCCTCCATGCGCACGCCGCGCATCAATTGCACGGCGGTATCGCGGTAATACGGCACCAGCACGTCCTCGGCGCGCATCTGGCTGCCGATGGCCACGCCGATGGCTTCCTGGCCGAGGGTTGGCGCATAGGTGCCGATCCGCCCGGTACGCTGGAGGGCCACCGCCTTCTGGTCGAACAGGCGGGTCAGGAGCATCTGCCGGTAGAGGCCGACCAGCGCATCGCTGTCGCCGGCCCAGGCGGGCAACTCGCCGAGGGGCCGACCGTCGCTGTCGAGGTAGCGGGTGAAAGGCGGGTCGATCCGGTTGTGAACCATCGCAAACCTCCTCCGCACGCCGGGTAGGCGTGCCGCTCAGGGTCGCGCCGCGGGTGGCGGCGTGCACGCGCGGCGCGGCGGGGGTGGCCCGCACTGCCGCTGGCGAGGCCCGCTGGCGGCCTCGCCGGAAACGCCGGCCCGTCACTGCGGGCCGTAGAGAATCCGTTCCGCCAGACGGTCGGCGATCCGCGCCGGCGACTGGTGGTCGGCCTGGGCATGGGCATAGATCTCGGTGAGCCGCGCGGGAATCCGCGCCAGGTGCGCGGTGATGCTGTGCGGATCGGCGCCGCGGTGCTTGAGGGCGACGTAGATCAGGCCGCCGGAGTTGATCACGTAGTCCGGCGCATAGAGGATGCCGCGCGCCTCCAGCTCGTCGGCGACCTCCGGCCGCTCCAACTGGTTGTTCGCCGCCCCGGCCACCGCCGCGCAGCGCAACTGGCTGACGCTCTGACTGGTGAGCACGCCGCCCAGGCCGCAGGGCGCGAGGATGTCGCAAGGGGTGGAGAGCAATGCCTCCGGCGCCAGCGGATGGGCACCGAGCTGCTCGACGGCCAGTTGCACCCGGCCGGGATCGAGGTCGCAGACCAGCAACTCGGCGCCGACCGCCGCCAGTTGCTCGGCCAATGCGTAGCCGACGTGGCCGAGCCCCTGCACCGCGACCCGCAGGCCTTCCAGGTCGTCGCTGCCGAGGCGCGCCTGGGCGCTGGCGCGAATCCCGGCGAACACGCCGAGGGCGGTATGCGGCGAGGGGTCGCCGGCCTGGGTGGTGCTGGTGACGTGGCGGGTCTGCTGGGCGATGCAGTCCATGTCGGCGCAGGAGGTACCGCTGTCCACCGCAGTGATGTAGCGTCCGCCGAGGCTTTCGATGAAGCGCCCGAAGGCCTCGAACAGCGCGCCGCGATTGTCCAGGTGCGGCGGGCGGATGATCACCGCCTTGCCGCCGCCCTGCTCCAGCCCGGCCAGGGCCGCCTTGTAGCTCATGCCCTGGGCCAGGCGGATGGCGTCGCCGATGGCGGCTTCGTCGTTGGGGTAAGGCAGGTAGCGACAACCACCCAGCGCCGGGCCGAGTCGCGTGCTGTGGATGGCGATAATGGCCTTGAGTCCCGTGGCCGGGTCTTGGGCGAGGTGGAGACCCTCGAGCCGGGCCGCGTCCATCATGTCGAACATGCTGGGGCTCCCCTGCTTGCTGCTTGTTGTCCGGGCCGGGCCGTTGCCGCCCGGCACCTTCAGTATAGGCAGGCGTCGGCGAAACGCCCGCAAGGCCGACGACCAGGCGGCGGCGCTCGCCGAGCCGGGTACTGGACGAAGCTTCGGCGGACGGTTACAACCTTGGGGTCCGCCCGCTCGAAACCGGCCCCGGCGTGCTCCGAACGGCCCGTCCGCAGCGATCCAGGCGCACCAGGAGGAAAGCCATGGACCCGCGTCAAGCCTGCCTCGATTGTCTCGCCCAGGAACCGCCAGCGCTGTTCAAGGCGGCCCTGTGGATCGCCGCGGAGCACCTCCCGGCGTATTCGCCCGCCCACGCCCTGCGCGAGCTCGACGAACTCGTCCGGCAGATCGGCGCCAGCCTGGACGACCGCGCCTCGGCCAGCGAGCGCGCCCAGGGGTTGCTGCGGCGAATGAGCGAACAGGGTTTCTGCGAAGACGACGACTTCCCCCTGCAACCGCGCTCGGCCCTGCTTCCGCTGGTGCTGCAGCGGCGCCAGGGACAGCCGTTGTCGCTGGCGCTGGTGGCCATGGAACTGGCGCGGCGGCTGGACATTCCGCTGGTCGGAGTGAACTTCCCGGGACGCTTCCTGCTGCGCGTGCCGCAGGCCGACCATCTGCTCGACCCGGCCACCGGACGGCGCCTCTATCCCACCGACTGCCGCGAACTGCTGCTGCGCCTGCAGGGGCCGAAGAGCGAGCTGCAAGCCGCCTACCTGAAGCAGGCCTCTCCCGGGGAAATCCTCCAGCGTCTGTCGCGCAACCTGCGACAACTGCACAGCGCCGCCGGCGAGCCGCTGGCCGCGCTGAAGGATGCCCAGCGGGTGATCGAACTCGGCCCGGTGGGCGCCGCCGACCACGAGGCCCGCGCCGGCCTCTATCGGCAACTGGATTGCCCGCAGGCGGAACGCTACGACCTGGAACGCGCGCTCTTGCTCAGCGACGATCCCACCGAGCAACTGCGCCTCGGCCAGCGCCTGGGCGAACTCGCCCCGCCGACCGGCCGCGCCCTGCACTGAGGCCGCTCAGGCGAGCAGGCCGAGGGCCTTGGCCCGCGCCACCGCCTGGGTCCGGCGGGCCACCCCGAGCTTGCCGTTGATCCGCCGGGCGTGGGTCTTCACCGTGTGCAGGGAAATGAACAGTTGCTCGCCGATCTCCTGGTTGGAGCAGCCCTGGGCGATCAGGCCGAGCACCGCCAGCTCCCGACAACTGAGCGGACTGAGCCCCTCCTCTTCTTCCCCCGGCAGGGCGGCGAACAGTTGCGGCTGGCGATCCCGCAGTCGCCGCTGCGGCAGTTGCAGGCCTAGCCGCTCCGCCAGTTCCAGGCCGCTGCGCAGGGTCTGCTGGGCCTGGGGCAATTGTCCGGAGAGGAACTGGCACTCGGCGATACCCATGCGCACTTCGCAAAGCAGCGTCTGCCGCCCCTGCGCCTCGAGAATGGCGAGCAGCCCGCGCAGCCGCGCTTCGGCGGCGGCTGCCTCGCCGCTGTAGAGTTCGGCCAGTGCCAATTGGTGCTCTACCCGCGCTTCCAGCTCCGGTTCGGAGGGCGGCGACAGGCGCGCCCGTCCCGGCTGGAAGTAGGCGCGGACCCGCAGCAGGATCTCCCGCGCCTGCGCCGGCCTTCCCTGCTGCAGGGTCAGGGCGGAGCTGACCAGCAGCAGCGCGCCGCGATACAGCGGATCGGGGACATGGCGCTGCTGCATCAGCCGCTCGACCTCCAGCAGGCGGTTGAACGCCGCGTCCAGGTCGCCCTGCCCGGCTTCCAGCAAGGCCAGTCCCAGGTAGCCGTAGAGCGCCCAGGGATCGAGATTCTCCCGTGCCTGCTCCAGCCCCAGCCGATACCAGTGCCCGGCCTCGACCTCGCGGCCCTGCTGCAGGCACAGGCGCGCGCGGCGCAGGGCGATCCGGCCGAGCATCGGGCTGCCCTGCTGGCCGAGGTCCTCCAGGTAGCGCTGGGCGCGATCGAGGACGCCTTCCGCGCGCAGCAGTTCGCCGCGCTGCTCCAGCCACTGCGCCCGCTCCAGTTCGATCAGCGCCTCGAAGATCAGGCTGTCGTGCTCGCGCGCCAGGCGCAAGGCATCGCGGCCGATCAACCGCGCCTGGTCCATCCGCCCCTCGATCATCGCCAGTTGCATCAGCGCCGAGCGGCAGATCAGTCCCTGCGACCAGGCGTCCTCCGGCAGTTGCTCCAGCGCCTCGCGCAGGTAGTCGGCGGCGCCGCGCTCGCCGCGGCAGTGCAGGAGGATCCCGAACAAGCCCTGCCATTGCGCCAGCAGCACCCGCTGGCGGGACGCCGAGGGCATCGGCAGGAAGCGCGCCAACTGGCCGATGCAGTCCTCGGCTTCGGCCAGGCGTCCGGCGTAGAGCAGCGCCCAGGCATTCAGGATCACCAGGCGCGGCGTGCTGGCCAGCAGCGCCGCCGGCAGTTCGTCGCGCAGGGCCAGGACCATGCCGATGTTGTGGCCGTGCAGCAATTGCTCCTCGGTGAGCTTCTGCAACAATCCGGCGGCGGTTTCCGGTTCGTCGGCGGCCAGCGCCTGGTCGACCGCCTCGCGGGTCTCGCCGTGTTCGGCGAACCATTCGCAGGCTTCCCGGTGGAAGTCCCGCTGCGGGCGCTGTGGCGCTTCGCGCCAGGCCTCGCGGATCGCCGGCGGCAGGCTGTAGCGCTGGTTCGCATCGGCCAGCAGGGGGAAGCCCCGCGCCAACAGGTCGTCCAGCCCGTGGGGCAGCTCCTCGAACAGCCGGCGGAACAGCTCCGGACCGACTTGCGGCAGCCAGGCCAGGGCACGCGCGGCGTCGGCCAGCGGCGGCGGCAGCTCGTCGAGCAACTCGTGCTGGAGGTATTCCTGCAACAACGGTCCGGCCGTCTCTTCGCCGACCAGCAGGCGCAAGCGCAACGCGGCGCACCAACCGCCGCTGCGTTCCAGCAGTGTCCCGGCCGTAGCGGCATCGGCGCTGCGCCCGTGCAGGCGGAGCAGTTCGGCGACCTCGTCGGCATCGAACGCCAGCAGGCCGCCGTCGACCTCCAGCAACTCCCCTTCCAGCAGCAACCGCGCCAGGTTGCACTGCGGCCGCCGCCGGCTCGCCAGCCACCAGCCCACCCGTGGCGAGGCCGCGCTCAACAGGCGATCGAGGCAGGCGTCGAGGGCGGGGTCGGGGTGCCGTGGGTAATCGTCGAGCAGCAGCCACAGCGCGGAAGCGTTACGCAGCCGCCGGCACAGCTGCGCTTCGTCGCTGTCCTCGGCCAAGCCGAGGGCGCCGGCCAGGCGGCGGCGGAAGGTCGCGGGGTCCAGCGCGTCCCCGCCCAGCGCCAGCCAGACCACCTGCACGCCAGGCGGCGCCCGCCGCGCGCATTCTCCGAGGAGAACGGTCTTGCCGCTGCCGGCGGGCGCGCAGAGCAGTCGCAGGCGGCATTCGCCGCGCAGCAGCGGCTGGTGCAAACGGGGCCGCGGCAGGTGCTGCGGCGGCAGCCGCGGCAAGGCGGCGGGCAGCTCGGTCGGCTCGGTCATGGCAGTGCTCTTGTTCTGTCGAAGCGCCTTGCCGGGAGCCTAGACCGCGCCTGCCCCGCTGCTGAACGATGATTGCGCCGGGTGATGGGCCGTCATAACGAACGAGCGCGTCGGCACAAGCCGACACGCTCGTCGCGACTGGCCGGGACTCAGCGTACCCCGGCGTTGCGCAGGGCGGCCGGGGTGTAGTCGGCGGACGAGGCCTTGAAGCCGAACTCGTAGCCGCGCTTCTCCTCGTTGTTCATGCCCAGCGCCAGGTAGCGACCGGCGATCACGTCGTAGAGCGCCTCCAGGGTGTAGCCGGCGACCTTCTGGTCGTAGTGGTATTGCGCGTGGCCCTCGCCGACCCGCCAGAGCTGGCCGCGACCGTCGTAGTGGTCGACCAGGGCGATCTGCCAGCTGTCCTCGTCGATGTACATGTGGCGCTTGGCGTAGATGTGCCGCTCACCCGGCTTCACCGTGCCGACCACTTCCCACACCCGGTGCAGCTCGTAGCGGGTCAGGTCCTGGTTGATGTGCCCGGCCTTGATGATGTCGCCGTACTTCAGGGTCGGGTCGTTGAGCTTGTAGGCGTTGTAGGGGATGTACATCTCGCGCTTGCCGACCAGCTTCCAGTCGTAGCGGTCCGGGGCGCCGGAGAACATGTCGAAGTTATCCGAGGTGCGCAGGCCGTCGGCGGCGGTGCCCGGGCCATCGTAGGCCACCTGCGGGGCGCGCCGCACGCGGCGCTGGCCGGCGTTGTAGACCCAGGCCAGGCGCGGCTCCTTGACCTGGTCGAGGGTCTCGTGGACCAACAGCACGTTGCCCGCCAGGCGCGCCGGCGCGGTCACCTGCTGCTTGAAGAAGGTGAGGATGTTGGCCGCCTTGCTCTGGTCGAGGTCGGGCATGTTCTGCGGGAATGCCACCGACTCCTCGAAGCGGATCGGCGTGAAGCTGCCGTTGGTCTGCGGGGTGGCCTGGACGATGGTGCGCTTGAGGTTGCCGCCGCGGTAGCGGGTGATGTGGTTCCAG